>JASEHL010000022.1 GCA_030018805.1 Patescibacteria group bacterium
AAGTCTTCGCCTAAAGGCGAGGGAATTTCTCCCATTCCCCGAGGGGGACATTAATTTATCAAATTCTTTTTTCTCACGAGCTGCAAAAGCATTCTCGACGGTAAATTTTTTATAATCATCTAAATTCTTGAACTGTTCTATGATAATATTTTTTCGGCACAAAATATCCTTGCCACTTATATATTCCTTGAAGCTGCACCACATATATTTCTCAGCTTTGGCGATTCCATGGACTTCGCAATTCAAGTTAATATAAGCGGATAAATAAAGTAGATATTCGTTTGTTTTTACACGACTATATTTGAATTTTCCCTGAAAAAGAGCTCCGGTTCTTTCGTATTTTTTGTTGAAATACATCGTGTAGCCCGTTCCTATCTTACGCATAAATTCAGAAATTCCGCTTTCTGCAGCTTGTTTCAAGAGTAAATGAAAATGATTTGGATTAAGACAATAAGCGATAATTTCAACATATGGCCTTTTATCAACGTTCAAACCTTTACGATTTGCCCTGTCTATCTTATAAGCCGGTTCAGAGGTATTGAATTCGGCCAATGATTTTAGAAAACGTCTGAAATCCTTTTCTTCCCGAAAAACATCAATTTTCTCAACACCCCGGTTATAAACATGATAATATTCTCCAACCACAAATCCCTCCGGTTTAGTATAACTTTGTTGTCGAGGTGAAACCTCGACAGGTTTTTTGTCTTCAAAATCCTCCATATTTTTGTTTTTATTGCTGTCGAGGTGAAACCTCGACAGAGTGCTCTTTCCGCACTTTTTCCGTCACCCAGAATTCGCCGAAATATTTGCCGAAAAGAATTCGGGTTTGGGAATCGACGGCCGGCATGGCGCCCAAAAACGGCGCGGTAACCGGGACCAGAAACCATTGAAGGAACATATAGATATAGCGTTTGCGGGAGTATTTCGCCGGGCGCGGCGGAAGCAGCATCAAACTCAAAAACATCGAAATAACGAGGCCGATGAGCGCCGCGTTCATGAGATATCTCGTGATATACGGCAGGTTATGCGCGAGCACCGACTGGTTGAACGCCGGACCGCCGATTATCACCGGAAGCCACCCAAGAAGCGCGATGATAAAAGCGTTTGTCGCCCAGGACCAGTGGCCCTCGAGCATCACCAGAAGATAGCGCGCTTTTTTGCCGAAAGGTATTTTTTTGTTCGCGAGAAACGCCCGCGCAAGAAGCGGAAAATTTTCAATGCCGTACGCCCAGCGCCTTTTTTGCTTATATTGATTAACAATTGTTTTCCAGTAAGAATTCGCCAAAACCGCGTCGAGCGAAACGGGAAGATAAATCGGCTTTACTTCATAATCGCCGTCGAAATGAGTGTAACATTTCCAAAAAATCAGGCTGTCTTCGGAGATGATATTCACCGGCCAATAGCCGACATCGACAATCGTTTTGAAGGCTTCGGAGTGCGATGAAAACGTCACCATATGTTCCGGACGCATTGCTTCCACCATATGCCAGAACGATGAGCCGGTGACGATGATCCGGACGAACGCGTTCGTATCCCAGATGTTGTTGTGGTACATCGGGAGCGGCTGATAAGCAAACCGCAGCCGTTTCGGTTCGGTGATGTATTTCCAGGTGAGCGCCGCGAAATATCGCGGATGAGCGCAAGTGTCGCAATCGAAATTCGATAAAATTACATTTTCAAGAGGGATATTTTTTTCTTCAAGATATTTTTTGAGCTCTTTGGCGGCGTATGTGGCGTTCGATGATTTCATTTTCATTTCTCCGGGAGCGACCTTGTGGACGGTCACCAAAAAATCAAAAAAGGTTTTTCCGAATTTGTTTTTCAAATAATCGGCTTTTCGCTCTCTTTTTTCTTTGTCTTCCCTTTCTTCGGTCGCGAGAAGAATGATGAATTTTTCGTTGGGATATTCAGAATCCGCCAACGCTTGAATGGCCGGTTCGATGATTTCCGCCCCTTCATTGGCGGTGGGGAGCAAAACGACGTGATAGACATCCTTCCACTTCATGAATTTCAACATGTCGCGCCTTGAAACTTCCCGAATTTCTTTTTTCAACTCTTTCAAAATGCGAAGTTTTTTCTTGATTTTTCTTTTCTCCCTGGAAAAGAAACGCCAGTATTTGTTGAGGTATTCTTTTTTCGCTTCCTTGCATTCGTTTGAAACATCGCTCAAAAATTTTTCGATGTTTTCGGTTTTGAGACATGCGTTCATCCAGTCGATTCCTTTGTGAAGCTGCATCTTGCGAAAAGCGGCAATTGAATATATGGCTATGTAGATTGTGCGGAATAACCAGTATATGTCAAAAGCAATTATAAAAACCGCCACCCAGACAGGCAGCCAGAAAGAAAAAACAAACATGCCGATGAGAGTAAACCAGGTGAGAATTCCGGGAATCATTTCCAGAATCCGCTGGAGGCGATGTTGACGGGGGTCAGTTGCGCGAGGATCGGGATAGGAAAACATTTTAATTAAAAACTAAAAGTGGAAAATGAAAAACTTTGGTGTTCGCTTCGCTCACTATTTATAAAATAATCATCCCGCTTCGCGGGATACCTGAATTTTTAACTTTTCACTTTAAACTTTGAACTAAAAATTAATCATTATTACGCTCGCCAGACCCACCGCCATCAGAAGCTGAACGACGAGCGCCATCAGCGCGAAAAGATAGGAAGCCAGTCTTTCTTTGTAGTAGAAAAATCTTGAAAGAACGGCGTTCGCGATGAGAAGCGCGAGAGCGAGAGCGGGCATAAGATAAATATTGCGCCAATCCCCGATGGCGTCGATTCCGAAATAGACATTGTAGTGCAAAATCAATGGCTGGTCCGTCGGCTGAACAATTCGCCACACCGCGAGCCACATTATCACGTTGAGAATAACTGCGGGGACAAAAGAAAAAAACACCGTCGGATCCGTCCAATATCCGTGCCAGAAAAATCTTTGCGCTTTTTCCCTAAGTTTACTTTTCCAATTCCTGTTCATTGCTTTGTCCGCTGGTTAGCTTTTCGTGTTCTTCTTCCTCTAGCTCGATTACCCTTGTTTTTTCAAGACGCATTTCGTATCTGTCCATTCTCTTGTCCGTATCGATATATTTGCTATGAGCATTTTTCAAATGACTCCCCAGCGTCAAAAAATCATCTCTGATCTTCTTGAAATCATTTTCTATTCTACCAATTTCCTGAAGGATTTTATTTATGTTTTTTGCGATTTGATGCCGCCTGATCCCCCTCATGATAGTCACGAGATAGACATAAAAAGTGCTGGGAGACACTGGAAACACCTTTTTTCTTGTCGCGTACGCGTAAAAATCTCCGAAATTATGGCTTATTATTTGATGATAGACGTTTTCCGCCGGAATATACATAAAAGCAAAGTCGGTGGTCCCTTCTCCCGGCAAAATATATTTTTTGGATATTGAGTCAATGTGTTTTCTGACATCTATCAAAAATTGTTTCGCGAACATCTTTTTCTCGTCCTCGTCATCAACTTCGATCGTTTTCTTGAAATTTTCCAGAGGGAATTTGGAATCAACAGGTATAATTTCCTTATCTAATTTTACGATCGCATCCACTGTATCGCCGCTCTTGAATGAATATTGCAACTCATATTGGTTTTTGCTCAACACCTGTTTTAGCATATTTTCAAGAAAGAATTCCCCCAGTCCTCCCCTCATTTTTGGAGTTTTCAATACTTCTTGGAGCGACGCGATGTCTTTCCCAACATCGTGTAACTTTTTTGTTTCCTCATGAAGAGATACCAGATGCGTCTTCACGTCCGTGAACGAACGATGAACCCTATCCACGCTTACTGAATGTTCTCCTAATCTCTGGTCGACGCTTTTCTGAATTGTGCCAATGCTGCTCGAAAGAATCTGGATTTGATTGCTGATATTTGAGACCATTTCCGCGTTTTTGCGATCGAGCTCCTGCTCTTTTTTTTCATCCTTTCCTTCAAGTTTTCGGCGCAGAGATAAAACAAACCCAGCCAGAGCCAGGACGATAAATACCAAAACAATTAATAATACGGCAGTCAAAGACATAGAAATAAAAGCGGCTGATATATAAACTCTTTCTACTTCCTTCTATTCGCTATTTCCTTCAGATTTGGCACTTTGCAGACAATTTCCTCGTACGGCCCTTCCAAAAATTCCATAATGAATTTGTCGAGCATATCGGTCCGATACTTGAATTCTTCGGAATTCATCAAAGAATAGTTGATTTCTTTTCCAACTTCGGCTTCCATGGTTTCCAGGAGATGCTTGAGCTTGGCCTTGCTCAATTCGTCGCCGACAATGAGAAGGTCGGCCCGCCCTTTCGGATGATTGAGGAACACTCCCGATATCAGGGCCAGCTTCACTCTTCCGAGGTTTTTTATCCGACTCAAGCTCCGGCATTCGGGCATTGTGTTTGACTTGATAACAAGACTTTTGAGTTCCGGATAAAAAATGAAGTCCCGGTTGGTGTGAAAATACCTTCTCCCTTTCCTCACTCGCCCGGAAATCATTTTCATTTTTTCGAATCTCGCCAATTCCCGATTGATATGCGCCGCGCTCATTTTGTTTTTTTGCACCACTTCCGAGAATGAAAACTCATGCTTGTCGTTGAGCATGAAGAATTTGATCAGCCGCGCTTTGGCGCGAGAATCAAAAAGCTGGGAAAATATCTCTGTCATATGATTGAAATAATTACTCCTAAAAGCAAATAAACCGCTTCAAGTATAATCTTTTTGGCAAAAAATGTCCAATTATCTCACAATTGGAAAAATTTTCGACTTGCGTAATTTGGATATACAAAAAACAGCGCTTTGATATTCTGATCCGTTTTTTTCCAAAAAATTGATAATTTTTTTCTTTTTGCCTATAATGTCCCCAAAGACTGAATATGGCTCAAAACCCCAAAAAACGGAAAAACGGCTGGCCCAAAGGGATCTTTAGGGATATTTACGTTTGCTCCAAACAGGAACTCTCGCCTTTTGGAGTTGTTTTCGTCTTTGGGGCGGATAATGTCGAAGAAAAAAATCTCGGAACAATTTTCGGTATCATAAAAATTGATGACCGATCCGAAGGCTCTTCCTATGTCGCGAATCTGCTCGTTTCCGTGATGAAAAAAGAATATTTCGGAAAGCCCCAACGGTCGGCTGAAGAAAGTTTTGAAGTCAGTCTGCGGAAAGCGAATCTCGCTCTCGCGGAACTCGCCCGTCATGGCTCGCTTGGCTGGTCGGGAAAAATAAGCTTCGCCAGCGGCGCTCTTGCGCGAAACAATCTGCATTTCGCATGCCTCGGAGGTGTTTCCGTGCATCTTCTTCGGGATGGACAAATAGTTGATATCGGACAGGACCTCGCGGAAGAAAAAGGTGAGCAGCCGCATCCGCTTAAAACTTTTTCCAATATTTCAAGCGGCAAGCTGGAAAACGGCGACAAGCTTGTTTTCGCGACCCGCGACCTTTCCGATGTATTCTCGAGAGAAGAGCTTCGTCAAAACGCTTCCCATTTCTCCCGCGAAGAATTTCCCGGATTCCTTGAAATGTCGCTTCAGGCCAATGCGGAGCTTGCTGGGGCAATTGTGATCGACCTTGTTGAAGAAACGGAAATATCGCGCGCCGCGCCCGAAGCTCCTGTTGTCGAAAAAAGAGAGACTCCGAAATTTAGCGATTCCGCGACGGAAAACGCGGAGCAAGCCAAAAAAATTGACGCTTTTGCCAGTTTTCCTGAAAAAAAATATCCGCCGGTTTCAGAGCGCCTAAGCGTCTCCGAAGATGAAGTTCGAGAATCATCTTGGCGAAAATTCACCGTGTTTTCGAAAAATATTTTTGCCCGCGCAACCGACGCGACAAAGCTTTTTTTGTTGAAACTGATAACATTTCTCAAAGGCGAACGGCAAAAAGATTTATCCCGCACTGTTTTCAAAAAACCGGTTTCGGCCTTTTTGCGTTCGGGAAGAAAAATCGGCGAAAGCCTGACAGGAGCAAAAAACATGTTTCAGGCGCTGGCGCCGGAAAGAAAAAATTTCTATTTGAAAATTTTCGGAGGTATTTTGGCGATTGCGATTGTCGCATTTTTTGTTTCATCGAGAATCAAAAAAACCGCCGAGCCGGCTCCCCAGCCGGAAAATGCTCCGGTTGAAACTCAACCCGCTCTCCCGATTGACGATATCGAGGCGAGAAAAATCGAAAATATGGAGGAATTCTCCGATTTCGCTCAAGAGGAAGCGAGAATCGCGCTGCTTGAAAACTTTCTTTACGCCGTTTCCGGAAAAGACAAGAGCGTGGCAAGAATCAACCTTGAAACAAAAATCGTTGAGGAAATAAAAAGCGACCTTCCGGTTGGAAACTTTGAGTTGCTCTCCGCCATGCCTCATCTCAAAACACTTTTTCTTCTGACGGGTGACAGAAAAGTGATATCCTTCACTTCCGTCAATAAAAATTTTCAGGAAAACGGCATTTCACTTCCCGGAAATCTCAAATCGCGGGATATCCGAAGCTATCTGACCTATCTTTATGTTCTCGACACGGCCAACAATCAAATATATCGCTATCCCCGCGCCGAGGGAGGATTTGGCGAAGGGCAAAGCTGGCTGCGCTCCGCAACGGATCTCAAAGACGCGAAAAGCATCGCCGTAAACGACGACCTTTATCTTGCCGAAAGCGGCAAAATCACGGCTTATATTCAAGGGAAAAAAGACGAGAAAGTGAATTTTGAAGCTCCTCGAACTCCGCTTTCAATTGACAGGATATTTTCGGAGCCTGATATGGAATTCGTCTGGATCCTCGACAGCAAAAACCGCCGCGTGATCAAATATTCGAAGGACGGAAAAATTATTGCCCAATATTTCAGCGAATCGATTTTGGACGTCAAGGATTTCGTCGTGGACGAAAAAAACAAAACAGTTTATCTTTTGAAAAATAATCAGCTTCTCAAATTATTTATAGAATGAGATAAATTTTAGTTATTTTATCCAATTCAAAAGGCGGGAGAGCTCCCGCCTTTTTTCTTTTTGTTATTTTCCAAAATCTACTTCAAATTCACCGTCGCTCCGGCCTCTTCCAGCCTCTTCTTAATTTCTTCCGCTTCGGCTTTGGGAGCTTTTTCCTTGATCACCTTCGGGGCCGCGTCAACCAGGTCCTTGGCGTCTTTCAGGCCTTTTCCGGTTATTTCGCGGACGACCTTGATCACGTTGATTTTCGCGCCGCCGGCCGCAACCAGTTCAATGTCGAACTCGCTTTTTTCTTCGGCCGCCTCGCCAGCTTCACCTGCACCCGTCCCGCCGTTGGCGGGACCGCTAATCATCATTGGCGCCGCCGCGCTCACTCCAAATTTTTCTTCGAGAACTTTCACGAGCTCGGAAAGCTCCAGAACGGACATTTTTTCAATCTCTCCGACGAGAGATTTGAATTTTTCGGGAACCTCGACCGCTTTTTCTTCAGTTGCTTTCTCTTCTTTTTTTACTTCTGTCATAAATTTAAAATTATTATTTATGCAAATTATCGCGAATTTTCATAAATTATTTACTGGTTGCAATTCCTTTCAATACCGTTACCAATCCTCGAATATTCCCCGCCAAAACATTCACAAATCCCGACACCGGCGCGTTGATTGTGCCGACCAATTTTGCGAGGAGCTCTTGATGAGACGGCAGTTTGGCGAGGGCCGTCACTTCTTCGACGGAAATTACTTTGTTTTCCAAAACACCCTGCAAAATTTTGAAATTCTCGTTTTCTCTGGAAAACTTCGCCAAAACCTTCGCCGCCGAAACCTCGTCGGCTTCGCCGATTGCGACGCCGATTTGTCCGCTCATATTTTTCACATCCACTTCAATTCCGGAATTTTTGAAAGCGAGTTCAATCAATTTCTTCTTAGTGATTTTATAACTTGAGCCGGTTTTCCGCAGCTCATCGCGAAGTTCCTTTATTTTGGCGACCGTTGTTCCGGTATAATCGGAAAAAACCATGACTTTTCCGGCCTTTATCTGATCGGTTAATTTTTTCACTAATTCTTCTTTTTGCGCTCTGGATAACATAAAGGAGAATTATGAATTATGAATTATGAATTATGGGATAATTAAAGCAAATATCCCAACTTCCATAATTCCTAATTCCTGATTCTTAATTCAAAAACTCTGCAAACCCGCAGAGCTTAGAAACAACAGCAAGAGACGCTGTTTTTTCCTCGTTGGGATTTACTTGTCCCTGTAAATGGTCGCCTGCGGCGAATTTAACGGGATAAACCCAATTTCTGCGGAAAAAGATATTTGGTTGACTGAAATATATATTACTCGAACAAGCAAAACATGTCAATAGCGCTCTCTCAAAACAATGCGTCAGGAGAAATTATAGCCCGTATTTCGTTTTGTTTTGCTCATGCTCCTCAATCGTCTTTGAGAAAATCGTCTTTCCGGTTTCGGGGTCGGTGAGGAAATAGTTATAATCGGTTTTTGCCGGATATATCGCCGCTCTGATGGAGTTCATTCCGGGAT
The DNA here is from genome assembly GCA_030018805.1 of Patescibacteria group bacterium. Taxonomy (GTDB): domain Bacteria; phylum Patescibacteriota; class Minisyncoccia; order Moranbacterales; family UBA11712; genus JASEHL01. The sequence goes on from JASEHL010000022.1 coordinate 8,467, forward strand.
TTGTTATCGGCCCGGGCGGAAGACCATTGTTGCTATATGTGTTGTACGGCGAAGGAGCGCGCGTGTCTTCGTATGTATATTGTTTTTTTTCTTTCCCGAGAACATAGGCAATCGTCGCGCAGCTCTGAAGCGGCATTCCGGCTTCGATTCGGTCCCAAAAAATTCCGCTCGCGATTTTCATGTCTTCGGGAGTTTTCACTTCTTTTTCAAGAATACTTCCCATTGTTATAATTTCATATATTGTCCGTTTCTGTTTTTTGATTTCCTCGCGCATTTCAGGGGTCATTTTTTCGTCAAAATTGAGAAGCATCCGGTTGACGATACTTTCCGAGCCCGCGTCTCTCCAAAAAATATAGGTGTCGGGGAACAAAAATCCTTCAAGGTTTGCCTTCTTTGGCTTGCTTTCAAAAAATTCGTAGTCTATTTTCACGCCCTCTCCGCCCTTCACTTTTTGCAAAAATGCATCGCCGTCGAATCCTTTGTTCTTCAAAATATCGGACATTTGCTTGGCGTTCGTGCCTTCCGGAAAAGTTACTTTTATTTCGTTCGGGATTATTTCTCCCATTGAGAGAACTTGCACAATTTCCGGAATGGTCAATGAACCGCGAAGTTCGTATTTTCCCGCTTGAATTTTCCCACGACTTCCCGTTTTCCAGATGTAATAGTTGAAATAAAAATCATTCTTCACGAGTTGACTTTTCTCAAGCCTTTTTCCGATCTCCTTCACTCCTTCCCCTTCTTTGATTTCAAAAGTCTGCGGAGTATTTCCCGTCCCATGCGAAAAACTGGCCTGCCGGTTAAAAACATAAAAGGCAAGCGCAACAAAAATAAAAAAAAGGCCGATGGCAATGAAAATTTTCTTCGAAATGGACATAGACGACAAGTAGAGGTCCGTCCGCTCGCCTCTTTATCCGCGGTCGGACCTCTACGGAAATACCGGCAACAATTTATACTACCAACATTTTAACATATTTTTTTCAATTTTGCCAAAAATTTACCCCCGCACCAAAATTTGGCGTGGGGGCGGAAATCCGTACCCAGGCATATTGCATGAAAGCTTTGGGAGTTCCCTCGCTTGGGGTTTTAAAAAAACTGGCGAACCGCGCAGACAAGCTGTTATCAATATTCTACAGCCGGCTTCACGAATCCATGAACGATAGCCCGCTCCTCGTGTGTCCCGTCCGTCTCGCATAAAACCCCTGTATTCTTACTTCATCGACTCTTCAGGTTGAGCACTAGCCAATCTTTTTAGAAAGTCTAGTTGCTCCTTTTCCACTTCTTCCCTGGTTTGGCCCGATGGGGTTTTGTTGCGATTTTCGGGCTCGTCCTCTTTGAAGCGATATGGCAATGTTGTAAAATAACCGCCTCCCGTCCCGCACATATATACTCCTCCTTTCATTTCATTGATTGTAGATATTATCTACTTTGATATCGTATCAGTTTATACGACAAACTTGGAAATGTCAAGCGCCGTAAAATTATTTCCAAAATTTTGAACTTTTCACTTTGAATTTTTAACTTCCTGTCATTCTCCCATTATCTGCAGCGCGATCTTTCTCGGCCGCGCGTTGTCAAGTTCGACCGCGAAGATTCTTTGCCATTTTCCCAATTGTAAACTGTTGTTCACGATATTCAGATAACAGCTGGTCGGTAAAAAGGTTGCTTTGCAATGAGAATGTCCATTCTTCGGCTCATTGGGATTCATATTCACCGTCCGGATGTCAAAATTGTCATGCATATACTTCGTCGTCCGCGGCGCAACTTTGTCCAAAACTTTCTTGATATCCGAAATCAAAAGCGGCTCGGCTTCCTGAACCAGCACCGCCATTGTCGTGTGAAGGCTTTGGATGTTTATCACGCCCCTCTTGATTCCCGCTTTCTTGAGTTTTCTTTTTATTTTGTCGGTGATGTCGATGAAATCCAGCGTCGTCGCGGTTTTGAGTTTGATGAGATGGTTAATAATTTTCATAAGAATTAGATCAAAGATTAAAAATAAAAAATCAAAATGACAGTTTAAAATTCAAAATTTCTTTTTTCCTTTTAATGTGATTATGCTGGTTGCAAAAATCTTTGAAATCTCAACTAGCTCATTTATTAGCCAGCTGAGTTCGTTCGGGTTACCAACCTTAAGATCTCTCAACAAAGTCAGCCAGACTTTTGATTCATTAGCAGATTTTAAAGAGTGAGTGAAAAAATTGATAAAATCCCTTCTTGAGCTCGCCGAAGTTGCTTCTATGTAATTTGCCAAAACGCTGGTCGCGCTTCTTAGTAGTTGCTTGATGATAATTTCAAAAACAATATCTTTAGGAACTTTCCTGATAAGCTTTATCAGCCTTAAAACGAAATTATATAATCTTTTTTTGAACTCATTTTTGAACTTTTCATTGTCACTTTTCATTTTGATATTTGATTTTTGATTTGTCTCACCAACTTCCTCCTCCGCCTCCTCCAAATCCTCCCCCTCCTCCGCCGCCGGAAAAGCCTGATCCTCCGCCGGCCGCCGAAGACGGCTGGCTGGCCATCGCCGCTGTCGCAGTGCTTGAAAAATCAGAAACTATACTGCTCAATATTATAGCGCTAAACATCCGGCCTGACGAATCCTCATACCAATCCGGCTGCTGGTTGTACATTCCCTCGAATTGCTTGGCCCATTCTTTTTCCACTCCAAGAACCATCGCGTGAGGCAAAAACTTTTCGAACATTTGGGGATTTTTTTCCGGCGCGTTGTGGAATTTGAGGCGGTCCGTTTCCGTCACGGAAAGAAAATCCTTGAAGCCGAGGATATTTTCCTTGAGTTCGGCGCCTTTTGCGGTCACTGCCGGCATCAGCCATCCGAAGACGAGAATTATAATTCCCGAAACAATTCCGCTGAAAATCCCCCAGCCGCCTTGAATTGAACCGAAAATTCCCGCCAGAAAGCCTCCGCTCATAACCCCGGCCACAATCCATAATATGCGAGTATTATTTGGATTGGAAGTATAATATCTTTTTTCCGTAACTCCTTTATAGAGCAAGTCTTTCACATCCGAAAGCGTTTTATAGAATTTATTTTTGAGATCGCTTAATTTTTTTTCTTTCTCGCCGCTTGCCCCGTTAGCGTCAGCTTTTTCGGGGTCGAAAATCCCTTTCATTACTTCTTTTTCGAAATTCCGCTCCGGCTCTTCATCTTTCAGTTTTATAAATGTATAATCCGTGCTTTTTATGCCCAAAAATCCTTTTTCCTCCATTCTTTTGATTTTCAAAAATCCGCGCACGGCCAAATCAATAATCGTCGCCGAAACATCCTGATTGTCCGCCGATCCGTCAATCATTGTTCCGATTTCCGCCGGCGCGAGCTGATCCGGTGATTCGTATTGAGCGATGATCGTCCCCCGCCCTCTCGGGTCGCGACCCTTTTTGCTCCAAAGGCGAAACATCAGCGCGAAAACGATAATTGGCACAAACAAAGTCCAATTATCGCGAGCGATATCAAGCATTTTTTGAAATACTGTCGGCTCTGGCGTAATTCCTTTCGGCCAGCCGGCGACAATTGTCATCCCCTCACCGGGATTAAGTATTTCGCCTGAATTGTATTCTATAATATTTTCGCTGACGCTTGCCGCGCATTCATTTGTGCTGCCAAAAACCCCCTGAAAACATTTATACTGCAGATTTTCTTTCGCCGCTTCGGGCAAAATTACTTTGAGCGACGAACTTTCAATCGGAATTTGCCGCTTGTCGCCCGTGAAATTCCAGTATAATTCGTCGTGGTCGGGAAAATAGTTCACGGCTCGGCGAATTACGTAACTAATTACGTAATTCTTTGTTCCGCTCACGAATTTGTCCGCGTCGCCGATTTTTATTTCGACATTGTCTCCCGGATATGAAGTCGTGAAATTATACGGCGCGCCATTCTCGTCCGCGACTTTTATATTCGAAATCCGCAGATTATAGTTCCCGCCCCGGGCTTTATATTTCACGGGTATAAACCGAAATATCCCGTGCTTTTGCTGATCGCCAAAGTCGTAAGCGATAGTTTCCTTGACATCAATCGTGCTGTCGGAATTTATTTTTATCTCTCCAGCGAAACTCGCAATTTTCTCCACACCGGAAAAATCCTGTGCCCGTGCGAAAAAGGTACAAAACAGATAAAGCAGAAATACCAATAATGCCTTATATCTCATATATTTCTTCTCCTAATCTCCGATATTAGGAATTTTAAATCATTCAGATATGCAAATCTTATTTTGAATATAACACTCAACTAAATTCTTTGTCGCTGGAAATAAGTTTTTAGGAATTTGATTGCGATCAAACCACTCCCAGCTTTCCCAATCTTCAGGCAATAATACTTGGGGATTGCCATCAATTTTCGCTGTTATCCCAATGCCGATATAATGATTTTCAAGAGCATAATTCGCATTAACGCAAACTATTTTATACTCTGTTACATTGCAATTAAATTCTTCTTTTATATTTCTTTTTATAGTATCACCAATTTTTTCTCCAAAATATATTTCCCTGCCCGGAACACCATAAACTCTCCGGCCTTCAAAATTCCACTTCGGCGTAAGAAGACCTAAAAGAATTTTGTCATCCCTAATAACTAAAATATCGATGCTTATTTTAGGAGCTTTAGTACGCATAAAATTATCTAGGGGAGGAGTACTTCGTTTCCTAATCTCGGAGATTAGGAAACTAGAAACGTCTACTCTAATAACAATTTTTCTTCTTTTTTGCGGATTTTCATTTCAGTCGCATTTTCCATGGCATATTGAAAATAATCTTTCCTATTTTTGAAATGGCTCATGACGTCTTTTGGACGACATAATTTATCCCTTCTTTTTCCAATATAATGAGCAAAGCTCGACCACCCATAATTTTCCGCTTTCGCGATTCCGTGAATTTCAGGGTTGCAATTCACATACGCGGAAAGATATAAAAGTTTTCCAGTTGTTTTTATATTAACTGATTTGGCCTTTCCTTGAAATAAAACTCCCGACCGCCTATTTCTTTCATTGAAATATTTTGTATAGCTTATACCAAGTTTTTGAATGAATCTTTGTATGCCCTGCTCCTTGCGTTGCTTCAAAATCAAATGATAATGATTCGGGTTTAAACAATAAGCCACAATATCTACTAGATACTCCCTTTTCCTAATCTCGGAGATTAGGAAATCATGCAATGAGGCTTTGGATTGTTTTTTTCTAAAATCTCTCCAAGCGATCATCAGGCCGTCTTTATTGTCATTCAAAAGATCGAGAGACAAAAGAAATCGAAAATGATCACGGTCATCCGAAAATATTTTTCGCTTGTCCGTCCCGCGATTGTAAATATGGTAGTATTGATCGTTTGCGAATTTCAATGTTCGCATATTTTTTCCAAAAAATCTCCTCCTAATCTCGGAGATTAGGAGAGCTTAGAATCGCGAACTTTGATCAAGTGTCATTTTCTTCTTGAGCGAGCGGCCGCCGCGGCGCTGAAGAGTCCGGATTCGTTCGCGATCTTTCATTATTTGATTCTCTAATTCCTCATATACGCTGTCAATCGAACCTTCGATGGATTCGGTCGTGTCTTCGGCGCGATATTTCTGATAAGGCGTCTCAAGCATCACCTCCACCCGAAATTTTCCCTTTTTGTCCAAATCAATTTCCACTTCGGCAAAAACTTCGGCGTCTTTTTTGAAAGAACGGAAAAATTTCCCAAGTTTTTCAACTTTTTCCGAAACATAATCTTTGGTCCGTTGATCGATCCTGACCTCCTTGAATAGAAACCTGATATTCATTGCTATTGCGTAAATGGTTATTTGCAAATATTTCTTCTATTTTCTGTTTACTATTCAATATCTTATCTTATTTCGCCCTTTTCTCCCACTTGGTCAAGTTTTACCGAAAGGACTTTTGAAACTCCGTCGGTGTCCATTGTCACGCCATAAAGAATCGAGGCCTGGCGCATTGTTTCGCGATTATGGGTGATGAGAATAAATTGCGTCTCGTGCGAAAGTTCGGTGAGTATTCTCCCGAAACGCCTTGAATTGGCTTCATCGAGCGCCGCTTCCACTTCGTCAAGGACGGCAAACGGGGGAGGGCTGTTCGAGATTATCGCAAAAAGAAGCGCCTGCGACGTGAGCGACCGTTCACCGCCGGACAGCATTGAGAGGTTCGTGATTCTTTTTCCCGGCGGACAGGCTTTTATTTCGATTCCCACTTCTTCCGACTGCTCCTTTTCGGATTCTTCATCTTCTTCGCCGACTTCATTCGCGTTTTCTGCGTTTTCCGCGGAAACATCCCTAATGTTTCTTCTTGTCTCAATTTTCTTTTTCACAAGTTCCGCGCTTCCTCCTCCGAAAATAATTTTGAAATGTTTCGAAAATTCATGGTTTATTTTTTTGAAAGTCTCTTCGAAAGCTTCTTTGATTTTTTCGTCCATTTCCTTGATAACTTCGGCAAGGGAAATCATCGATTTTTCCAAGTCTTCCGACTGGCTGGTGAGAAAATCGTATCTTTTTTGAGTTTCAACGTACTCTTCAATAATCATCGGGTCGATGGCTCCGATTTGCTCGGCTTGGATTTTGAGCCGGTTTATTTCCCGTTCGAGCGCGTCCATGTCAACCGGTTCTTCGGACCCTTCCGGTTTTTCGACAAGATTCGGATCTCCCAAATTCAATTCTTCCCGGATTCTTTTGGCAAGATCTTCTTCCCGTACTTCAATTTTTGCCATTTCCACTCGGACCTCATTCAGCTTTTCTCTCACTTTCGCGATTTCGTACTGTTTTTCGCGAAGCTCCGCTTCAAGTTTGAAGAAGTATTCCCTTGTTTCCCGATCGGCTTTGATAAGTTCGTTTGTTTCCCGCCGATTTTCTTCTATTTTTCGGTTCAATTCTTCTGTTTCTTGACTTGCAGCTTTTCTTTTTTCTTCAAGCTCGCCGATCGCTTTCAAGTCAATAATATTTTCCCGCTCTCTCTGCGCTTCTCCGTCTCGGGCGGGTTTTTTTCCTTCACTAATCTCGCGGAAGATTCGATCTGCTTCCTTCCGAAGATTTCTGAATTCCTCTTTTATTCTTTGAAGCCCCGCTAAATCTTCGATTTTCAACAATTCTTTTTCCAATCGTTCGCATTCATTCCTGAACTTTTTGAATTCATCCTTGAAATACGGAAAATCTACCGGGATTTCCCGAATAATCTCAATATTTTTCGCTTTTTCTTTCTCGATTTCTATTTTCGCTCCGATCATGGCCGCTTTTTGCCGAATCTCATTGAGTTCTTCATAAATTTCTTCCCGTTTTTTTTCGAGCGTTGCGCGCTTTTCGTCAAATTCGGATCCGCTTGTCGATTCTTTTTTGACTTTTATCTCCAAATCGTCGATGCTGCGCTGGATTTTCATTTCTTCGCGGCTCGTTTCTTCTTTGTCCGAGAGAATCCGGTCTTTTTCTTTTTGGAGAGCGTGCCACAAAGATCCATAGAAAAATTTTTGTTTTTCTTTGAGAACGCGTGTTACATCCTCGCCTTTTTTGGCTTTTTCCGATTGGCGCTTCAAAACCCGAAGATGAGGTTCGATTTCTTTTATCAAGTCTCCCGCTCGCGTCAAATTTTGGCGGGTTGACTCGAGTTTTCTCGCGGAACGTTCTTTTTTGAGCTGATAGGATTTCACTCCCGCCGCTTCTTCAATAATTATGCGACGCTCGACGGGCGAAGCATTGAGAACTGAATCGGCCATTCCCTGGTTAATAATGCAATAACTTCTTTGGCCCACTCCAGCTTTCGCCAAAAGATCGGCAATGTCGATGAGCCGCACCTTTGAATTGTTGATGAGATATTCGCTTTCTCCGCTGCGAAATATTTTTCGGGCTACGACCACTTCTTCAAATTCAATCGGGATGCGCTTGTCGGAATTGTCGAAAAAAAGAGACACTTTCGCGCTACCGAGCTGGGCTTTTTTTCCGGAGCCGGCAAAAATGACATCTTCTGATTTTTTTCCCCTGATACTTTTGAGCGATTGCTCGCCCATCGCCCATTTGATAGCGTCCGCCACGTTTGATTTTCCACTCCCGTTCGGACCAACGATGGCGGTTATCCCGCAATTGCGAGTAGAGGTCGAACCTCTACAACGTAGAGGTTCGACCTCTACAAAGGAGCAGGACGGCAAAAAATCCAAAGTTGTTTTGGTTGCGAATGACTTGAAACCGGTAAGTTCGATGCGTTTTAGATACACTTTTTGGAGTTAGTATAGAACACGACTAGAGCTACTTAACAATTTTCTAATAATTA
>JASEHL010000023.1 GCA_030018805.1 Patescibacteria group bacterium
GTCTTCGCCTAAAGGCGAGGGAATTTCTCCCATTCCCCGAGGGGGACATTAATTTTGAGTTTTACGCTGTGGTTTTGCGCTTTGAGATTTTAGCTTTGAGCTTATTCAACACAATAAAAACAGGCAAAAATCCTGTTCTAAGTTTTTGTGTTTGTTTTTTCTGTACTATACTCCCTTTTTTCACATTTGCCAACTTGCCCCTCACCATTTTTCTGATACTTTGTGATTTGAAAAAAATTTATATTTAAATCACTTTTTCGATCGCGAATATAATATTATCGAAAATGGTGAGGGGTGAAATCCCTTTACTTTTGGTCGTCAAGATCGTCTCCGTATTCAACTTCGCCCCGCCCCATCATCCGATTCACGCCATCGTCAACCAAAACTTCCCTCGGCTTTGACCCGTCGCCCGGCCCGATGATACCGTTCGCTTCCAGAAGATCAAGAAGTCGCGCCGCCCGGGCATAGCCCACCCGAAGACGCCGCTGGAGAAGCGAAGCGGAAGCCTTTCCGGCTTTCAAAATCGTGTCCTTGGCTTCCTCATACAAATCGTCGCCTACGTCATCCCTGCCCAAAACGCCCGCTCCGGTCATTTTTCCGCCAAAACTTACTTTTTGGGGCGCAATCACCTCTTCGTTGTATTCCACTTCCTCATCGAGCTGGGATTTGATTGATTTTGTGACGCGCTTCACCTCCGATTCAGAAACAAACACTCCCTGGATTCTTTTGGGCTTGGGCGAACGAGCGGAGAGATAAAGCATATCCCCGTTTCCAAGAAGTTTTTCCGCGCCGGCCATGTCAAGAATGGTCCGAGAATCAATTTGAGTCGCCACTTGGAACGCGATGCGAGTCGTGATGTTCGCTTTGATAAGCCCAGTCAAAACTTCGACCGACGGACGCTGGGTTGAAACAATAAGATGTATCCCGACCGCCCGCGCCATTTGGGCAAGACGCACAACCGCCGCTTCCACTTCTTTTGAATGCGAAGCCATTATGTCAGCCAGTTCATCAATGATTATCACAATAAACGGCATTTTTTTCACTTCTTCCTCGCCGATAATCTCCCCCGTTTCTTCGTCGATTATATTCTTCATCCGTCCTTCTTTTATCTTGCTGTTATACGAGAAAATATCTCTCGACCCCGCTCCCTGGAGAAGCTTGTAGCGCGCTTCCATCTGTCCAATCGCCCATTTGAGCGAATTGGCAACTTTTCCATTGTCAACTACCGTCGGCGTCAAAAGATGCGGGATACCGTTGAAGGCCGTCAGCTCCACCCGTTTGGGATCAATGAGAATAAGTTTCAAATCATCGGGCGAATTTTGGTAGAGAAGCGACGTGATAAGCGTGTTGATGCAGACGCTTTTCCCCGTTCCGGTCGCCCCGGCAATCATAAGGTGCGGCATTTCGGAGAGGTCTCCAAGAATATAGTTTCCGGCGACGTCCTGCCCGAGCGCTAAAGTGAGATTCGTTTTTCTTTCGGTGAATTCGGGGCTTTCGATGATGTCCCGAAGACGCACCAGCGTCGAAGTTTTGTTCGGCACTTCAATTCCGATGAGGGATTTTCCGGGAATGGGCGCTTCAATTCGAATTGGATGCGCGGCGAGCGCCAAAGACAGATTGTTGTTGAGACCCGTTATTTTTGAAAGTTTGATTCCGGCCGCCGGCTTGAAGCAATACTGCGTAACCGAAGGACCGACGCTGATGTCTCCAATTTCAACTTCGATTCCGAAATTTCTGAAGGTTTCCTGGATTATCTTCGCGTTTGTTTCAATGTCTCCGGCTTTTGCTTTTCCAGTCGTTTTTTCAAGAAGATCAAGCGGAGGAAATTTCCAGCCGGCCGTTGAAGCTTGCCGCTCGGGAGCGACCATTTTTCTTTCCGGCGCCGCCCTTTCCGGTTTTCTTTTCAAAATTTCGCTGATTTTCGCCACTGTTGAAGGTTTCTCCCCGTCCGCCCCGATTCCCGACACGCTTGTCGGGATTTGGTCGGATTCCTCTTCTTCCCGCTTCTCCTTTATCCATTCAACGGGTTTCAGGAGCGCGCGAAGCGGAACGTTCAGTGCCAGAAGAAGCGAAGCTAGAGCCACAGCCGCCAAAACAACAAGCCCCGCCCAAAATCCAAAAATTTTGAGCATCGGATAGGCCGCCGCCGCGCCCAGAAATCCTCCGCCTTGCCCGGCCTTGGCAATCTCGACCATTTCGGCCAGCGGATTGAAAATATGGACTATTCCCAAAATGGCTGCGTAGAAAAGAATGAACCCAGCCGCGACAAAGACGTAATAGGCGTCCGAGTCTCGCCGGAAATACATAAAGCCGACGGCGATCAAAAGAACCGGTAGCAAAAACCGGCCGATGCCAAAAGCCAGCGCCAGCAGTTTGTTGAGATATCCTCCGAACACTCCCGCCCCCCCAAAAAGACTGAACACGGAAAGAATCGCGAGCGCGATCAAAAGCACCGCGATGATGCTGCGCTTGGTGTCGAGGCTGATGCCGGACTTTCTCCTGCGCCAGTTTCCATTCCCGCTTTCGTCATTTTTTTCTTTTCTCTTTTTGCGTCGGCCCATTTTGGTTACAATAATTTTTTCTGTTTTGATTTCTTGTTGATTAATTTCTCAATCCGCAATAGATATTTTGGCACATCTTCAAGACAAGATCTTATAGCTTTATATATTTTTCTCTCGTCGATTTCGTCGTATTCGTGCGTCAGGCGATTTCGCAATCCGGCGGAATTGGCAAGTCTTTCCGCTAGTCGATTGTTCAAATATCTTTTTTTGCCCATATCAACAAAGGAGTTATACATATCCAGAGGCGAATGCTTTTCAGCTTTTGCCAGAATGTGATAATTGATGTCAATCATTCTCCCGATAATCCGTTCCAAATACCTTTCCGCTAAAGCTTCATATTCGGGCTTCTTGAGATATTCCGAAAGAGTAAGCCGGCTCAAATCAGCGAGCAGTTTGAGATCGCGATTGATAAAAGTTATTTTTCTGGTGATTACCTTTTTATCGACTGGCATATTGTTCAATAAGCTCCCTATTCAGCCGCGTTTCCATTTCAAAGTAGGGCGCATAGTCATGATAGCGCCGGAAAGCGCGCAGTTTGAATTCAAAAAACTTTGAATTCCTTCCTGAAAGCAAAATTGCGTTTTGTTCGACTTGATGAAGAAGCAAGGGATTGGCATGATTCATGACAGAAAGATCAACTTCTTTTCCAAAGATAAAAGACAATTCTCGGCTAATAGCCAGTATTTTCTGAAGACCTATGTTTTTTTTTCCTAAAACAGCGATATCCAAGTCGCTGTCTTTTCTGTTTTCGCCACTGGCAAAAGATCCAAAAAGCATAACCAGCTCCAACCCGTGTTTTTTGGCGATTTTGTTGATATTCTTTTTTTGCCCGGGGGTGATTTTCATAACTTCGCTTTACTTGAACATTTTATCATATAAGGGCAGATATTTCCAGTAAACTGAACTTAACCCAAATTTCCATATTTCTATTTGACAAGATATTTGCCGGACTGTAGACTATCAGGCTCCCCTGGTTTTTTCATGCGGGGGACAAAACCAACCTTAAAAAGGAAATAAAGCGCCCCGGAAATTAGGGGGAGAAATAATCACTAATTTCACGGTCATGAGAAACCGAGAGATTTCTCCTGCCCAATACCGAAACGGCAGATACGGTCTCTACGGAGCCTTCTCTATCGCTTCGGCAGTTCTGGTAACGGGGCTGCTCATCTTGGTGAATATGGCGGGGCTCATCCTCGCTGCTCTCGCTCCCCGAAGATGAGACGCAATGATTATGGAGAATAAAACGGAATAACCAGTCCGGATTTGGAAATTTTTTCTGAATATCGTATTTTATTTTTTGAAAAACCAGCCTGCCAAGGGCTTTTTTATTTGACAAAAATATATTCACTATAGTAAAATAATTTATATCTTATGCAACTAAGCAAAATCATAAAAAAACACAGGGATTGCAAATCTCTTACAATAGATCAGCTATCTGTAAGATCGGATCTTTCTAGGGCCTTCATATCTCGCATTGAGAGAGGGGGCTTTGACAAAAAAAATATTTCCCTTAATTCAGTAATAAGACTTGCACAAGGTTTAGATATTAAAGTTAAGGAGATACTTGATAATCTGAATGTTATCGAGCAAAACGAGCCATCGCCTCTGAGAATGTACTTGCGGTCAAAATATAAAATTGATAACGAAAAGGATGTGAGACTGATCGAGGATTTAATTGATAATTTAGTAAAGAGAACATGAAATCGTACGAACGAATAAATCTACACGCGGAAAATATTGCCAAAGCAATATACGATAGCATAGAGGAAACAATGCCTTCCGAATATTCTCTAATAAAATGGGTGGAAGAAAATTTTGGTATAAAAATGAAAATTTTTCATACTGAATCAAGTGAATTCAAGCGTTCGGGGCTTGAGTTTTTTGATCCTCAGAAGAATATTTTTCAGATTTGGATAAACTCCAAAGAACCGGGATATAGACAGAGATATACATTATGTCATGAAATAGCTCATATCATCAGAAATTCGGGATTAAAATATGGTTTTTCATCTGGAGATATTTATTCTGCCTGGGGCGAGGAAAGATTTTGCGAAAGATTTGCAGCAGCTTTTTTGATGCCGCGAGATTTGTTTATTCGCAAATGGAATTCTATACCCAATGGAGATATATGGAAGAAAGCAAGGTTAGCGAAATTCTTTGGCGTCTCTGGTGATGCCGTTTATTATAGAGAAAAGGAATTAAAATTAATTCAAGAATAGTGCTTCCATTAGTCATTCCGAGGATTAAAAGTTCCTAACATTAAATATTAGAAAAAACCCCTCACCCAAATTCCGGCGGGGATGTGAAAAATAACTAAAATGCAAAACATGAAAACACAGACTGAAAATAGGATTGAAAAATTCATCAAAACGACTTTGCCGAAAGCCGGAGAGATTTTGCGAAAAAAATTCAAAAAAGTCGGGGTGAAATATACAAAAAGACACGCTTTGGATGTGGTTACTGAAGCGGACCTCGCCGCAAATAGGCTGCTTTTGATCGCCATCAAAAAAACTTTTCCCGATCACGGAATAATCTCGGAAGAAACGGCGGAATACAAAAATGGGTCGGAATATATCTGGGTTATTGACCCGCTGGACGGAACATTGAACTTTTCCCGCGGTATTCCGATTTTTGTCACGATGCTCGCCGTATTCCGAAACAAGGAACTGATAATGTCCGCTATTTAGATCCCATGCATAAGGAAATGACTTTCGCGCGAAGGGGATTCGGAGCAACAGTCAATGGCAAAAAAATCAGAGCGTCAAAAAACAACCGGCTTCACGAAAGTGTCGGTGGCGTGAGTTCGGTATTTATGAAAGAACAAAAAAATTATTCGATATGTTTGTCGACAGCGCAAAAAGAGTGGTGACAATCACGATTGGCAGCGCCGGTGCGAATGGCATGTATGTCGCTCGTGGATCGATTGATTGGTACGTGAATTATAATCCAAGAATTTGGGACATAGCTCCGAACGTGTTACTATTCTCCGAAGCTGGATACAAAGTGACAAATATTAAAGGCAAACCCTGGAAATTCGGCGACCAGGGAATCATCGCGGCAGAAAAAACTCTGCACAAAAAACTTATTGGATTCGTGAAAAAGTCGATGAGATGAGCCTCGCTAAGGTTCAACCTTAGCGAAAAACTTTCGCCTCGAATTCCGGCGAGGGAATAAATTAGTTACTTATCTTGTTACGTAACTATCTACGTAATTCCAAAAAAACTCTACCGATATGACATTCCAACATTCTTGAGAATGTGAGAATGTTATATTTATAGAAATGAATAATCTCTCTCCGCGGATTTCGGCGGGGATTATTTTTAAGGCCCGGGGCGTAAACAGCCCGGGCCTTGGCATTATCTTTGAAGGTACGTATGCGGAACAGCAAAGTGGGTCTCCTTGTTCTCGCCAAGCTGGAGACTTATCAGGCCATAGGCGAAAAGAAAGCAACGCGCTACCGCCTCGGCATCCTTCGTACTTGAGGAAAACCGAATGACAAACTCCAAGAAATGCGAGTTTTGATCGGCCATGGACTTAAGAACAATTTTTCCCCAAGAGTCTTCACTCTCGATGTCTTCCGCCAGAGAGTCCAAAACTGAGTTGGTTATTCTTGGCAGATCCGCTAAGTTTGTCCGTCCTCTTTTCCGAAGAAGCTTAAGCTGTTCCTCAAAAGAGAGATAAGTTAGCACAGCGGCGGAGAAGACTGCCTGGCAATTTTTGCCATCCTGGGAGAAGTGGTCAAAGAATGTGAAATAAGCAGGATTCTGCTCTTTTAGACGGGGAAGCTCGAGATCAACGAACCCGGGGTTCATCTCCAGCCTCTTGAAAACAGATTCGACGGCTTCTGTTTCCAAAAAAAGCATAAATTCGTTCATGTCTCGCCCTCCCTTTGCTTTTTTGATAATAAAAATATAGGTTATAATCGTCTTTTTGTCAAAACCAAGCGCTCCAAAAGAAAAATTCCCTTCAAAAGGGAATTTTTCTTTATCCAAGATACTAAATACAATATACCAGCTACTTACCTCTGAACCCCGTTCCGGCTGGAATGAGTTTTCCGATGATGACATTTTCCTTGAGTCCCCGCAGCTTGTCTTCTTTTCCGGTAACGGCCGCGTTGATGAGAACTTTGGCCGTTTCCTGAAAAGACGCGGCCGAGAGAAAGCTTTCTGTCGAAAGCGCCACTTTTGATATTCCAAGAAGCAATCTTTCCGCGGTCGCGACGGATTTGCCAACTTTTTTGGCCCCTTCGTTGGCCTCCAAAAACTGCGCTTCCTCAACTGTATCGCCCGGCAGAAGATCCGTGTCGCCCGGGTCAAGAATCCGAACGCGCGAAAGCATCTGGCGAATGATAATTTCGATGTGCTTGTCATTGATTCCTTCTCCCTGCGCGCTGTAGATTTCCTGCACTTCTTTGATGACGTAGCGGTGAACGGCTTCGCGTCCCTCGATTTTGAAAAGCTTCTTGAGATCGATGTGTCCTTCGCTCAAAACTTGACCGCGCGCGACCAATTCCCCTTCTTTCACATTGAGACTCATCACCGCCGGAACGACATATTCGCGTGTTTCTTTTTTCTTCCCCTCTTTCTGTTCGACCCAGATCGTTTTCTCTTTTTCCGTTTCCTTGATCTCTGAAACTTTTCCGTCAATTTCCGAAACGGCCGCTTCGCCTTTTGGCGGACGGGCTTCAAAAATTTCATCCACTCGGGGAAGACCCTGGGTAATGTCCGTCCCGGCTACGCCTCCGATGTGGAAGGTTCTCATTGTCAGCTGGGTTCCCGGCTCGCCGATGGCTTGCGCGGCAACGACGCCAACGGCTTGTCCGATTTGAACCATTTCGCTTCTTCCCAAATCAATTCCGTAGCATTTTTGGCAAATTCCGCGTTGTGATTTGCAGGTGACGACCGACCGGATTTTCACTTTGTCGATTCCTTTTTTCTCGATTTCGGCCGCTTTTTCTTTTGTCACAATTTCTCCTTTTTCGGCGATGACTTTTTGGCTCTTCGGGTCTTTCAAGTCTTCAATCAAGATGCGCCCCCCCACTCTTGACGCGAAACCGATGCCGACCACGTCGGAATCCCCGCGGAAAAGATACGCCCCTTCTTTGTCTTTGCAGTCGACCTCGCGCACAACCACGTCCTGCGCCACGTCAACAAGACGGCGCGTGAGATAACCGGCAGTCGCCGTGCGAAGAGCCGTATCGGCCATGCCTTTTCGCGCGCCGTGCGTCGATATGAAATATTCCAAAACATTAAATCCTTCCTTGAACGACGATTTCACCGGAAGTTCGATAGTTTCACCGGTCGGGCCAGCCACCAAGCCTTTTATTCCCGTCATCTGGACAACCACCGCTTCGGTGCCGCGGGCTTTCGAATAAACCATTGAATAAACCGGCCCTTCCTTGTCCAAGGATTCACGCACAGCCTCGGTGATTTTGTTTTTGGCTTCGTTCCATATTTCAATCACCCGACTTTTTCTTTCTTGCGCCGTGAGCAGCCCGGCCTCGAATTGCTTGTCAATCACTTCTATTTTCTCTTCCGCGTCTTTCATTATCTCGCCCTTTTGGGCGGGCACTTTGAGATCGTCCATCCCCCAGCTTATTCCGGAGCGGGTGACAATTCCAAACGAAAGATTTTTGAGCGCGTCGACGAACTTGGCCGTTTTTTCCGAACCGACCGCCTCAAGGCACCGAGCGACGATCTCGCGCAGTTTTCCTTTGTCCATTTCCTGGTTTACGAATCCCAGTTCTTCCGGAATAATTTCATTGAAAAGTATTCTCCCCGGCGAAGTTTCAACAATCTCCTCGCCCATTTTCACTTTTACGCTGGCGCGAAGATCGGCCTCGCCGAAATTGAAAGCTATAATCACTTCGTCTTTTTCGGAAAAAACTTTTCCTTCGCTTTTCAGTCCTTTGAGAATATGCGTCATATAATAGCATCCCAGCACCATATCTTGGGAAGGAATTGTGATCGGATCGCCGCTCGCGGGCTTCAACAGATTTTTCGAAGAAAGCATTATGTCGCTGGCTTCACGTCTCGCTTCAGCCGTGAGAGGAACATGCACCGCCATCTGATCGCCGTCGAAGTCCGCGTTGAACGCGGCGCAGACCATCGGATGAATCTGAATAGCTTTTCCTTCAATGAGCACCGGCTGGAAAGCCTGGATACTCAAGCGATGAAGGGTCGGAGCGCGGTTGAGGAGAACATAGTGATGCTCAATGATTTCATCGAGCATCTCATAGGCTTCTTCGGCTTCGAATTCAACCATTTTCCCCGCGCTGCGGACATTGTGAGCGTGTTCTTTTTCGATCAGCTTGTTGATAATGAAAGGTTTGAAAAGTTCTAGCGCCATTTTCTTGGGAAGGCCGCATTGGCGAAGTCCGAGTTGGGATCCGACCACGATCACGCTCCGACCGGAATAGTCAACCCGTTTTCCGAGCAGATTCTGGCGGAATCTTCCTTGTTTGCCTTTGAGCATATCCGCCAAGGAACGAAGCGCTCTTCGCTGACCGGTCGAGGCGGCGACTGAAGTCTGCCCGCGCCTGGCCGAATTGTCGAAAAGCGCGTCCACCGCTTCCTGAAGCATTCTTTTTTCGTTTCGGGAAATCACTTCCGGAGCTCCGATTTCAATAAGTTTTTTGAGGCGGTTGTTGCGGTTGATAATTCTTCGATACAAATCATTGAGATCGGAAGTCGCGAATCTTCCTCCGTCAAGTTGAACCATCGGCCGAAGGTCCGGCGGGATCACCGGAATCACTGTCGGCAGCATCCATTCCGGACGGATTCCCGACTGCCTCATTCCCTGAAACAATTTGAGTCTTTTGAGAAGTTTTTTCTTGTCGGAGCTTTTGTCGTCTTGAAGATCTTTTTTTATTTGATCGATTTCTTTGTCGAGATCCATTTCCGAAAGCAAATTCCGAATCGCTTCCGCTCCGATACCGGCCCGAAAAACATGAGCGTATTTCATGGAGAGATTGAAATATTCGACTTCGGACAGAATTTGAAACTTTTTGAGACTTTTGAGCTCGTCCCGGCTGGCCTGGTAGGAACCCTTGAAATCCTCAAGAGATTCGTTTTCGCTCTTGGCTTTCTTTTGTTTGCCCTTAAATTCGGAATCCAGTCTTTGAATCGCTTCTCTTCTCGCTTCTTCGTTCACTTCCGCCACGGCATAGCTCGCGAAATACACCACTTTTTCGAGATCTTGAGCCGACATGCTAAGAGCGAGACCAATCTTTGAAGGCACGCCGCGCAAAAACCAAATATGCGAAACGGGAACGGCCAGTTTGATGTGTCCCATCCGCTCCCGGCGGACAATGGAACGCGTCACTTCCACTCCGCACTTGTCGCAAATGATTCCTTTGTAGCGGATTTTTTTGTATTTGCCGCAATAACATTCCCAGTCTTTCGCCGGCCCGAAAATTTTCTCGCAAAAAAGCCCATCCCGTTCATAACGCTGGGTCCGATAATTGATGGTTTCCGGCTTCGTCACTTCTCCGTGCGACCAATTCAAAACATCGTCAGGGCTTGCCAATCGCAGACGGATGGAATCAAAATCACTTACGCGCGTTGTTGGAGTATGATTCATAAATATTTTGTCAACGGTTGAAAATTACTTTTCGACTTCGGGCGATTTGTCTTCTTCTTTTTTCCCGTCCGCTTTCTTTTCTTCATTGAGCTCAACATTGAGACAAAGGCCTTTGAGCTCGCTCACCAAAACATTGAAAGAGGCCGGGACGTTCGGATTTTTGATTTGCTCGCCTTTGATGATGGATTCATAAGCTTTGGAGCGCCCCATCACATCGTCCGACTTGATGGTGAGCATTTCCTGAAGAGTATAGGCGCTTCCGTATCCTTCCAGCGCCCAAACTTCCATTTCCCCGAAACGCTGGCCGCCGAATTGGGCTTTTCCGCCAAGCGGCTGCTGGGTGATCAGGGAATACGGCCCGATCGATCGCATATGAATTTTGTCTTCGACCAGATGGTTCAGCTTCATGATATACATATATCCAACCATTGTTTTTTCATCAAAAAATTCGCCCGATTTTCCGCTCACCAGCCTGAGTTTTCCGTCTTCCGGAAGACCAGCCTTTTTGAGCTCTTCCTTGATGACAGTTTCGCTGATTCCGGCTAGCGAGGGACTCGCCACTTTGTATCCGAGCTTGGCTGCCGCCCAGCCCAAATGAGCTTCAAGAATCTGCCCGATATTCATGCGCGAAGCCACCCCCAAAGGATTGAGGATCACGTCGACCGCCGTTCCGTCAGGCAGAAAAGGCATATCTTCAACCGCGGCAATTCTCGAAATGACGCCCTTGTTTCCGTGGCGTCCGGCAAGCTTGTCTCCCACGGAAACTTTTCGCAACTGGGCCACGCTCACTTGAACCTGCTGAATGACTCCGGCCGGAAGTTTGTCGCCCTGCTCGCGGGAAAATATTTTGATGTCAACCACTTTGCCATGCTCGCCGTGAGGAAGATAAAGGGAAGTGTCTTTCACGTCTTTCGATTTTTCCCCAAAAATGGCCCGCAGAAGCCTTTCTTCCGGCGTCAAATCACCCTCGCCTTTGGGAGAAATTTTTCCGACCAAAATATCCCCCGAAGAAACTTCCGCACCGATGTGGATTATTCCCGTATCGTCAAGATTTTTGAGGCGCTCTTCCCCAATGTTTGGAATATCGCGGGTAACGATTTCCGGACCGAGCTTGGTGTCGCGGATATCAACCGAAAAATCTTCGATATGAACGGAAGTATAACGGTCGTCCCGCAGAAGTTTTTCGGAGATGATTATCGCGTCCTCGAAGTTGGCGCCTTCCCAAGGCATAAGCGCCACCAAAACATTCTGTCCCAAAGCCAATTCCCCATTGTCGGTCGAAGCTCCGTCCGCGAGAAGCTGGCCCTTCTTCACTTTGTCTCCTTTGGCCACCCTTGGGATCTGATTCATGCACGTAAAAGCGTTTGATCGTTCAAAGCTTTGAAGGGCGTAAAATTTCTTTTCCGTTTTTCCGGCGGAATTTACCGTTTTCACATTCACATGATCCGCATCGACTTCAGTCACTTCGCCGTCTCCCTGGGCCAAAATCACTTGTCCGGAATCGGCCGCCGCCTTGTCTTCGAGTCCCGTTCCGACAAGCGGAGACTGGGGTACAATGCAAGAAACCGCCTGGCGCTGCATATTTGATCCCATCAGCGCCCGATGCGCGTCGTCGTGTTCCAAAAAAGGAATGAGCGCCGTCGCGACGGATATGCACTGCTTCGCGGAGACATCGACATATTCAACTTTTTCAGAATCAATCATGGAGGGTTTGCCTTTGACGCGCGCTTCCACTTTTTCTCCGAGTATATATTCTTCCTTGTCCTGCTCGATGTCCGCGTGAGCGATTACTTTTCGGTCCTCGACTGTCGCGTTGAGATATTCAATTTCTTTTGTGACGTGCGGCTTGCCGTTTTTAATAACAACTTTTCGATAAGGAGTTTCGATGAATCCGTATTCATTTATCCGCGCATAGCAGGCCAAATGGTTCACGAGTCCGATATTGGGACCTTCCGGAGTTTGTACCGGACAGATGCGACCGTAATGGGATTGATGAACATCGCGAACTTCAAAGCCGGCTCTTTCGCGAGTGAGTCCTCCGGGACCCATGGCGGAAAGACGTCTTTTGTGCTCAAGTTCCGCCAAAGGATTGACCTGGTCCATGAACTGGGAAAGTTGCGAAGAGGCAAAAAACTCTTTGACCGCCGCCGCGACGGGCCGGGAATTAATAAGCTGGCCCGGAACAACCGTCGCCAAATCGCAGGTGCTCATTCGGTCTTTGATGTTTCGCGCCAAACGCGCCAAACCCGCTCGAAACTTGTTTTGCACGAGTTCTCCCACGCAACGCACGCGCCGATTTCCAAGATGGTCAATATCATCCGGCTGGGCCATCGGATCGTTGTTGAGGAGAATGATCTCTTTGATAATCAAATTCAAATCTTCCGGCCGCAAAACTCGGTGTTTTTCGTCATTGGGACAATCCAATTCAAGTCTTTGGTTCAGGCGATATCGGCCGACTTTTCCGAAATCATAACGGTCGAAATTGAAAAACATGGCTTCAATCATCTGTTTGGCGTTTTCAACCGACGCCAAATCGCCGGGACGAATTCTTTTGTACACTTCCAAAAATCCTTCGCCCTGGTCTTTGGCCGCGTCTTTTTCAATAGTCGCTTCAATATAGTTTATTTCTCCCGTATTAACATCGGCGAAAGTTTTGATAAGTTCTTTGTTGTCCGCAATACCAAAAGCCCGCAGAAGTGATGTGATGGCTACTTTTCTTTTCCGGTCAATTTTCACCCAGATAACTCCATCGAAGTCCGTTTCCATCTCGAGCCATGCCCCCCGGTTGGGAATAATTTTCGCGCCGAAAAGCCGCCGTCCTTTTTGGTATTCCATCGTGAAGAAAACGCCCGGACTCCGGATGAGTTGGCTCACAACCACTCTTTCAACCCCGTTTATCACGAAAGTTCCCCGGTCAGTCATAAGAGGCATATCTCCCAGATACACTTCCTGTTCTTTCACCTCACCGGTCTGCTTGTTGAGAAGTTTTACTTTCGAGCGAAGAGGCGCTTCGTATGAAATATTCTTCGCTTTTGAAGTTTTTTCGTCGTATTTCGGTTCGTCGAGATAATATTCCCCAAAAGTGAGATCAAGATCTTTTCCGGTAAAATCCTTGACCGGATTGACTTCATCGAGAAGTTCTTTGAGACCTTCCTTCATGAACCACTGATAAGAAGTGGTCTGCGCTTCAATAAGATTGGGAAGCGAAACCATGGGAAGACGCTTGAAAAATATCCTCTTACTCAAAGAGGACTGCGGGCTGAAAGACTCTTTCACCCCAAGAGTTTTGGGCCCTTGCGACATAAAAGACACTCCACTCTCCAAATTCTGCTTCGAAAATTTCTGGGAAGCAGTTGTTTCGGCTAAGTGGTTTTATATAAAGTTATTTAGTAATTGTTCCTTTTTGACTTGATCCCCCTGAAGCCATAAAGATTGTGATTTCTATTCTATCACAGAGGTTTTTGTTTGACAAGCCCGGTAGTGATCCGCCGCTAGGATCTGTTGATTGTCGCTACTAAAAACAGCATCAGCTCAGATTTATTTTACTCGCCTTCTCAATAGCAGGGCGGACTACTACCGGGCAAGTTTCAATGTCTCGAGCGTAATCTTGGCAATCCGCCAAGTTGTCCATTTTTGCGGCACATCACTCATTATCTTATATCCTGAAATTTTGTCAAGCCTAATTTTGTTCCGGCGCAAAATTTCGCCGATTTTCGCGAGCAAAAGACGGGAAAGATTATTGTTTTCTTCCCATTCGAGGCTGTCCAAAATCTTCTTACCGGAAACAAGATTGAGTTTTATTCTGTTTTTTTGCTCTATAACAAGAATCAAGCGCATAATGGCCGCGATAACACATTCAACATTATACATACTACACCCCAAAGCATAATCAATGCAAAAACATCCCGACGTACGTCGGGATGTTTTGCTCTGCCAAACATTTTCGGCGCCAACTACTCCAGATCATACATCAGATGCGAAGCGGAAAGCATGATGTTGTTGATTTTTCCCCGCTTATTGACTTGATATGACAAGACCATTTTGTTGTCGGCAATTCCAATAGTATATTTGGAGAAAGTTTCCGCCAAATTCACTTTCATTTGCTTCACAACCTGCTGTTCCTGGTCAAAATCAAAGGATTTTACGCTTTTGATATAATTTTTGAAATTTTGAACCGCTTCTTTTTTTGAAATATCCCCGCAGCAATCGCTCGCGTCAATGACATAATAGACATTGTCGGCGAGAAGCGTTTCCGCTTTGGCAAAATCCTCTTGGTTGACGGCATTTTCAAAAGCGCTGGATGTTTGATTGGCCGCCAAAGAACCCTCGCTTCCTTGCGTTGCCGGATTATCCTCTTTTATCTTCAGTTCCCCGACCTGCTTCTTGAGCGCGTTAACCTGCGCCTGCAAATTTTCGACATTCGTGTCGCGCGACCATTTTTTTCCGCCCATCCATTGTTTCTTCCATGAATGCAGGACACTCCCGATTATTACCGTGGACACGACGATAATAACCGCCAGTCCAGCAACCAGCAGACGGTCTGATCGCACCGCCCCCCTTGAATCTCCCGAAGCATATTTTTTTTCTTTTGTCGTTTTGTTCCTCCTTTTCATTTTTGCTTGCCCCGTTAAATCCCGCTTCGCCTGCCTCGCCGGCAAGGCGGGCGGGAATCCGCCTTAGGCGGATTATTTAACAGGGTAAATTTTTAATTTTTAGTATATCAATTATATTAAAAGCAAAACTGTCTTAAGAAGCTGTCTCAATTATAAACTTTTTTGTAATACATATCAACATCACTCACCCACTTGGCCGCGTCCGCGTTGCTTCTAGCCGTGCAGGCGCTTCCGCATTTCCAGACAACCATTTCGCGGGGAGTGTCTATTTTTTTAGCAATCAAATTACTGATTCTTTTTCCGACGATGTTCACGGCTTGAGCGGGCGAGTCAAAACAACTGTATCCGGCAGCGTTTCGGTTTCGCTTTCCTTTGTATCCCCAATAATTGAAGCATTCTTTCCCTCTTTTCTTGGGCGAATATTTCCCCCAATCGCTTTCTTTTTTGGCAATCGCCACAAGATAGGCCGCCGTTTTCTCGTTTTGCCTGGCAATATAGGGCGCCATTTTTTCCATCGGGGAATCAGAAACCATTACTCCAACTCTCTTTTCAAATTGCGAAAGAGATTTCATTTTGGCGGCGGGATTTTCTCTCTGAATATCCCGCTTCACGGTCCCAAAGCACATTCCCGCAAAAACAAGCGCAAAGGCGACCAGCAGCGCAAAAACCGTCTCTTC
The DNA here is from genome assembly GCA_030018805.1 of Patescibacteria group bacterium. Lineage (GTDB taxonomy): Bacteria > Patescibacteriota > Minisyncoccia > Moranbacterales > UBA11712 > JASEHL01. The sequence continues at coordinate 15,433 of JASEHL010000023.1, forward strand.
GGGCTTTTTTGTTATTTTTTTCTTTATTCCCTTGATTTTATTTTTTATTTTTCGCATAAAAACGCAAAAAGCGGGACTTCACCCGCCTTGCCCCGTACCAATTCTATAGTTAATTTCTGAATCAAGCATGTCCGAAGGCGAAGCCGCTTCGCGCTTTCGCTGCGTTCTTCAAAAAAGCACGGCTGGAATTGGTGTGGGGTCTATTCCCTGACTATTTTACATTATAGCACGTCCGAAGAAGAAAATCAAACTTCTGTATAAGTCCACCCTCGATTGCACTCCTGAGGCAAATTAAAGTTTACGGATTG
>JASEHL010000024.1 GCA_030018805.1 Patescibacteria group bacterium
AGTTATCGCCTTTAAGGCGATCCCACTCATCAAGCCACCGCCTTTGGCGGGGGTGTAATGACTAAAAAGAAAACGCCCGCAAAAAAGGCGGGTTCAAAAAAAAGATATTTTTCATCTGGTCGGAAGATACGGGATACCGGACAAACGAGAGGAAATACAGAAAATAATTTCACTACAATTAGTTGTAGTGAGAGCTAAGGGGAAACGAAAGTTTGTTAGGATTTTTTGTTACAGTAGACTAGTTTACTGTAACAGACACCGGAATACATAAATGTTGTAAATAAGATTAAAGTGCAATGTGGTAGCCTTTTTTTATAAAGTTTGCTATAAAGATAAAGGTAATATCTTATCAATTTTTTATGAAAAAGAAACCCAAGTACAAGCGAATTCTTTTGAAGCTTTCCGGCGAGGCGATGCGGGGAAAACGCGAATTCGGGATTGATCCCCAGTTCATTTCTTATCTCGCCTCGGAAATCATTTCGGCGCACAAAATGGGAGTCCAGATCGCCATCGTTACCGGCGGAGGAAATATTTTTCGCGGAGTGGCCGGAAGCAAGCGGGGCATGGATGAGGCGACGGCGCACTACATGGGCATGCTCGCCACCATTTTCAACGCCATGGCCCTCCAGGACGCACTCGAGAAAAAAGGCGCGGTCGTCCGCCTCCAAACAGCAATCGAAATGAAGCAAATTGCGGAACCATTTATTCGAAAGAGAGCCATCCGTCATATGGAAAAAGGACGCATCGTGGTCTTGGGTGGCGGGACGGGACTTCCTTTCATCACCACTGACACCGGCGCGGCCATGCGGGCGCTTGAGCTCGGATGCGACGCTGTTTTCAAAGCGACCAAGGTGGACGGAGTCTATTCCGACGATCCGGTGAAAAATTCAAAGGCGAAAAAATATGACACCCTTTCCTTCAAAGAGGCTTTCAAAAATGACCGGATAAAAGTGATGGATAAGGCGGCGGTGGAGCTCTGCATGCGAAACAGTTTGAAAATTGTCGTTTTCAACACCTATAAAAAAGGCGCCCTCGAAAAAGCGCTTCTTGGGGAGAAAGTCGGAACGGTGATTGAGTAGAAAAATGAAACACTCGCTCAACAAACGAGTGTTTTTTTGTTATAATGTTTATAGACATTATAAACAATATAAAAATAAATGAGGTGCGAAAAAAAATTCACCCTGTTAAATTATCCGCTGAAAGCGGAAATCTCGCGAGGCGAGGATTTAACAGGGTAAACAAACTTGTGAGCTACATCGGAAGCCGCCACAGCATCACCGCCCTTTCGATGATCGTTGCCATCACGGGAGTTTCTTTCGCTTTGTCGTTTCTCGCGGCTGAATTTGCCCGCTTCAAAAATCTTGAAGAAGCAAAGCAAAAGCGCCACTCGGCCTACGAAGACGAACTGCGCCGGCTGTCCGGCCTCACGACCAATCTCGCTCCAGCTCCTGATCCGACTGCCGATTGGAAAACGTACAGCAGCCAAAGATTTCATATTTTTCTCAAATACCCCGACAGCTGGCAGCCACCGCGCGAAAGTTTTTCCGGCAAAGAAGATAATTTTCTCCTGAAAATCTCCTTTGATGAAAAAGGAATAGTGAGCGAAAATGGCGGAAAGGGCTTCGACATTTTTGTCTACAGTACCGCAAGATTTCCCGGTCCTGTCGGAACTGACAACTTGAAAAAGAAAAACGAGGATGTCGTCGCCGAGAGTTGCCTCGATTTTGACGACATTACTTTGGGAGAAAAAGCCTACCAGGCGAAAGAAGTGAACATCAAAGAAAACAATCCCTGCTGGGAAGAAACTTTTTTCTATAGCCTCACGGAGAACGGGTATACGTTCAATATCATCCCCCGCCAGAAAGAAAACAAAAATATTTTCGAAGACAGGAAAAAAATCGACATCTTGCGGACTTTCCCCGAATTTTACGACGTTGTTTCGACGCTCGATTTCGCGGAAGCGGAAAGTTTCACCCAAATTCCCAAAAAAGCCGTCCAAAAAGCCACCTCTGCTCCCAAAGTGAGATACACTTCCGGCGCCTCTTGCGCCCACAAAAAAGATAAGCCCCGCAAAAGCAAAACGAAAGGCAAGCACATGGACGAAGATTGCTGTCCCGACCCGGACGAATGGCCCAATCCGCGGTGCGCGTATTCCGGCGGCGGATTGGGATTAATGCGATCAGGTCCGAAGTGACAAAAGCTAAGCTTTGGAAAAATAATAATGGAAAAACTCTCACATGAACGAAAAGCAAATATATTTGTTCTATCTAGTTCTCTCTACATATCTTTTCAACTTTTCGCGAATATTCTTTCGACGAAAATCGCTCTTTTGCCGTATCTCAATCTTGCGATCGACGGAGGAACGGTGATTTATCCGCTCACTTTCACGCTCCGCGATTTTGTGCACAAGACGCACGGGAAGCGAGACGCAAGACAAGTGATCATTATCGCGGCAGTCTTAAACGCGGTGATGTTTGGTCTCTTCTGGCTGGTTGGAAAAATGACGCCGGATCCGACGTGGGGATATCAGGAGGCGTATGAAAGAATACTATTGCCGGTGGGCCGAATCGTCCTCGCGAGCATCGTGGCCCAAGTCATTTCGGAGCTCATTGACACAGAAATCTTCAGTGTAGTATACAAAAAGATAGGCGATACGCCGGCAGTTTTTGCTTCCAACTCAATCAGCTTGGTTATCGACAGCTTCATTTTCTGTTTCATTGCTTTTTTGGGAGTTCTTCCGCTGGCGACTGTCATGCAAATCGTCGTATCAAATATTCTCGTCAAATTCGTCATCAGCACCTTGAGCGTCCCGACCATCAAACTCATCCCCCGAACGGCGAAGTTCGAAGACATCTAATCAATAAAATTTCTAATTCCTAATATCTAATTTCTAATAAAATGGATTACCAAAAAGAAATCGCTCGTGCGCTTCTTAAGATCGACGGAGGCGTAGTGTTTAGGCCAAAAAATCCCGTCACTTTCAAAATGGGCATGATTTGCCCTTTATATGTGGATAACCGGATTTTTCCAGCGAATCCGGAGCAGTTCAAATTGGTTATTGAGGGATTTGCGGAAAAAATCAAAGAGGACAAAATTGATTTTGACATTCTGGCTGGTATCGCCGTCGGAGGAATTCCGCATAGTGCAACATTGGGATATAGATTGCAAAAGCCGTCCGTTTTCGTTCGCAAAGAATCAAAGGGTTATGGAAAAAATAAACGGGTTGAAGGCAGCGATGTGAAGGGGAAAAAAATATTGCTCGTTGAAGATTTGGTTTCTACCGGCTCGAGCAGTATTTCCGGAATCCAGGCTCTTCGCGAAGAAGGAGCAATCGTCCATGACTGCATCATCATCGTCAGTTACGAATTTCCCGAATCCCAAGAAAATTTCGCAAAAGAAAAAGTGAAATTGCACGCCCTCACCAATTTTCCGACGATTTTCGAGCAAGCGGTCGAGATGAAAAAAATTACCGAGAGCGAAAAAAAAGTCGTCGAGGAATGGTACGCCGACCCCTGGAACTGGGCGGGGAAATATGGATTTGGGAAATAAGTATTACGCTGTAATACAACATATGATATTGTAAATAATTATTAATGTCAGGCATATGCCAGTTATCGACAAATACAACGCGCGGGTGGATAAGGTGAATTCTCTCGCCTGCGTCGGACTCGATTCGGATTTCGCGAAAATTCCGGAAAAGTTCAAAAAGCAAGAAAATCCGCAGTTCGAGTTCAACAAGTGGATCATTGACCAGACTCACGAATATATCGCAGCTTTCAAAGCGAACATCGCTTTCTATGACGCGCGGGGCGACCAGGGACTGAAAGAACTCAAAATGACGCAGGACTATCTGGTGGAAAAATATCCCGACATTTTCCGGGTCTGCGATTCAAAGCGCGGAGATATTGGAAACACGAACAATGGCTATGTTAAAGAAATTCTCGACTGGCTCAATTTCGACGCGATGACATTGCACCCGTACATGGGAAAAGAATCCCTTCAGCCTTTTTTTGACCGAAAAGACAAGGGGCTCGTTGTCCTCTGCCGGACATCCAACCCGGGCGCGGGTGAACTTCAGGACCTCTTGACTGACGGAAAACCGCTATGGCAAATTGTGGCTGAAAAAGTACGCGACGAGTGGAATGAAAATGATAATTGTCTGCTTGTGATCGGCGCGACCGTTCCCGAAGAGACAAAAAAAATCCGCGAGATTGTCGGGGATATGACGTTTCTTATGCCCGGGGTTGGAGCGCAGGGCGGAGACGTTGAAGCGGCGGTCCGCGCGGGCGTGAATTCCGAAAAGAAAGGCTTGATCATCAACTCTTCACGAGGAATAATTTTCGCCGAAAATCCGGCCGAAGAAGCTAGGAAGCTTCGGGATGAGATAAACAAATACCGGTAAGAAAAATCAATTCGAAATCGTTAATATATTTTCCGCCGTGAGCGTTCCTTTTTCCCAGGAACGCTTTCCTGTTTTGAGCTTGTAGTTCGCGACGAAAGAATACGTGCCGGGCGGCATTTTTTTGTATTTGAGCTGAAATGAAACCAGAAAATCTTCGCCCAGGTTTTCCGCTTTCATTATTTTCACTTTTTTTCCTCCCAGCCGGCCGCTCACCCAGCTTCTTTTTTTGATGTCGAGATTTCTGCCGTGGAAAACAATGTTGATTCTTTTTGTCGCCCGGCCTTTGCCGCGGTATTCAAGCGCCGGCGTATCGGTGGTGATCTGACCCGTTTCGTCCCCATCACCCGAACTTCCCCGGATGGTGAAATGAATCGTGGTCGAATTTCCGGCCGCGTCGGTGACAACCAAAGTATAATCTCCCGGTTCATTCACCACCGTTCCCGAAGAAACGGGAACGCCGTTGAGAACAGCCGTCCCTTCGTCAAAAGCGATGGCCACGCCGGGATCATAGGTCTGATCTTCCGCCACTTCCGAAACTTGGGGCGGGGTCGTGTCGCCGCAAAGCGGAGTGGCTCGCGCTTCGCCGCTGCATCGCCCTCCCTGGTTTATTTCCGCCGCTTGAAGCGCCTGCCGGACGCTAACGCATTCCCCGCTTCCCGTACCATAAAGGTCGCCGCAGGCCAAGTTGAGAGCGGAATAAGCCGCGTTGAAATCGGTGGATGATGTGAAATATGACGTGAGAGCCCGATAGAAAATTCTTTCCATTTTGTCGCGCCCGATGCCCGAAACGGAGCAGCCGTTGAAACTGCCTCCCTCGGTCAAAAGATAGGCCGCGTGCGAAACAACCGGACTGTTCAAATGGACTCCGCCGTAATCTGAAGACCCGCAATAAAAATTCGAGTCATAAAATCTTGCCGGGTCGCCGAGGCTCCCCGGGTCTCTTATGCTCCGCAAAGGCCCCGTGAAACCGCTGATGTTGACATCCGCTCCTGCCAGCCAGTCGCTTGAACCGGTGCGTTCGTTTTCAAGCGTTTCGCCGAAAATATCCGCGTAGGCTTCGTGAAGCGCTCCGGATTCATAGGAATAGGTGAGACCCCCGGACACCGAAAAGTCAACAATGGCATGGCCGTATTCGTGGCCGAAAACATCGTCATAAACCAGTCCTTTGCAAAAATTCACGGAAAACCCGTCGAAGAAAGCGTTGGGACAGCCTCCCCAAATTCCATCAAGATAATCATAAACATCCGTGTTGGCAACGTCAGTATAGTAGCCGTCGCCGATCCCGCCCTGGTTGTTTCCGCCGTTTCTTGAAAATTCGTTCTGGAGATAATTGTGCATACTGCCGGCCATGTCGTAGGAATCATCCACGTCCGTTCCGCCCTGGGCCGGATTGGCGCCTCTGGCCGGCTGCCCTTCCGAGCGACCGTAAGTGTATCCACCCACCAAATCGTCAAGGTAGCAGGGCCAATCCCCATTGCTGCAATCAAAAACCTGTCGGTTGATTTCTTTTATGCCCGTGATTTGGAAAATAATTTTGCCGCTTTTAGCGTCCACGAAATAGTATTCGTGACTTCGCGGCTGACTTTCGAAAATTTCAACGAGCCAAACAAGGCTATCTTTCCCTTCCGGGTCGTTCTTAGTGAGCTCTTCGCTAAAAACGACTAGCTTCGAGTCCAAAATTTTCGGATTTTCACCGTCAAATTTTTCTTCCCACTTTTCCGACGCCTCTTTTTCGGCTTTTTCTTTTGAAATTCTCGGATCGACGTCGAGAGAAACATCCGGGGCGAGGCCGGCGTTGGCCGAAACCGAAGACAAATCTTTTTTGAGATGCACGATCATTTGCCCTCCGAAAACCGGCACTCCTTCGTATTCCTGATTGTAGCGAAGATGGGTGATCCCCTGCTTGTCTTTGCTTTTTTTGACGAGCTTCAAATCCTTTTCCGGGTCATCAATGCCGAAATAGCCTCCATAATCTTCCAAAAACTGTTTGGCCGCTTTTTCTTTTGATTTTTGGGCGAGCCGGTGAATTTCCGCCGGAACGCTTCTTCCTTTCAAAAAAATGCCGTTCAAGTTTTCCGTTTCCTTGTCAACGGCATACCAGGCAGCGTCCTCCCCTTTCGCGCGGGGATTGGATTTTTTTTCAGAGGCCTGGACTTCTTTTTCCCGAAGCGCGGCCAGATTGAGCCGAGACATCTCAAAATCCTCAAGAGCGTTTCCCAAAAGCGGCACAAAGAAAAAGACGATTGCCAGCAAAAACGCGATTATCAAAAAAATTATGGTTATTTTCCCTTTTAGATCAAACATTTTGCTTGCCCCGTACTACAAAATACTCCGCGGCGCCTGTCTGCCAGAACTTAGCGCGAGATAAGCGCGATAAATTCCAAAGGCGGCAGCAAATCTGCAGTGCGGGGCTTTGTATTTCAAAATATTTCACAAAAATTTTTGTTTTGCGTTAAAGGAAGTGTTTTTTCAGCAGTTTCTGTTGTATTATATTTGCAGTATATCATATCTTGCGGCAAAATGAGAATTTTAAAAATATGAACAAAAGATGAAAGTATTACTTCTGGCTTTTGTAATAATAATCGCCGCTGGCAGCGTTTTTTATCTTTCCGAAAATAGGGCGCGAAAATTTCAAAATAACAAAGTATTAACCAATAACCAATCAAAAAACATGAAAATCACCAGCCCGGTCTTTCAAAACAACGAGAGTATCCCGAAAAAGTATTCCTGCGACGGAGAAAACATAAATCCGCCGTTGGAAATCGCGGATGTTCCTGAAAGCGCCAAAAGTTTGGTTCTTGTTGTCGTCGACCCGGACGCGCCCGTCGCCGGCGGGTTTGCGCATTGGACACTCTGGAATATTTCTTCCTCGACGAGTCAAATTACCGAAAACAGCGTCCCCGAAAGAGCGATTCAAGGTCTCACGAGTTCGAACAGCAACGGCTACGTCAGCCCCTGCCCGCCTTCCGGAACGCACCGCTACTTTTTCAAGCTTTATGCCCTGGACACGAACCTTGATCTGCCCTCGAGTTCAAAAAGGGAAGATGTCGAAAAAGCAATGGAGGGACATATTTTGGATCAGGCGGAATTGATCGGATTGTATCAGAGACAATAAAATATTCCCGTTCAAAGGGGATAAACTTGAAAACAAATGGCCCGAAAACTTCTCAAAATAAAAATTCACGGCCACGTCCAGGGAGTTGGATTCCGTTTTGAAGCCATGCAAAAAGCCAGAGAGCTGCGTTTGGTCGGATTCGCCAGAAATGAACGGGACCACACCGTCTATATCGAGGCTCAGGGAGATCGGGAAAATCTCGAGAAATTTTTGCACTGGTGCGAATTCCACGGACCACGCTTCGCCGAGGTTACGAAAGTCGAGTCGAAATTCACGAACGATTTCAAAAATTATCAGACGTTCAGGGCAGTTTATTGAGGCGGTTTTCGCATCCGCGAAAGCTGCCGAGGCGTGTAATAGCAGTGCGGATTGGGCCATTCGTCCGGATCAGGACAGCATTCCCGGTCCATATGCGGTTGGCTTCTGTTGCGGCTCTCATGGCCGTGATCATTTTTCTTGGCGCAAACCCGAAGACCATTGACTTTCTTGGTCTTGGCGCGGGGGGGCGGCAAGGTGCTGATGATTTTTGGCGCGATCTTTTTGGGTCTTGCCAGTTTTCTCTTCACTGAACCGACCGCGCCCGACATCGCTTCAGAAGCTTTTTTTCCTTCGAGGGAAATATTTTCTTCGGAATCCGCGGTGTTTCCATCTTTTTGGTCTTCGGCCGCAAGAACTTTTTCGCCGCGGAACATTTGAGTGATTTTTTTGTCATGGCCGCCCATAACCCGCCCGCCGGCAAAAAAAGCCGCGCCAAAAACCCCAACGCAAACCAAAACCAGCACGGCCATTTCGACGCTTTTGAGTTTGAAATCAACTTTCTGAAACGGATTCAATCTGATTTTTTTGAATTTTTTGAATTGAATCATTTTTTTGCGTCTTTTCAAGAATTATATCAATAAAAGGCCGAGGACTTCAACTCGGCCTTTCGGATTTTTAGTTTTTTTCAGATCCGTTATTTCTTATCGACTGTTTTTTCTCCGCCTGCATCGCTACGGGAAGTATTGCGGACAGGTGCTTCTTTCTTTTCTCCCCCGCCTTTTTTCGCCACAAGGACAATTACCAAAACGACAATTCCCACCAAAATCAATCCGCCGACTACGAAAGCCAAAAGAATAATCCATCCCCAGCCCGAAGAAGATTTGTCTTCCCCGCGGGCAATAGCTTCTTGGCATTTGGTAATATAGCCTTGCAGGTCAAGATTATCGGGATACAAGTTTTTCGCTTTTTCAAATTCTTTCAAGGCGTCGGAATATTTTTTCTGACCAAAAAGATCAAGCCCCTTGGCCCAAGCGACAGTTGAAAGGCTTAACTGGTCGGTTTTCACATTGTTCCGAGAAAGAAGCCGCTTCACTTCTTCGGAGGAAACAAGGAAATTAAATCCTTCCCCGCCGGGGTTGTCACCCAAGCTCCAGGTGGTGACGCCGATCACTTTTCCGCCCGTGTCCACCGCCGGACCGCCGGAATTTCCGTGAGTGATGGCCGCGTCGGTTTGGAAAGCTTCCGTTCCGTCAGTCAGTTTTTTCTTGGCTGAAATCACTCCCTTGGTCATCGAAGGTTCAAGCTGCGAACCTTCGTCGGTGAGAAGCCCCATCAGCTCCTGCACGATTCCCGGATAGCCGATGGCGTATACTTCTTTTCCGATTTGGATGTTCTGCGCGTCTCCCAATTGCACCGTCGGGAAATTGCTTCCCTCGATCTTGAGAATCGCGAGATCATTGGAATCAAATTCGCCTTTATAGGGAGAATCAATGAGGCGCGCCGGTTTTCCGATTTGCTCCACTTTCTTTTGCGATCCGGAAGCGTATCCGAGCTGGATGAAATTCGATTTCTTGACGTTGTAGATTTTCAGTTTGCCGCTCCGGTAGTCTTGATAGAGATCGTCGGCCAATTTTTGAACGTCGCCCCCGTAAGTTGACTGCAAAGTCTGCTGATAGGCCTGTTCAATAATGTCGGCGGAGGATTGTATCCGAGAGTTGCCGCCGCCACCGTGCTCACCGCGTCTTTGAAAATGGTCGGAGCCATGTCCGTGAGGGCGTAATAGGCCGTGAGCTGGTCGTCCGGATTGGCCACGTGCCCGTTGGTAACCAGATAGCCGTCCGGTGAAACGAAAAATCCCGATCCGGTCGCGCCGAGCGTGAAAGGATAGCTTTTCCCCGCAAGAGCCGGCGTGTTGAGTTCCATGGCCGCCGCCGCTTGGATGATTATTTCTCCCGTGACGATGTTCGTCACTTGGACAACAGCCGGTTTCGCGACCAAAAGATTGTTTTGCGACGCATCCGCGCTGGTTGAGGCTCCACTTGAAGCGTTCGACGCCCCAAGACAAGCCGCCGGCCCGCCTAGATTCGGCGAGGCAAGCGAAAATGAAATGAGGAGCGCGAGAAAAGGCGTTCCAACTTTTTCGGCCAGCCCAATTTTGACGTTTTTCATTTTGTTTTTACCCTGTGAAACACTGCTCCGCAGTAATCCCGCTTAGCAGGATTGTTTCACGGGGTGAATTAGAAGTTATTGACTTGCCCACATTATATATTATTTGGGAAATTAGGGAAATAGGCAATTCCCGCCAGGCATATTTCCAGATTTTTCGGATTTATAGTATACTAAAATAAATCACAAAAATAAACTTCCAAATTTTTTCTATTTTATATTTGATATTTTATATTAAATTAGATAGGAGGTGACTTATGGATCCTACGTACAACTATCAATACTCGAGCGACATGCCGGCGGCTGCCGGCGGAGCGGCTTTGTTCGCGGGCGGAATGTTTTTGTTCATAATGCTGTTTATTCTCGTCATTTACGTCCTTATGGCGATTTCCCTCATGAAGATTGCCAACCGGACAAACACTCCGAACGCTTGGTTTGCCTGGATTCCGATTTTGAATCTCATTTTGATGCTTCAAATCGCGAACCGTCCGATGTGGTGGCTGATTTTCTGGCTCGTTCCGATTGTCAACATCGTCGGAATCGTGCTGAACTTCGTGATTTGGATTGACATCGCCAAAAGGCTCGGGAAATCGGCGGTGATGGGAGTGTTGGCCGTTCTTATTCCGATTATTTTTATGCCTTATCTTGCTTTTTCGAAGAGCGACACCGTAGCGTAAGCAAAAACAAAATCGCACAATTTAGCGTACTAAAACATAGTCGGGTTCTTGCCCCGCGTTACAAGTTTGTCTAAATTATATTTATTCTGAACAGGCTTTAGCGAATTTGTGGCGCGGAGTTCACTTGGCTATATTTTTTGTTTATTACTGCTATAATAGCCTTATGCCCGCAAAGAAAATTGCAATCGGCGTGGTTCTCATCATCATCTTTGCCATTCCCGCTGGCTTGGTGTATTTTTTTGTGATTCCCCAAAAAACAACGACAATCGCGGGTCAACCCGTTCAAAGCGCGACGCCCGAGCTCAAATCTTTTCGGGGCGTTTTGGCGGATATCTTGAAAGATGCTGAAGAAAAAGCCGAAGAAATCGGAGAAGCTGTCACCAATCCTTTCGCAAATGACAAAAGCAAAACGGCCGAACCGGTTCCGCAAACATCTTCCGGCGGCAATAACTTCACTTTCGCGATTATTGGCGACACGCAATATTTCACCGCCGGAAACGCGCGGGGGAATTTCCAAAAAGCGGTAGCAAACATTTCAAAATTTAATCCCGATCTTGTTGTCCAAACAGGCGATCTCATAAGGGGCTGTGAAGGAAAAAATGAGGACGCGCGGGACTACGCGAATTGGAAAAATACACTCGGCGCGCTTGTTTCAAAAACCTACGCCGTTCAGGGAAACCATGACCGAGTGGATAACGAAGACAAATGCGATCAAATCTGGCAAAACACCTTCAATTTCCCCAGCAATGGACCGAGCGGATTTTCCGAGTTGACCTATTCTCTGGACGTCAAAAATTCCCACTTCGTTTTTCTCGATAGCAATAAACCGGACGCGCATGAAATAAATTCAACACAGCGCGATTGGCTCGAGCAAGACCTTGCCGCAAATAAAAAAGAAAATACTTTCATCGTCTTCCACGAGCCGGCTTACCCCGTGAGCGACAAAGCGACAGAAAGCCTTGACGTCCACCCATCGGAAAGAAACGGCCTTTGGCGAATTTTGGAAAAATATAATGTGACGGCCGTTTTCAACGGCCACGAGCATATTGTCAGCCACCGGAAAATCGGAACGGTACATCAATTCGTTTTCGGAAGCACCGACTCGTTCAACCATGGCCTGCCATCAGCCGGCGTCGCTGAATATTCAAATCAAGGTCAGGGCCGCTTCGGAATCGCGCGAGTGAACGGCAAAGAAATCACCGTCGAAACTCACGGCCCGGATGGAAGTCTCCTCAATACTTTCACTTTTTCGAAATAGCAATCTTCGATTAAGTATTCCTTAAGTTTAACTTTAGGAACAGCTACTATCTATCGCTGTTATCCTGGGAATGTTGCCTGGGATTTGGTGCGGGGTAAATCCGGAGACTGTTCAGCACCACCGAAACGGAACTTGCGGCCATCGCTCCCGCGGCAATGATCGGATTGAGAAGGCCCGCCATCGCGAGAGGAATGGCAACGACATTGTAACCGAAAGCCCAGAAAAGATTCTGCCAGATAGTTTTATAAGTCAATTTTGAAACCTCAACCGCTTCCAGAACTTTTCGAAGGTTATTTTGCACCAAAATAATTTGTCCCGCTTCTTTGGCGATATCCTGGGCTGAACCCATCGCGATTCCAAGGTCGGCCTGCACAAGACTCGGCGCGTCGTTGATCCCGTCACCGACGAACACGACTTTCTCGCCTTTTTCCTGAAGACGTTTTATTTCAACCGCTTTGGCAGACGGCAGAACTTCCGCCAAGACATCTCCTATTCCCAATTCGCGGGCAATGTATTCGGCCGTTTTTTTGTTGTCTCCGGTGATCATCGCGATCTTCAGTTTCATATCCTTTAGTTTTTTGATAACTTCTTTGGCCTCGCTGCGCAATTCGTCAGCGACAATAATCGCTCCCGCCAATTCATTCCCATGAGCGACAAACAACCGCGTGCCGACGCCGTACTTTTCGTTTTGGATAACCTCGTCCGCCCATTTCGTATCAATATTATTTTCTTCAAGCAATTTTTTGTTTCCCAGCAATAATCTTGTTTTGTGCTCTTTGCAAACCGCTGAAACTCCCTTGCCTCGTATTTCCTTGAAATTTTGAAGCTCCGTTAGTTTGATATTCTTGTTGGTCGCGTGATTATAAATTGCCTTTGATAACGGATGCTCCGAATACTTCGCCAGACTTCCGGCTATTTTAATTAATTTTTCTTCCGATATTTTTGATTTTTGATTTTTGATTTTTGATATAACTTCAGGTTTACCCGAAGTCAACGTTCCCGTTTTGTCAAAAACTATCATTGAAATGTCTTTTGCCCGCTCGAAACTCTCCCCGCTCTTGAAAAGTATTCCGCTCTTTGCTCCCTTTCCCGTTCCCACCATGATCGCCGCCGGCGTCGCAAGCCCCAAGGCGCACGGGCAAGCAATGACGAGCACTGCCACCGCGTTGATAATCGCTCGAGTATAATCAGCCGAGTATAAATACCAACCCGAAAAAGTCAGGATGGCGAGAACTATGACGATCGGCACAAAAATTCCCGAAATCTTATCAGCTAACTTTTGAATGGGCGCTTTCGATCCCTGGGCTTCCTCAACGGTCTTGATAATCTGCGCGAGAACCGTCTGGTCTCCCACTCGCATCACTTTTATTTTGAGCACGCCGTCCTGATTGACGGTCGCGCCGAAAACCGAAGAATATTTTTTCTTCTCGACCGGAAGCGATTCTCCCGTGAGCATTGATTCGTCAACGTCCGATTCGCCTTCCAGCACAATCCCGTCGAGCGGAATTCTTTCGCCGGGTTTTACGAGAAGCGTATCCCCGACTTTCACTTCATATATATTTATTTCTTCCTCGCGGCCGTCTTCGCGGACAACACGCGCCTTTTTAACCCCCAGTTCCAAGAGTTTCCGCATCGCTTCACCGGCTTGGCCCGTGCTTTTGGCTTCAAAATATTTTCCGAGAAGTATCAAAGTTACGATAATTGCTGCGGTTTCAAAATATCCCTCCTTCCCGTTGAATACGGCCCATAGACTGTAAAAATAGGCGGCCAGCGTTCCAAGCGAAATCAGCGTGTCCATATTGGCCCGAAATTTTTTTGCCCGCACAAGGGCCATCCGATGAAACCGCCGGCCAAACCAAAAGACGACAATAGTCGCGAGCGCGAGATGCAGCCACATCATAAGATCGATTCCCAGAAGCAATCTTCCCGATCTCAACTTCACGATCATCTCGATGAGCAATGGCACACTAAAAATCGCAGACCACAAGAAAGTTTGCCAATTTTTCTTCATATCTTCACCTCCGTGTTCATGCCCGCCGTTCTCCATTAAGGTTCGACCTTGAGGAATTCCAGCGACTTGTTCGCTGGAAGGAAAAGGTTGAACCTTTAAATGCTCATGCAATCCTTCGCTGTGTCGGCCATATTCTGCATTTTGTGTCTCATTTTCTTCGACTTGATAACCATTATCGCGTATCACCTGCTTCACATCCTCTTCGCTCAAAATATCCGCGTCGTATTCGACATAAGCTTTTTTGACGGCGAAATTCACGACTGCGTTCAAAATGCCTTTTGTTTTCAAAAGTTCTTTTTCGTTCGAGACGGCGCAGGAAGCGCAAGACATGCCGGAGATTTTTAATACAATCTTTTTATGGTTCATATAAATAATCATCCCGTCTTTGGCGGGATACCAAAATTTTACACTTTTCACTTTTAATTTTTAACTCGAGGAAAAATTATTCCACAATGATTTTTCCGCGCACCATCCCCATCCAGCACGAATATGCGACCGGGCCAATTTTTTTAGGAGTGAATTCAATTATATTCTCCCCTTTTTTGATGTCTTTTGCAATATCAAGATCAGGAATCACAATTTTATTTGTGCACCCCGTCGTCTGATCGCCATTTATCACGAACTGAACGGGAATGTTGTTTTTCACTCTCAAAACGCTTGGCTCGAAGCCCCGGCTTGTGATTTTCATATCGACCTTTTGAGCCGCCGCGGGTTGTTTTTCGCCGGCGGTATTGTCTTTTTTTGTTTCTTGTTGTTTGGAACCATAAAAATTTCCGGATGCGTTGCTTTTTTTGTCCCAGAGAGCGAGACCGGAACTAAAAGTATAAATCGAAAAGGCGATGATTATAATCCCGGCCGCTTTGTTGAAAAATGAAAGTTTTTTGACGCTTGCCCAGGACACGCTCGCGCCAAGCGCCAAAAGCACGGGCATCGTCCCCAGCGCGAATGCCGACATTATCAAAGCTCCCGCCAAAAAACTTCCTGAAGCGAGAGCGAAAATCTGCATGCTTTGGGTGAAGCCGCAGGGAAGAAAAAAAGTGAGCCCGCCGAGAAGATAAGGCACTGCCTGGTGGTCTGAATTTTCAAGCCTTGCCCAACACCTCACCAAAAATTTTGGAGTTCTTATTCCCAGCGAGGAAAGAGACGGCGCGAATCCAAGGATATTGAGTCCCAACCATCCCATGACAACCGCGATGATTATCGTGTAGACAGAAATAAAATTGCCGTTCAGATTTATTTTCCCGCCAGCCAGACCCAGCATCCCGCCGAGCGCGAAAAATGTGAGAATTCTTCCGACATGAAATTTCACATTCGGCCAGACAGCTCCGGAAAAAAAACCGTCTCTCGCGTTGCTGTGATATTTTTCCGAAAAAGCAATGACCATTCCCCCCACCACCGCGAGGCACGAGGAAAACGACGCCGCCACGCCGACCAAAAAAGAAATTCCGAGGGTCAACTGTTTGTCCTGAACGTTGAGCCCTCCCAACCAGCCAGCCGATTGAACCGCGCAGTATAAAATCGCGGCTAAAACAACGAGAAGAAACGTTCTTCCCCAATCTGTCCATTTGGCATTTGATTTTTCCATAGGCAGACCGCTAATCACGGTACTATGTTTATACGCTTTTTCCGGCCCGATAATTCTGGTAGGAGTTAGTATAGAACACGACTAGAGCTACTTAACAATTTTCTAATAATTAAG
>JASEHL010000025.1 GCA_030018805.1 Patescibacteria group bacterium
GACTTTTAGTCCCGACTCAACCCACCAGCTTTAGCTGGTGGACTGGTGAGTAATATTGGGATAAATGTCTCTTATATGGCATAAACTTACTATGGTCTCGTTATTTTCAGCAATTGCATCATCCAAGTATTTTTGGAAACCTTTCTTTTGATGTCTTTTGCCAAATCCTTCAGCGATTAGTCGTGGCATTGCTCTTGCTGATCTACGAGTTTGATCAGTTAAGTCAAATTTCTCATCGGCTGGCAATTTAACAATTACTTTCGTACATACAATGACTGATAATTTGTAGGATCTTTGATAAACATCCAGATCTTTGTAACTGATTATTTTGTTTTGCATTATTTCCTCCTAAAACTTATTGCCTACCACCTTTCTTACTGCTATATACCTATTTCCTTACTTCTTGCTAACTATTTCATCATTAATTTTCTCCAAAAATTTATCAATCTTCATCGCGCCCAAGTCTCCTTTTTCCCGATCACGGACGGCGACGGTTTTTACTTTCATTTCTTTTTCGCCGACGATGAGCATATAATTGATTTTCTGGTTCTGGGCGGTACGGATTCTTTTGCCAAGAGACTCGGATGATTCGCGGATTTGAGAGCGGATTCCGGTGGACAAAAGCAATAAATTTATTTTATCCCCGTATTTTTGGAATTTATCACTAACCGGAATCACTTCGACTTGGATGGGTGAGAGCCAAAGGGGGAATGCGCCGGCAAAGTGCTCGGTCAAAATTCCAATAAACCGCTCAAAAGACCCGAAAACAGCGGCGTGAATCATGGCCGGCACCGCTTTTTTGCCACTTGCGTCGATATAATCCAGGGAAAATCTCTGCGGCATTTGAAAATCAAGCTGGATTGTTGCCAGTTGCCATTTTCTTCCCAATGCGTCTTTGATATCAATATCAATCTTAGGCCCGTAAAAAGCGCCGTCCTTTTCTTTTACTTCATACTTTATTTTTTCTTTCTTTAGAGCATTCGCGAGATTTTTTTCCGCCTTGTCCCATTCGGATTTTTTTCCCATAAAGTCGTCCGGTCGTGTGGAAAGAAAAAACCTCGGCTCAATTTCGAATGACGGATAGTACTCCTTTACCATTCTTATAAGGCTCGCGATTTCTTTTTCAACTTGATCCGGAAGGCAGAATATATGCGAGTCGTCTTGAGTTAGGTATCTCACGCGCAAGAGCCCGTTGAGTTCGCCCGATTTTTCATTGCGCGTAATGCGGCCGATTTCCGTGTAGCGAATCGGAAGTTCCCGATATGAGCGTGTTTGCTCTTTATAAATCAAAATGTTAAACGGGCAATCCATTGGTTTTAGGCAATAGGTTTCATTGTCAGCTTTCACTGAAAACATATTTTCCTTGAAATGATCCCAGTGCCCTGATTTTTTCCAGAGAGTATTTTTGGCCAAAATCGGAGTTTGGATTTCCTGGAAGCCATATTTTTTCCGGAGTCCCTTTCCAAATTGTTCAAGTTCATTCCAAATTGTCATTCCTTTTGGGTGCCAGAAAGCGGAACCGGGGGATTCCGCATGGAAAGAAAACAAATTCAGTTCGCGTCCCAGTTTTTTATGATCCCTCATTCGGGCTTCTTCCATCATAGCGAGATAATTTTTGAGTTCCTTTTCACTCGCGAAGGCCACGCCGTATATCCGCTGAAGCATTTTATTTTTTTCGTCACCTTTCCAGTAGGCGCCGGAAATTTTGGCGAGTTTCATGGACGCGGGATTTATTTCTCCGGTTGATTCGAGATGGGGGCCGGAGCAGAGGTCGACGAAACCTCCTATCCTGTAACATGTAACTTGCAACATGTAACCCAAGGATTTTTTCTTATCGTTCTTCCCCCGCGCTTCTTTTTTGATATCATTAATAAGTTCAACCCTGTAGGGTTGCTTGGCTTTTTTAAAATCTTTCAAAGCTTCTTCGATCGAAATATTTGCTCTCTCGAACTTATGATTCTCCTTGATAATCCGTCTCATTTTCTCCCCGATAATTTCCAAATCCTCCGGAATGAGAGTCCGGGGAAGATCGAAGTCATAATAAAAACCATTTTCAACGGCCGGACCGATTCCGAATTTCGCGTCCGGGAACATTTCATAGACGGCCGCGGCCAGAACATGGGAGAGAGAGTGACGAACAATTTCTATTCTTGGCGATTTTTTCATAAAGTTGCCTGAAAGCTTATGAACCTATACTAATATCAATTTTGTTCACTTGCAAGGTTTCGCAGGTAGGGTAGAATAGGAATACCGCTTATTAGCCAAAAGAAAAAGATGACCGACAATCAGCGTATAATAAAAAGGCTGATAATAATATTTATCTATATCCTCATATTTTCTTCCGTTTCTGCCGGGCTGTATTTGCTGTTTCGCACTCCGCCGACCTGCGCCGACGGCAAGCGCAATCAGGGCGAAGAAGGCGTCGACTGCGGGGGTCCTTGCGCGAAATGCGAAAAAATTCCCGAAATTGAAAACATCCAGGTTTTGGAAAAAGCGCTTGTTCCGGCCGGGCAGGGAAAATATGACGCTCTGGCAAAAATAAAAAACCCGAATGCTTTGTTCGGAGTAGTCAAGCTTGACTACTCATTTGATTTTTTCGGGGTGGACGGAAAGATTTTGGAAAAAAAATCAGGATCGACTTTCATTTTGCCCGCCGAGATCAAATACGCGATCGCGTTCAATATCAGTCTTCCGGAAAAGCCAAAATCTTTTTTTTTCCGCATTGAATCATTTCGCTGGCAAAAATTTCTGGAGTTCCAGGAACCGGATATCGCGGTTTTCGGAAAAGAGCTGAATTTTTCAGGAAGCGAAAACGGCGCTGTTCAACTCAAGGCAAGGATTCAGAATCGCAGCAATTTTGATTTCAAGAAAATAGCGACAAAAGTTGTTTTGAGAAATTTGAAAGGTCTGCCGATCGCGACAAATCAGACGGACAACAATGACATCCGGGCAAACGAGGAAAGAGAAGTAATTTTTAATTGGAACACCATGCTGCCGAAGGATATTGACCTGGAAAACATTGAAATTGAGCCGGAAGCCGACGTTTTCAGCAACGACAACTTCATGAAAAAATTCGGTTCTTCGGAGCAATATCAAAGCTACGGTGTCGAGGATTTGCAATGACTAAGCTTTTCAGATTCGATTGGATTCTTCTCATATCGGCCATATTGCTTCTCGCTTTGAGTCTGGCTGTTCTTTATCCAATCAGTTATGATGGGAAAAACACGACTCGAGACACGGACCATTTCTTCCGGCAGGTGATGTATGCGGTTTTCGGCCTTTTTGTCCTCTTTGCTTTTTCTTTTTTTGATTATCGCAATCTCAAGGGCTTTTCCACAGCTCTTTTTTTTATCGGGATTTTTTTGCTTTTTTTGGTTTTGATTTTTGGGAGAGTTATACGCGGAACAACGGGTTGGATCGGCTTTTCTGGGATCCACATACAGCCGGTAGAGCCATTCAAGATAATCATTGCCATTGTTTTGGCGAAGTACTTTTCTCTGCACTCGAGGACAATTCATGAGTTTCGGCATGTATTCATATCAATGGTTCCGTTGGCTGTTTCTCTCCTCCTCATTTTTTTGCAGCCGGATCTTGGATCAGCGATAATAATCTTGGCCGTGTGGGCGAGTGTACTTCTCGCGAGCGGGGTGAAAAAAAAGCATCTTCTCATATTGATCGCGATCGGAATCATTTTAAGTTTTTTCAGCTGGGGATTCTTGCTCAAAGACTACCAAAAAGACAGAATAAAAACAGTTTTCAATCCTCTTTCCGATCCGCTCGGGGCGGGCTACAACGTAATTCAGTCGACCGTGGCAATCGGTTCCGGAGGAATTTGGGGGAAAGGACTGGGACACGGATCGCAGTCCCAACTCAACTTTCTTCCGGAAAAGCATACCGATTTCATTTTTGCCGTTATTGCCGAAGAGCTAGGTCTCGGCGGAGCGCTTTTTGTTTTGATTTTGTTTGCGGTCATTATCACGAGAATGATTTTGATCGCCCAAAACAGCCGCAGCGGATTCGGAAAGCTTTTAGCGGGTTCGTTCGCGATGATAATCTTCGCGCAGGCGGCAATTAACATCGGAATGAATGTGGGTGTCATGCCGGTGACGGGAATTCCGCTCCCATTTTTGAGTTATGGAGGAAGCTCTCTTTTTACGACGATGGCCATTTTGGGCATTGTCCAGAACATTCATAGAAACAAAGAAAGCCGGTAACGCAGGGAAAGCAGATTGACGATTTCGCGGTTTTCTGATATTCTCAAGGGGTGCTTTATTTTTTCAAGCAATGACTTCGACGATTACGCTAAACGCGGAAAAACGTGAAAAAAAATCAAAAAGGGATGAAACGAAAATCCCGGCTGTTCTCTATGGAAAAAATATCGATAATATTTCTTTGTGGGTCGGAAAAAAAATATTTCAGAGCGTTTATCCCCAAGTCGGGGAGAGCACGATTTTCAAGGTTTCCGTTGACGGAAAAGACGAGCGCAATGTTCTCATAAAAGAAGTGCAAAAAGATATTTTGTATGGCAAACCCATTCACATTGATTTTTATCAGGTTCGTATGGATGAAGAAATCGAGGCAACCGTTGAAGTTGAATTTATCGGCGAATCACCGGCAGTGAAAGAACTGGCCGGAGTTTTAGTGAAGAACGTGGATGAGATTGACGCGAAGTGCCTCCCTGGCGATTTGCCATCGAAGATTATCGTGGACGTGAGCACGCTGAAAACTTTTGAAGATTATATATACGTGAAAGATCTCAAAGTCTCGGACAAGGTTGAACTTCTGGTTGATCCGGAAACAGTCGTGGCGATGGTTTTACCTCCGCGCTCCGAAGAAGAGCTGGCGGAACTCGACACGGAAGTGAAAGAAGACGTCACGCAGGTTGAAGGAGTTGTGAAGGAAGAAGAACCCGCCTCCGATGAATCTTCCACCACCGATAAATCTTTGACGGACAAGCCGGCGGGCAAGCCCGAAAGCGAAGAGAGTAAAACTAAAGAAGGCAAAGAAGAGAAAGCGAAGAAAAAAGAATAATGTTTGCAATTTAAACGCCCGACCGTCAGCAAGGTCGGGCGTTTTTTGTTGCCCTGGTGTATAATAATCTTAATTTCAAATGCCAAATTTAAAATTACAAATCAAGCCCGAATTTTCAAATTACAAAAAACTAGGAATTGCAGCCGCTATTCTCGGCTTCTTTGTCGCTAGTTTTGTCTTCGCCGCGCAAGATAGCGCTCAAAAAGAAGAGCTGAAAAACAAAATTGAGAATTTACGAAATCAAATTGAAAAATACCAGCAAGATATTTTTGCAAAAAACCAAAAAGAGCAGTCAGTTGCGAATGATATCGAAATTATCGAGACTGATATCAAAAAGATTGAGCTCCAAATCCAGGAAACGGAACTGGTCATTGACCAACTCGACTTGGATATTTCCCAAAAACAGTTGGAGATTGAAGGGATGGAGAAAAAGGTGAAAGCAAAAAAAGAGATGCTCACGAAGTTTTTGCAGGAGCTCTATGAGCGGGGGGACGATTTTGCGACGGAAATCGTTTTCAGCAATCAGAGTTTCTCGGATTATTTTTCAAAAGTCGAAGGGCTGGAAAAATTTGAAGGACAGATAGCGGAAGTTCACAGTCAGTTGGTTGGAATTCGGGACGAGCTGAAAAGCCAAAAGAAAGCATTGGAAGAGAAAAAGTTTGAAAAAGAAAGTTTGCGGTTCGTTCAGAAAGACCAAGAAAAGGTTCTGGAGCAGGAGAAAGAAATGAAAAACATTCTGGTTTCGCAGATACAAAACGAAAAACAAGCACTTGAGCAAAAAATGGGCAAGCTTCAGACTGAACTCAATATGCTCCAGTCGCTGGGAGAGCCGATTGCCATTGAAGAAGCGGTGCGCGGGGCGAAATATGCTTCAGGACTAACGAGCGTCGCGCCGGAATTTCTGCTGGGAGTGCTCCGGGTCGAATCGGGGCTCGGAACGAATGTCGGAGGCGGAAGATACAAAACAGACATGAATCCGGCGCAGTGGGATACGTTCAAGAAAATTTGCAAAGAACTCGGAATTGATCCGGACATGACTCCGGTCTCGCGGCGGGCTTGTTATAACCGCGATTCGGAAGACGGTTGCGGAGGATGGGGAGGCGCGATGGGCCCGGCGCAGTTTATGCCTTCGACCTGGATGGGGTATAAAAGCAAAGTGGAAAAAACGACCGGTGAAGTCCCGGCCAATCCCTGGGATGTCAGAGACGCCTTGGTGGCGATGGGACTCAAGCTCGCGGCGGTTGAAGGAGTGACTTCAGGAGACCGAAAAGCTTGGGCGAAAGCGGCGGGGATGTATCTGGCGGGGGGGAATTGGGAAAACTATTCCTGGTATTCGGACAGAGTTCTTCGCTACGCGGACGAGTTCAAGAAGATTTTGAAAAATTACTAGTTTGAACTTGTCAAGTCCTTTGCGCGTTTTTTTAGAATTATTTGTTGACTAAAGGCAAAATTAGTTATATAATTATAATAATAGTGTAAAATCCAAAGACGGGAGATTTGCACCCTAGTGAAATAGTGCCGCTTCGCGGCAATTTCACGGGGCAAGAAGGGTGATTTTTTCGCCGGAGGTGAATAAATCGCTTTTTTATTTACGGTAAAAAAAAGTTAAAGGGGCTTGGGTGAGCTCGCAGCTGAATGTTCGATTATCCAACTCGGGTGAAACGGGTAAGTCATGTGAATAGGGTGAGCTCAAAAAATAATCCGGCTAAATACCTGGCAATTTTTGTTATTGCCGCTGCGGCAGCATATTTGCCTGTTTTCGATACTGGCTTTGCGCACGCTTCTGACATAACGGCCCAAAGAGTTATCGAGCTTGCCAATGCCGACAGAAAAGAAAAAGGACTTGGCGATCTGGCCCCAAACGAGAAACTGGCGAAAGCGGCGATGGCAAAAGCCGAGAATATGACGGCGAAAAATTATTTCGCTCACACTTCACCGGAAGGAACGACGCCTTGGCACTGGATAGAAGAAGAAAAATACGATTATAACTATGCCGGCGAAAATTTGGCGATGGATTTTGTTTCGGCGGAAAAGATAAATCGGGCTTGGCTTGCGAGTCCGACTCATCGCGCCAATATTGTGAATGAAAAATACAAAGATATCGGGGTTGCGGTGAAAGAAGGGGAGATAAACGGCCACAATACAATTATCGTCGTACAAATATTCGGATCGGGGGACAAGAACGCTCCGGAGCAAACTGTATCAAAAAATATTTCGGAAAAAATTGAATCGGGGAAAAAGAAAGGAATACCCGAGCTGCCTATCGAAGAGAAAAGCAATTTGATTTCGGTTTTCCCGGTCATAAACAGTCCTCAAGCGGGAGAAAAAATATCACGAAAAGAATTCGCGGTAATTGGGCGGGCAAAATCCGGTTCAAACGTAAGTATTTTTGACAAGGGAGAATTGATTGCAAATGCCGCGGCGGACAGCGGGGGATGGTTCAGAACCGACACCAAAAAATTTGCGGAGGGAGAGCATGTTTTGAAAGTCGAGAGCGTCCAGCCTTCGATTACGGTTCGTGAGAAAGAGTCGTTTTCCAGCCCGGAAGTATCTTTTTCAATTGACACCATCAAGCCCGAAATAAAGTATCAGCTTCTCGCCGGAAAGTCAGAAAATGAAATCGTAGTAAATTTGTCCGCCGGCAAGCCCGATTGCGTTTTTCAAGTTGGCAAAGAAAAAGTATTCGCTGATTCAGTAAAAAGCGCTCGAGCCGCCGTGAGAAAAGACAGGCTCTCGATTCCTCTCGTTGTGGAGGATGAAGCGGGGAATAAATCATTTCAAGAGATAAATCTGTTCAACTTTTTTCAGCGCGAAGAAAATTTCGATATCGTCCGGGAATTTGCCTCCTCTTTTTCGCCGAAAGAATTTTTCGCGGCGGAATCGGGCCAAGCTGCCGTGCAAAAAAACCTGGGCATTGTCTCTCACCAAATTCAATTGTCACAAGCTGTGAGATAGACCGGACAATTTAAGCTGGTGAGGGATAATCATTAAAGCACCCCGCACAAATTTTGCTGACGAAAACAGGAGTAAAATAATTTCGAGTTGCATATGCTAGCAACGCACGGCGCTGGGGGAAAGAGGGTCGAGCTATTCGCTCGAGGCGCCGCGGCCAATATTCAGAAGCAAAATTTGTGCGGGGCAAGAAAAAAATGTGACGTAAAAACAAAAAGAATGTTCTTTAAAAAATTCACTCCGTTAATGAGTTGCGAAAAAAAATAAATTCGCAAAACTTAACAGGGTAAAAATAAAAATAAATCGTTTCGCCTAAATGTGAAACTTGGGTGAAAAACACAAAAAAGTGTTAAAACAAAAAGGTAAGTTGTCCTTACTTTTTGCCAATTGGCAATTTTGACAATAAACCCGTTTTCTCGAGGTCTTCGAGGGCGGGTTTTTGTTATCTTTACGAACGATGAATTGAACGAAATACGAAAGTCATCGGAAACTGTAGATTAAGAAAGGATATTCTCATGTCAATTTTCGTAGTTCGCTAAATTCGTATTTCGTAACCATTTGATTATCTTTTATCTTTCCCCTATAATGACAATGCTAAAAAACTTGGAGTTATGTCCTATTTTGAAATAATCGGTGGGAAAAAATTGAACGGGGAAATTGAAGTGAGAGGCGCCAAGAACGCGGCCCTGAAAGCCGTGGCGGCGGCGCTTCTATCGCGTGAAAAATGGACCATCACGAATTTTCCCTTTATAGAAGACACAAATCGGATTTTGGAAATGGTCGAGAATTTAGGAGTGAAGGTCGCAAGAGGAAGCAATCAAGTGGAAATTCAGGCGAAATCGATCCAGAAAAACAGCCTGGATAAAAATTTGACCAAAAAACTTCGCGCTTCCATTATTTTGGCGGGGCCGATGCTGGCGCGGACGGGCAAAGTAGAAATGTATCATCCCGGTGGTTGCGTAATAGGAAGGCGGCCTATTGATATGTTTTTGGACGGTTTTCAAAAATTCGGAGCAAAAATCAAATGGCAAGACGGCCATTTCAGAATGAGCGCCGCAAAGCTCGCGGGAGCCAAAATATTTT
Source organism: Patescibacteria group bacterium (assembly GCA_030018805.1). Lineage (GTDB taxonomy): Bacteria > Patescibacteriota > Minisyncoccia > Moranbacterales > UBA11712 > JASEHL01. The sequence continues at coordinate 9,067 of JASEHL010000025.1, forward strand.
TTCCGAAAATAACCGTTACTGGAACGGAGACAATGATGATAGCGGCTGTGCTGGCCGAAGGAGAAACGATTTTGGAAAACGCGGCGATGGAGCCGGAGATTCCCGCCCTCGCCGATTTTTTGAATAAGTGTGGCGCGAAAATAACTGGAGCCGGAACGCCAATAATAAGAATCAAGGGAATAGGGAGAAACGGAAAAATAAGAGGAGGAAAGATGGAACTTATTCCGGACCGGATTGAAACAGGAACTTTTGCGATTCTCGGAGCGATTTGCGGCGGAAAAATAAAAATAAAAAAGTGCAATCCCAATCATGTCCGGGCGTTTTTGGTGAATCTTTCCAAAGCGGGTGTGAAATTTGAGGAGAAAAAAAATGAGCTCGTTATCTGGGGCGCGAAGAGTTTGAAAGCAATCAACGTGAGTACCCATGAGTATCCCGGATTTGCGACTGACCTTCAGCCACCGTTTACGCTTCTTATGACGCAAGCCAAAGGATCGAGTCTTATTCACGATTCTATTTTCGACGGACGTCTCATATTCACCGATATACTAAATACAATGGGATCCCGCATCACAATGAATGATCCGCACCGCGTGACAGTGAACGGTCCAACCGATTTGCATGGAAAAAAAATCGCCAGTCCGGATTTGCGCGCCGGAATCACGCTGGTTCTGGCCGGCCTCATAGCAAAAAGAAAAACGAAGATTGAAAATATTTATCAGATAGACAGAGGATATGAAAGAATTGAAGAGCGCTTGAGAAAATTAGGCGCTGAAATAAAAAGAATACAAAAATAAAAATCCGAAATCCTAATATCGAAATCCTAAACAAATTCAAATTACCGAAATTCAAAATTCAAAACGTTTTAGTTATTTGGATTTTGAGTTTAGATATTGTTTAGAATTTAGTGCTTGGGATTTAGGATTTATTTTTTTATGTTTATCAAAAAAATCGGAATTGATTTGGGGACCGCGAACACCCTTGTTTTCCTTCCGGGCAAGGGTATTGTTGTTAATGAGCCGTCAGTTGTCGCGATTTCCATGCTGGACAACAAGGTCCTGGCGGTCGGGAACGAGGCCAAAGAAATGCTTGGGCGGACGCCGGAAGCAATTGTGGCAATGAAGCCGCTAAAAGACGGTGTAATCGCGGATTATCGGATTACGGAGGCCATGCTTCGCTACTTCATAAACAAGGTAAGTGGAGGTTTTCGGCTGATTCGACCGGAAGTGATGGTTTCGATTCCGGCCGGCGTCACTTCGACGGAGCGAAGAGCAGTAATCGACGCGACGGTGAAAGCAGGCGCCAAGATGGCTTATGTCGTCAAGGAACCGATTCTGGCGGCGATCGGAGCGGGCATTCCGATTTCAAGCGCGGCGGGAAATATGATTGTCGATATCGGCGGCGGAACAAGCGAGGTGGCGATTATATCTTTGGGAGGGGTCGTGGCGGCCCATAGCGCGAGGGTCGGCGGGAACAAGATTGATCAGGCTATCGCCGATTTCATCAAAAAGAAGCACGGGCTCGCGATTGGAGAACGAACGGCCGAGGAAATCAAAATAGCGATCGGGAGCGCCATTCCGCAAACCAAAGACGAGTATGCCGAAGTGCGCGGGCGGGATCTTATCGCGGGACTTCCGAAAACAATCCGGGTTTCGGCGAATGAAATCACGGAGGCGATTCAGGACGAGCTCCGGGAAATCATAAACGCCATCAAAAAAGTCCTGCAGGAAACTCCGCCCGAGCTCGCGGCGGATGTGATTGACAAAGGGATGATTCTTTCGGGAGGCGGGGCGCTTCTCAAAAATATTGACCATCTCATCACAAAAACGACGGGCGTGCCGTGCTACGTCGCTGACGAACCGCTTCTTTGCGTCGCGAAGGGAACGGGAATAGCACTTGAGAATCTGGAGATGTACAAAAGAACGATCATGATGTCGAAATAAAATCACATAACATGGAACATGGAACACATAACACGAATTTGTTTTGCTCCATGCTCCATGCTCCATGCTCCATGACTATCGGCATTGATGCAAGTCGCGCGTTTCAAAAAAACAAAACCGGAATTGAAGAGTATTCCTTTCAGGTGATAAAAAATCTCCGAAATTATCTGCGTGATGATCAGGTTATTTTGTATTTGAATCCGGCGATAAATATAATGGAGTATCCGGACCCCGTTAAATCCCGCGATGCGGGGTCACGCCGAAGCGTGACATTAAACGGGGTAAATTTTGATTTGCCGGAAAATTGGCGTGTAAAATATCTTCGCGCGCCGATTTTTTGGACACAGGCAAGGCTGTCGCTCGAAATGCTGTTTCGCCCAGTCGACGCGCTGTTTGTTCCGGCGCATACAGTGCCGCTAGTCCATCCGCGAAATACAATCGTCACAATCCATGGTCTCGAGTATGAGTTTTGCCCAGAGGCTTATTCTTTTTTTGACAGGCTTTATATGCGCTGGTCGATAAAGAAATCGTGCAAGTGGGCGAAGGCCATAATCGCAGTAAGTAATAATACCAAAAAAGACTTAGAAAAACTTTATAATATTTCGGAAAATAAAATAAAAGTAATCTATGAGGGTTATGGAGATTATAATTTCAAAAAAAATACAAAATACCAGATACCAGATACCAGATACCTATTGTTTGTTGGTCGCCTCGAAGAGAGAAAAAATATTTGCGGGATGGTTGAGGCGTTTGAAATTTTGAAAGAGAAATACAATTTGCCGCATAAATTGTTTTTGGCGGGGAAATTCGGATACGGAGAGAAAAAAATCAAATGTCAAATGTCAAATGTCAAAAGTAAGGGAGATATTATTTTAGCTGGCTATATTAGTGATGAGGAAAAGTTCGAGCTAATGAAGAAAGCAGATGTTTTTCTGTTCCCGACATTCTATGAAGGCTTCGGCCTGCCGATTTTGGAGGCCCAAAACGCTGGAACACCGGTCATCACTTCAAATATTTCTTCGATGCCTGAAGTTGCGGGAGATAGCGCGGTTTTGGTGGATCCAAAAAATACCAGCGCGATCGCCGAAGCGATTCACAAACTGGTTTCCGACGAAAGCTATAAAAATGATATAATAAAAAAAGGACTGGAAAACGTGAAAAGATTCTCGTGGGAAAAATGCGCGAAAGAAATCGCGGAGATTATTATTCCCAAGGTTTAGTTTTAACTTATCTCAGCGTTAAATGTTGCAAAAACCCTTTTAGTATGCCGTAAAAAATCTTGGCAGTCGGCTCGCGAGCCGACTGCCTTTTTCAATAATAGATATCCGAAAGTGTCCAGGTCGGACTGGCGCCAGGGGCTATGTCGATAGATCGGGATATCGTCCTACCATCGTGGCCAACTGCTTTGAGCATATGATATCCCGGTTTGACCTGATACGTTCGGAAAAACCCCGGACCAATGTCATCCATAACGGCGTCATCCAGATAAAATCTTATGGTGGTGTCAGTATTGTTTTGAACAGAAATTTGAGCCCATGGGGTATACTGGGCCCGAGCCTGATCGGGCGCAAAAAGCCCTCCAACGGCAATCGCTATCGCCATCACAATAGCCACCACTAACCTAATTTGTTTCATCTCCCGTTACCTCCTTGAGTGTTTGTAAGTTATTCCAATCCTAACAACCTCGTCAAAGTTAGTCAAACGAAGACAGTCCAGTTTTCACTTGAAAAAAAAGGGATTTTGGGGTAGGATGGAAAAAAAGAACCATGGAAAGGAGGGAAAGGAGAAATGGCGATTATTCTGTCAGCGCCTCCAGTGAGCGGAGAAAGCGAGTGGTTCTTCGAACATTACGACCGAATCCAAGAAGTGCTCCCGAGATTCGGCAATATTGACCCGTTTGTTACTCCTCATTGCCGGCCGGTGAGGCGCTACTACGTCGAAAAAATTTTCAACTTGTTCGGCGAGTTGGCGGAGTGGGCGCCGCACGACTTGGCTGTCAGCCGCGAAAAATTTACCCGGATCACGGCCAGAAACACGGTACGTTCGGACAGCTTCGGGGAATCGAGAGTTTACTCCCATGCCCAAATGTGTTTTTTTATAAAAGTTTACTTGCGGGGAAATAACTTACCCGAACTTCCTCATGAACTCAAGGGAATAGGAACGAACTTTTTCGAGAACATCGACAAATACGCGCAGCTTCTGGAGGACCTACTGCGTATCGTCCGAGGAAGGCGCCTGGAGCTGATGGAAGGAATCAGGCTCCGTAAAAAGTTTATCGACCAGATCATTGGCCAATTCGTCCATTATTACTTCTGGTATATGATAAACACGCGCAACTATCCGATGAAGCATTTACGGATTATTCGCTGAAGAAAACCAGGCAAGAGAAAAAACTTGCTCAAGGCCTCACTCCCAGTGCGCGGTGGGGCTTTTTTCATTTGAAAAAACGGGGGGTTTGGAGTAGGATGAAGGATAAGGAATAACGAAAAAAAATGAAGAAAAAAAAGCAGGAAATCAAAAAGGGAGAAATTGTGATATATCAATCAAAAACCGGAGCGATTGAGCTTAAGGGCGATTTTAGCCGTGAGACCATTTGGGCGACGCAAGCTCAAATTGCCGATATTTTTATCGTTGAGCGATCGGTGATTACTAAACATATCCGCAACATCCTAAAAGATAAAGAACTGAATTCTGGTTCAGTATGTGCAAAAATTGCACATACTTCCACTGACGGGAAAACATATCAAGTTCAAGCATATATTTGGATATTATCCTTGCTGTTGGATACAGGACAAATTCGAAGCGGGCCATAGAGTTCCGCCAGTGGGCGGGAAATACTTACTTTGATACTTACCTCAATAGGCAATGGAAAAACTACACATCAAAAACCGAAAAGGGCAGAATTTGGCGGTCATCGTGGAAGAAGTTCTAAATCAAAAAGGATTGGTTTTTGTGATGCACGGACTTGGGGGATTCAAGGAGCAATCGCACATCGAGACTTTCGCGCGGGCGTTCAGTGAAAAGAATTATACGACGATTCGCTTCGATATGACGAATACATTCGGCGAAAGCGACGGGGATTATGAAAAAGCAACTGTCACCAATTATTACGAAGACCTCGAAGATGTGATTGTGTGGGCGAAAAGCCAGAAATGGTATCAGGAACCGTTTGCGCTGGCGGGGCACAGTCTCGGCGGAATCTGCATAGTGCTCTTCGCGGAAAAATATCCGGAGCGGGTGAAAGCGCTCGCGCCGATTTCAACGGTCGTTTCGGGCGCGCTTTCCGCGGAGCTTGAAGACACGAAAGAATGGGAAAAAACCGGATGGAGGATTTCAGATAGCAAATCAAAACCGGGGGTGGTGAAAAAACTTCCCTGGTCGCATATGGAAGACCGCTTGAAATACGATCTCATGCCGGATGTCGCAAAGCTTATAATGCCCGTACTCATGATTGTTGGCGAAAGTGACAATCGCACGCCGCTCGCGCATCAGCAGATTCCTTTCGATGCCCTGCCCGGAAAAAAAGAGATTTATATCATCAAAGGCGCCGAACACACTTTTCGTGAAAAAGAGCATCTAGAGGAAATTAAGGAGATATTTTTGAAGTGGATTGAGGGGATTTAGGAATTACGTAATTCTTGTCCGCCTCGGGTGGAAATTACGTAATTATTGAAAAGCGATTAAAATAAACCTATGGCAAATAAAAAAGCGGGGGAAAGAGGAATTCGGAAGCTGACGAAGGTCGGCATGAAGTCGTTTGCTGTGACGATTCCCATTGAAATGATGCGCGAGCTCGGCTGGCGGGAAAGACAAAAGGTTAAAGTGAAAAGAATCAAAGGCGGGTTGGTAATTAGGGACTGGAGGAGTAAGTAAAAACTTTTATAGGAAATTGTAAAAAACAAAGAGAGCTGCTTTTAAATTTCAGCTCTCTTTTCGATTCCCCGGTGCGATTCAAGAATTACTACTTCCCCTGATCGTTGTATTTGGGTTTCAGGCGTGCTATTTCTTTCGCTTCTTGTTCTTCTGCTTCTTGCTCAGTAGAACATTCTTCGTAGCCAAAATGGGTCACATCTGGCCAGTTGTCATCTCGCAAGTGAACCTGTAAGCGATCCCTCATACTTTCTCCCGACATTCCTACATAGTGAACGGGAGAAAGTGCATTTTCTGAATTAATCTCACCGCAATAATAGACGCCGATTGAATCTGGGGCGTTTTTTGAGACAGAATCGTCGTTAAATGGAAACTGTCCTTTGTACTGTCCAATCATTGTTGCAATTTAAGGTCATTGTCCTAGCGCCGACCGGGCTGGTTAGCTAACTTCTAGGGAGTTAGTCGAAGTACTTCTAATAAATCAGTATAGCAGTCTCGTTGTGAGTGTCAAGTCGCTGTATAAGTCCACCCTCGATTGCACTCCTGAGGCAAATTAAAGTTTACGGATTG
>JASEHL010000026.1 GCA_030018805.1 Patescibacteria group bacterium
TTTTCGAGTCTCACTAGTGGAACTAGTGGATTACCCTCTGGGAAAAACTATTTATCTAGAAGGTAAATTAATAACTTATTTGCCTTTATTGCTAAAAATAATTATATTAGTAACATGGGACCGGTGAAAAGAGTTGACAGCCATCCCGCGCATTTCGCGCGGGAATGACCAATTCGCACGGGAGGTGCGGAGTCAGCTCAGCCGGGGGGCGCCGGTCCCAGTCCCAACTACTTGTTTTTCGAAAATACGGGTCCTGCCGGGAAAGAATTTCGATACCTATAGACTCCTTTCAAAACTCTATGCGATCAGTTTTTTTCCGGCAACCCACCAGTTCTTTCGTGAGAGGCCTCCAGGTTCACCCGCGGACATCTCTCCCTCCGCGGAATTTTCCGGACCTGACCCACTTTTGTTTTTGGATCCCCCCTTGGACAAGAGCAGAGGTCTCTCACAAACTTTTTTTTATAGAAGCCCCGCTCCTGGAGAGACGGGGCATTTTTTGACAAAAACACAGAAAATATTAATTTATAACCAGGCGAAGTCTCTTGATCTATGCAGAGCCTGCCGTTCAAGAGATGGAGCCGCTCCCGGCAGAAGGTTGGATTAGCTAAAAGCTTGCCAATACTTCACCATGCCGGGAGTATTTATTTCCGAAGCGCTTCGACCCGCTTGCAACACTCTATCCTAAGGCCGAACCTTAGGATAGTTATTCTAGGACTAGTTTTTCGTCTTCTTTTTTAAGCTTTGCCGCTTCGATGTTTTCTTTCGCGAAATCTTCGTATTCTTTCCTATTTTTGAAGTGACTCCACACTACTTTTCCATCGCATATATCACTTTTGCTTTTGCTCAAATAATTTGAATGGCTGCTCCAGGGATATTTTCTCGCGTCGGAAATATTATGAATTTCAATATTGCAATTTACATAAGCCGAAAGATACAACAGGTGATGGGTCGTTTTTATATGACTGGCCTTGAAAGCACCTTGAAATAAGACACCTGTTCGCTTATATTTTTTATTAAAGTACATTGTGTATCCCCCGCCGATTCTTTGCATAAACTTTTCTATTCCATTTTTCGCAAGCTGTTCAAGGATAAAATGAAAATGATTCAGAATCAAAGAAAAACAAACAATTTTAACTAGCGGATTTCTTTTCCTAAGGTTCGACCTTAGGATGGAGTTTTATTTTCTCAAGGCCTCGATCGGCGAGAGCTGGGAAGCCTTCCAAGCGGGATAAATTCCGAAAATTATTCCTGTGACGGCTGAAAAACCGACGGCCACCAAAATCGTGCTCATCGGAACGGAAAATTGGAGGAAAAATCCCAGCCGAACCAAAAAGCTATTGAGAAGATACGTTGCCACAATACCCAGAACAATCCCCACTGCTCCGCCAAGAAGCGTGACGATAATCGCCTCGAAAAGGAACTGCCGCAAAATTCCGGAATTGGAAGCGCCGACCGCTTTTCGAAGCCCGATCTCGTGAGTCCGCTCCGTGACCGCCACGTACATCACGTTCATGATCCCTACTCCACCAACAATAAGAGAGATGGAAGTGAGAGCGAGAAGCAAATAGTTGATCGTTCCGAAAACCTTGTCGACCAGCTCTTTTCCTTCCGTGGCCGACATGACTGAAAAATCTTCCTTGTCAGGATTGGTGATGTCATGTTCGCGCCGCATGACTTCACGGATATCAACGGTTGTCTCTTCGATGCGGGAAGTGTCCTTCACCTTGAAGGTGATGAACTGGACGTAATCTATTCCCATCAGTTTCTTGTTCAAGGTCTTGAGGGGAATATATATCGCGTCGTCGAAATTGAAAAAGCCGGCCGTGCCTCTTTCTTTCACCGCCCCGATAACACGGTAGCCCTGGCTTTTTATTTTGATATTTTTTCCGACCGCGTCCCCTTCTCCGAAAAAACTTTTTTTGACGCCGGCGCCGATCACCACGACTTGAGCCGCGCTCGCTTCGTCGCCTTCAGTGAAAAAGGATCCTTCAGTCATTTGGATTTGGCGGTCTATTTCCGTGTACGTCGGATTCACCCCAAAAAGAATCACTCTTTTGTTCACGTCGGAATAGCTCACCAGTTCCTGGTCGATATTTCCAGCGCTCCAAGTTTTGACATTCGGGATTTTCGCGACCGCTTCAGCGTCTTTTTCCTTGAGCGTGGTGATAGCAAGCCCTGTTCCCCGGCCGGAAATATTTTCCGACGAAGTTTCCGAAACGCCGGGGACTTTGACTTCCACTTGGATATAATCCGTCCCGAAAACATCAACTTGCCCGAGAACATAGTTTTTGAGTCCCGTTCCTCCGGCCATGACGATAATGACCGAGGTTATTCCAATCACGATTCCAAGAACCGTGAGCGCGGTCCGGAGTTTGTTCGCGCGGAGATTCCGAAACGCTAATCGGAAAACCACCACCCACTCATGAGGAGAACGGACTGTCATGTGTAATAATGAATGAAAGAAATTCCTGAATCTTTTATGGTTTTTTATCATAGATACGTCCCTAATCAAATTTCTAATGCCTAATTCATCTAATTTCTAATCAAACCCCAATGTTAAAAACCCAAACCTCAAAATTTTTGACATTGAATATTTGAGATTTTGTTGGATATTGGGATTTGGAAATTGGGAATTCTTTAGATCAATTAGGGCAATTAGAAATTAGAAATTTTACTCGTACCTCAACGCTTCCGTGATATTCAACTTCGCCGCTCTGCGAGCCGGATAAATCCCAAAAAATATTCCAATAAGCGCCGAAATGAAAACGGCCAAAAAAATCGAAGAAAAAGTCACGATGAACGGCCAATGGTAGCCCAGTCTTTGAATGATGACCGCCGCCACAAAAGAGACAAAAACGCCCAAAATGATTCCGACAACGCCGCCCAAAAGCGTGACAACGATTGATTCCATGAGAAACTGAAGCATAATCACCGAATTTTTGGCGCCAATGGTTTTGCGCAGCCCCACCTCCTGGATCCGCTGGTTGACCGAGATGAGCATTGTATTCATGATTCCCACTCCGCCGACAAGAAGTGAAATGGCCGCGATAGCTGTCAAAAAATATTTGATGGCCCCCGTCACTTTTGTGATCGCGTCAAGCCCCGCTTTCTGATCCCGAACGGAAAAATCGTCGTCTTCCGGTTTTTTGATGTCATGCTGCTCGCGAAGCGTCGTGATGACATCAGCTTTCGCCCGGTCTATATTTGCCTCGCTGTCCACTTTGAGGCGGATGAAGTTGAAATAATCCACGCCAAGCATTATTTTTTGGGCCGTGAAAAGAGGCATGAAAATGGACGTGTCCTGGTTGGAAAAAGCCGCCGAACCTCGTTCTTTGAAAATTCCGATGACTTCGAAACTTTGGTCGCCGATTTTTATTTTCTTCCCGATCGCGTCCCCGCCTTTCCCGAAAAGATCGGTTGCCACCTCCGAGCCGAGTACCGCGAGGCGCGCCAGGCTCGCTTCTTCTTCTTTCGTGAAAAAACGGCCGCTTTCTATTTCGGCGTTTTCTACGTCAACATAACTAGCCGTTGTTCCCCGAAAAGTATAGTTTTTATCTTTTCCTTCATATTGGACTGTGTTGTTGCCGCTAATATATCCTGCTCCGTCAATCACATTGGGAACGTTTGATTTTTTGAGAAGCGCCTTGAGATCATCGTATTTGAGGGTCGTGATCACCACCCCCAGCGCGCTCGCCGGCGGCCCCGATTCTTCCGAAGCCCCGGGGAGAACGCCGATGAGATTCGATCCGACTCCTCTCACCTGGTCGAGAATCAGCTCCTGGGCGCTCGTCCCGACGGCTATTATGATAATCACCGAAGCAATTCCGATGACTATCCCGAGAATTGTCAAAAACGAGCGGAACTTGGCCGCCTTGAGATTGCTAAGAGCTATTTTCACGGGATCAGAGAATCTCATTGAGAATTGTGAATTCAGAATTTTGAATTGAGAATGGGAATCAAAAATTATGAATAAAGAATTTTTAATTCTGAATTCCATATTCTGCATTCCCATTCTAAATTCTCAATTCGCAATTCTAAATTCTACTTCAACAATTCCTCCTCCCCGTCCGCGATTCTTCTGTTCTTCACTAAATAATCATCCACCATTTTCCCGTCCAGCATTTGGATTATTCTTTTGGCGTGCTCGGATGTGTAAGTCTCGTGCGTTACCATGACGATGGTATGGCCTTGGTCGTTGAGTCGCTGCAAAATTTTCATGATTTGAAGCCCGTTTTTGGAATCGAGGTTTCCCGTCGGCTCATCAGCAAGAATCAAGGCCGGGTCATTGACGAGCGCCCGCGCGATGGCGACGCGCTGCTGTTCTCCACCCGAGAGCTGATTGGAAAAATTATTGATACGCTGCTCAAGACCAACCGCCCGAAGAGCCTCGTGCACTTTTTTGCTGATGAGAGAGCGCGATTCTTTCCGCTCGTCATAAAGAAGCGGAAGTTCCACGTTTTCAAAAACGGTCGTTCTTGGCAAAAGATTGAATGATTGAAAAACAAACCCGATTTTTTGATTGCGAAAAAAGGCCAGCTCATCGTCGCTCAATTTGAGAGCGTCGCGCCCTTCAAAAGAATATTGGCCGTCCGTCGGCCGGTCCAAAAACCCGAGGAGTTGCATCAGGGTTGATTTTCCGGAGCCGCTCGGCCCCATAATCGCCACAAATTCGCCTTTTTCAATATCGAAAGAAACACCGCAGAGAGCTTTCGTGATGACGCCCTCGTTATTATATTCTTTGCAAAGATTTTTGACGGAAATAAGCATAATAAAAAAAATTTCTAATAACTAATTACTCTAATTTCTAATCAAACCCCAACGAACAAATCCCAATGACATAAAATTTGGATTTGGAGTTTGGGATTTTTTTAGGTCAATTAGGTCAATTAGAAATTAGAAATTTTCAAATTATTTCGTGCTCGTAATCACCTGCTCCCCTCCATTCAATCCTGAAGTAATCTCAACCATCCCTCCATCTCCCTTCATTCCCGTTTTCACTTCCCGATCAACCGGTTTTTTGTTTTCGAGAATCTGAACTTGTTTTTTGCCGTTGGTTTCTTTGATGGCTCTTTCCGGAATTGTGAGAACGTCCTCTTTTTCCGCCACCGCGATATCAAGGTCCGCGCTCATCCCGTCTTTGAATCTCGAGTCGTCTTTGTCCATTGAAAACTTCACAATATAATCAACGACATCCTGGACCACCGTGGCGGAAGGATCAATTGAGACCACCGTCGCGCTAAACCGCTCGTCCGCCTCAAAAGCGTCGAAGGTGAGTGTCGCTTTTTGTCCGATTTTCATTTTGGCGATGTCCGATTCGGGGACTTTCGCTTCCATGATGAAGTCATAGGAAATCATTTTAGCGAACGCGCCCGTCGCCGTCGCGCCAATGACTTCCCCGACTTTGTAATTCACTTCTTTTATGATTCCGTTCGCCGGCGCCCGAAGAGCCGCTTTTCCAAGATTCACAAGCGCCGTTTCATAAGCCGCTTCGTAGCTCGCGACCGTCGCGTCCTTGGCGGCCGTCACATAATCCGATTCGGCGGCGTCAAGCGAAGCTTCGGCGGTATTCAGCTTATTTTCCGCTGAAGTTTCGGAGAGATCGGCTGTCTGATCGGCCACGTCCAGCGCGTCTTTGGCCTGTTCCCAGTTGGCCGAAGCCGTGTCCAAAGTGAGTTTTGCCGATTTTGTCGTTGAGCTGTCCGATCCGTTCTCATCTTTCACTTTATTATAATACTCCTGCGCGTCGTCATAATAAGCTTTCGTGTCCGAAACTATTTGCTCGGCCGCAGCGATGTTTTTCTTGTTAAGACTTTTTGTGTCGTCAAGATATTTTTCGGCATTGTCAACTTCGACTTCCGCCGAGTGAATCGCGTCAAAATTCGCTCCGGCATCGGCTTGGGCCTTTTCAAGATTTGCTTTTGCCTGATCAACCGCAAGTTGCAAACCGGCGTCATCAAGATATCCAATCACGTCTCCCCTTCCAACTTTTTGGCCGACTTTGACATCGACGGAACTCACCCGCCCGGTTGTTTCGAAGTTGAGAGAAATCGTGTCATTTGCCTTGAGAGTTCCGGTCACGGAAACTGTTTCTTTGAGATCGCCCCGTTTCGCTTCTTCCGTCAGATACTGTACTTTCGGTTTTCGCAGAAAAGAAAAATAAACAACACCGCCCAAAAAAGCGACTGCGAGAAGTGTCCAGATAATTGTTTTTCGTTGAAGCATAAGAATGAATTTCTAATTTCTAATTGACCTAAAAAAATCCCAAATTCTAAATCCCAAAATATAAAGTTGGGATTTGGTAATTGAGGTTTGATTAGAAATTAGATTAATTAGAAATTAGGAATTTTTTTATTATTTCAGGCTAAACCTCACTCTCCCCAATCTCTCAATTTCCGACTTTATCTTTCCTTCAATTATATCCAAATCCTCCATTCCATCAATATATTTTTTTCCCGCCGAGAAAAACTCGTCTTCTTTTTGCGAAAAATCGTTGTAGCTTTCGTCAAGCGCGGCTGTGTTTTCCGATTTGAGAGTTGCCACATCTTCCATTTTCACCAAAAAGGTGTTCATCGAATCTTTGAGATTTTGGGCGTTCGTCTGGAGGCTTTGAGGCAAATTTTCCGTCTGTATCGCACTTCCTTTTTCTTTCGCCCGCGCGATGATATTTTTCATCTCGTCAAGCGAGGAATTTTCTTTCATTTCCCCGAAAACCGCCGCCACTTCGATGATTTGGCTCATATAGTCGATTATTCCTTTGAGGTCAGAGGCCTCACGCGCGAGTTTCCAATAATATTCTCCGGTCAATTTTTTCGCGTTTTCGGCTGGTTTTGAAGCGTTCAGGTTTTCGATTTCTTTCTTGGCCGCTTCCGCTTCTTTGATTACGCCTTCGAGCTCGACTGAAAATTGTCTCGATTCATCCCGAATCTGGGAAATTTCCTTTTTGCCGTTGTCTCGGAAACTCGTTTCTATTTTTTCAATCTGCGGGGCGAGGTCGTGCTTCGCCTCAACTTCAGAAACTTGCGCGGCAAAACCGCGGATTTTCTTCCCGTTCCAAAAGCCGTAGGAAAAAGTCCCCACCGCGAGAAAAAGAAATAATAAAAGAAAATAAAGAATGAATTTCCTCATTGGCTTTATTATGCTTCAGCAAAAAAGAAAAAGCAAGCCAAAAACTTACAATCTAAAAATTCAACATCCGATAAACAACATTGCGTGCTATCGCTTTCATAATACATATTTTGCAACAGCAAAAGTCGAAGTTAGATATCTAACGCATAATGTTTATTTTCCGAAAGTATGATTCTGGCACGGGCAGAGAGAATCGAACTCCCGATTGTGGTTTTGGAGACCACTGTTATACCACTTAACTATGCCCGCATATTATTTTAGCTCCAGTCTTTTTAGCAATGCGTTGTATGCTGAACTAAATCTTTTCAATTGTCTTTCCCTCTCCCTTGCAAGCTTTTCGTCTTTATGGGCTTCGTAACAAACCAGATTTAGTGGCCTTCTATGTTTTGTTGAATCTACTTCTCCAGCTGCATGATTCTTGAATCTTAATCGCAAGTCAGAGGAAAATCCAATATAAAAACCTTTGTCTTTCTTGCTTTTCAATAAATATACGTAGTACATACTTTTCTAGTGGAGGGAATCGCCCCTCCCTTCGCGAAGGGAGGGGTTGGAGACCACTGTTATACCACTTAACTAACCCCGCATAGCATCATGTGGCCGGAGTTACCTGTCCGCCTCTGGCGGATACCACTTAGCTAAGCTCTCATTTTGCACATAAAACACAACGTACGTGTGCTATACGCTATACTATATACTAGATACAAGATACAAATCAAATCTTCCCCTCCTTGTGCGGCGTGTGCTTGCGGCATTTTTTGCAGAATTTTTTGAGGGAGAGTTTTTCTTTGACTTTTTTCTTGTTGCGGCTTGTGTGATAGTTCACTTTCTTGCAAACTTCGCACTTGAGCGTCACAAGGTTGTCTTGAGACATAAAAATTCAAAATTAATCGATCCTTTCCCACGTTTTTTTTTCCGGGTCGTATTGATATGAAACAACGTCCTCGACGTCCTCGAACTTGTCCGTTCCGGTTTTGAGAACATAGTCATCCTCGCCCATTTCCCAGTAGGCAAGAACTTTCACGTCATACTTTCCGTCCGGCTTGACGGTCGCTTCCACAAGAATTTTTCGAGAAGTGTCGTCGCTCACGTCCGAGTTTTCATCATCCTCGACCGTATCGTAGTATTCCACATAAGCGTTTTTTTCGTCAACAAAGTCCACGATGTCAATCGTCCATTTCTGGTATTTGGCTTTTTGAGGCGCGATTGAGTTGATGTTGGCGGCCAGCCAGTTCATCAGATTTTTTCGCTGGTCAAGAACATTTTTGTCGGTTTCTTTTCCGCCGCATTTCACTTGCGAAACGGCGATTTCTTTCTTGTCCGCGTTTTTCACTCCCTGGACTTCCACTTCCCGGTCTTCGAAATAGTCAAGTTTGAAAATTTTATCGCCTGTTATTCCAACGCTCTGCGCGCCTTCGATATAGTATGGGTAGTTTTTGAAAGCGTTCGCTTCATCGTCCGGATATGATTTTCGAAGTTTTCCGGAAGCAGTTGACATTTCTCCGGACAGATCGGCGATTTTGAGCCATTCGCCTTTTTCGCATATGGCGTTGTAGTCCGTTTCGTCTTCTTCATTCAGGCCTTCGCCGGCCATTTCGTCGCTTATGACATTTTCAAGGCTTTCCTTGCCGCCAGCGTCCATTTGGTTTTGGGCTGTCTTCATGCCTTTTTTCGCGTAGCTCTGATACCACAAAAAACCGGCGAAGACGAGCGCGACGAGCACGATCCCTCCCCAGATGTACTTGGTTTTATTGTTCATGTCTTTTATGCATTACGTGTTATGTATCAAGTATAAAGCTATACAACATATTTTTCAAATATCCTATGCGTCATACTAAATACTCTGCGCAAAAGAGCCGACAACCAGAATCGAACTGGTGACCTTCTCCTTACCATGGAGACGCTCTGCCAACTGAGCTATGTCGGCTTCATCAAATACGATAATATCACGCAATTTCACAAACGGCAACAGAAATGCTAAAATGGACTCATGAAAAAATTTCTTGTCGCGATTATTTTCTTTCTCGCTCTCGCTTCGCAGGCTAAAGCTTTTTCTTTTGCCGTCATCGGCGACACGCAAAAATTCAAGACCGGAAAAAACGACGCTTTGCGAAAGACGGCCAAAAGCATCTCGGCTACCGGAGCGGATTTTTCATTTATGCTGGGCGACTTTTGCGGCAGCTACAAAAAATGCGCCTCAAAACTGCTTACGTGGAAAAAAGTTGCCGCTCCGCTGTTTCCAAGCGTCTGCCCCGTGCCGAACTTCTGGTGCGGAGTATACCCCACCCACGGCAATCATGACGCGGTCGGCGCCAGCGACTGGCAATCCGCTTTCGATCCGCCTCTCAACGGGCCGGGGGGATATGTGGGCTGGACTTATTCTTTCGACTATGAAAATTCCCACTTTGTTGTTTTGGACAGCAACCGCTCCCAATGGCACCTGGTCGACCAAACCCAGCGCGATTGGCTCGAACAGTACCTGGCCGCCAATACCAAAGAAAATATTTTCGTTTTTCTTCACGAACCGGCTTTTCCGGTGAGCGAAAAAATCGGCTCGAGCCTCGACGCCAATCCGGCCAGCCGCGACGCTTTCTGGGAAATTCTGGACAGATACGATGTCGCTGCCGTATTCAACGGCCACGAGCACATTTTCACCCGCCGTAAAATTGATTCCTCCGTCTTTCCGAGCGCGCAAAATTCAATTTATCAATTCACGTTGGGGAATACAGACGCCTATAGCCATCCCAAACCCCGCCGAAGCGTTGAGTACTATTACCGCAAGAAAAGTTTTTTGACTGTCTCTGTCGAAGAAGAACAAATCACCGTCAACTTGCGCGCGCCCGAAGGAAATTTGTTGAATTCCTTTACTTTCTTGAAATCACGAAGCGCCAGAAAATCATCCGCCGAAGAAGGTGGACGAACTATAAATTATCAAAAAACAAAATGAAAAAAATTGTCCTGCTGTTTTTTTTGTTCGCTCTCTTTTCCCCGCTGCGATCCCAAGCCGTCACTTTCGCCGTGATGGGCGACACGAAGGATTTTCTGGCCGGTTCCGGAGCTTTTCAGAGCGTTGTCGCGAAAATAAAAAAGAAAAAACCTTCAGCGGTTTTGGTCGTGGGAGATCTCATCAATGATTGCGCGGATGATTCTGCTTGTCGAAGCTATTGGAACAGCTGGAAATCGACTGCCGCGCCCATTCTCGGAAAAACCTACCCCGTGATGGGAAATCACGACCGCGTCAATTCTTCCACCGAAGCCGCTGACGCGCTTTGGCAGGAAATTTTCAGTCTGCCCGCAAACGGGCCAGAGGGTTTCAGCGAGCTTGTATATTCGTTCAGCAAAGGAAACTCTCATTTTGTTGTTCTCAACAGTTCCAAGCCAAGCAATAATTTGATAAATTCAACCCAGCGCGCTTGGCTCGAGCAAGACCTCGCCGCGAATCAAAAGAAGAAGCAAACATTCGTCTTTTTTCATTCACCTGCTTATCCGGCCAGCCTCCATATCGGATCAAGCCTTGACTACTATCCGACCGAGCGCGACGCGCTTTGGGAAATTTTGGATCGATACAAAGTGAGCGGTGTTTTCGTGGGACACGAACATTTTTTCAACCGCCGACTGATAAATTCCTCTGTTTTCCCCGGCGCCGCAAGCTCTATTTATCAGTTCACCGTCGGAAGAACGGATGTTTCGGAAACTTATCCCACACCCCAAGCCGGAATGAGCGAATATTACGCGCTGGAGCAAAGCTGCGCGATTGTGAACGCCAAAAAAAAAGCGTAAAAATCGATTTGTATTCAACCGACGGAAGACGTCTGAATTCTTTCAGATACAAAAAATAGCCCAGAGATTCTGCGTCTAGGGGATATATTTGCTTTGTATAAGCGAAAAAAGGCGGATATTAGATCCGCCTCTTCGCAAATGCCCGATTGCATTTTTTGCGTCTTTCTGAAGTCGACTATTCTTGGATTTTCTTTTCCGGCTGAACTTTTATCCTTCTTTTATAGAAGTATAGATAACAAATATACACAGCCGCGCCGCCGACCAGAGCCAAAATCACAAACCACTGGAATTCGCGGCACTTGTCGAAAAAATACCAGACCAAAAAGGCAGCCAGCGCCAAAACCGCCTGCCAGCGCCAGCGGATTTCCCGCTTTTCGATCTGTTCTTTGATTTTGTCGAATGTCCGCCATAAAAATGCTGCGAAATAGGAAATGAGCATCAAAACCCAAACCCACTTCGGCCAACCCTGGCACAAAGAGACCTCCTCGCCCATAATCTTTCCTTCTTCCGGGCCTGTTTTGGCGCCTTCGACCTGCTCTTCGGGAGCCGTCTCCACGGAAACCGCTTCTCCGCCTACCACGCCGCCAGTCACCGCCGCCAGCAATCCGGCCACCGGTCCGGGAGCAACCGCTCCGACAGCGCCTCCGCCGCCGTTTCCATTGCCGACCGGCCTTTTTCCCTGATAGCCAAGTTTGATGTCGAAAACTGTTGTCAAATTTTGAAATTCATTCCCGACGTTCTCGTCAAAGACAAGAATGAAATTGTAAATATTCGTGCTGTGAGGCTTTATTTTTTCAATAAGAATCTCGTCCTTGTTTAGAGATTCAACGCTGTACGCGGCATCACAACCAAAAAGACAAACTCCGCCATCGTCTTTTATCTGGAAATAAAGATGTCTGGCCAGTTCCACGGACATCTTTTCATTTTGAATTTCAAACCGGAATTTCTCCGTGTCCGGCCCATGGTTGAGAATCGTCACCGGTTTTTCAAATTTTTCGCCGGGAGCCGCATTCTGCACGTTGAAAATCGGGTCATCGGTGATAACTTCAATAGCCGGCGGATTGGGCTTGGCTTCGGCGGAAGCGGCCGAAAAAGCCAGGACCAAACCGGCCAACAGAACTATCACTTGGAAACTTAGTTTCCAAGTCGGGTTTTGGAAGTTTTTAGAAAACATTTTTTGGATTGGCTTTATTATTATTTTCTTTGTCCCCTCCGTCTTCTCCATCGCCATTTTTCTTGTCTTTGCCGTCGTTATTTTCACCCGGAGCCTTGTCGAGATTGTCCGTTTTCAGCGCGACTGCTTGATCAACCGCCGTTATTCCATCCCGCTTTTTCTTTTTCGACTGCTTTTGATTTTTGCTGTTCTTGTTTTTCACGGTTACCAAAAGCACTAATTCATTTTTCTTGGGCGAAACGACTTTCGCGCCTTCGGGCAAATCGAGATCGCTTATCCTGATTTTTATCTCGCCCGTTTTTTCAACCAATCCCAATTTGCCTAAATCTATATTTATTTCCTTGTCCGGAAAATCACCTTGTATATCGACTTTTTTGATCTTCTGTTTGATTTTATATTTCAATTCTTCCGCGACATCCAAAACGCCGATGATTTTTATCGGAATATTTTGGGAAATATTTTCGGATTCCGTTTTTTCACCGGCTTTCAATTTTTTCGCGAGCGGCGACACTTCAATTAACTCATCCTTTTCAAGAATAGGATCATTATCAGACATATTGGCCGCTCCCGGCGTTCCCCGTTCCGTTCGCCCGCTGTCCCAATAGGAAGTAGTGGATGCGGCATCAAGACATGTGTACCAATTGGCATAATCACTTCCGGTGCCCGGCGTGCTGCTCCGTTCCATGGAAAAGAAATTTGTCTTGTCGCCCTTAGTTGGTTCTTTATCCCCACTGCCGGCCGTATCAATCAGATTCGTTTTAGTTTTGTCGGTATAAAGTTTTATCTGAAACTTGCTATAACCAAAGATTTTATCGACATCATAATCCGGATTGACATTAATCGCTGAATTATTTTTGGTGTAATAGCTTATCAACAGATATTCTCCGCTTTTTATAATCCTATTGTCTTTAATTTCAAATAACTCATTTTCATTTCCGGCATCGCTCTTGTATGTTAAATACCAATCTTTTATATGCATATCTTTTCCTGACACATTTTTCAGCTCGATCCATTGATCATTTGGCTTATCCTTGCTCCCCATCCACATCACTTCATTTATCATCACGTCGCCCGCATGGACAACGGGAGTATTTTGAACTTTCACGTCAATCCAATCCACCGAATCGTTCGGATCATTCGGATCCGCTGGAACCGGCGCGAGGTTCGGACATTTGTTCCCGGCCGCGTCGCGCGCTTCGAGTTTGATTTTATAATCTCCATCCGGAACCGCCGTCGTGTCCCAGTCAAAAAACTTTTTGTTCGTGAAAGAAATTGAATCGTTCACCGTTCCCGGGCCTGCGACCTTCGCGCCCGAAGAATTTTCAACCACCAGCCAGTAGTGATGCGGATTGGCATCCGTCACTGTGCCGCGGATTTCAACCGAACCGCTCAAAGTGTCGCCGGAATCTGGATTGGTGATTTTCACAACCGGGCATATTGTGTCCACCTTGAACTGCCCGCCCTCAACATTGCTTTTCCAGTCCGGATTGTCCTTGTTCACCGCCTGCGCCTGAAAATGAATCGAATTTCCGTCGGGAATTTCAACGCAGGTCCCGTCATACTTTGTTCCTCCCGCGACCGGATTTCCGTCGTTTGAAAATTCATAAAATATATCCACTTCGGAAAGCGAAGCAACCGAGCCTCCCAGTTTCGCCTCGAGCGTCACGCACGGCGCGGTTTTGAAAAATCCGTTGTCGCCGTCGGGCGAGGAAGGGGAATAATCCATCGTCAGCTCCGGAATCCAATACCCGGCTGTCATTTCATTTCCCGCCACCGTCGCCGTGTCCATGAAAAACGAATTCGTCCCCTGAATTTTCCCAAGATTCGAAATAAACAATAATAAAAATGCAAAAACCGCCAGCTTGCCAGCCGATTTCACGAGTCTTTTATTAATTCTTGATTTCCAGAAACGTTTCAGCATTTTTATAAATCCATCTTTTTAGACGATTGCGATTCTTCCTTGATTTCCTCAATCACTTCTTCGCTATTTTTGTTCTCTTTTTTTGTGGCAACCGCTTTTCTGTATTGAAATTTCTTCTTGATCTCATCCTTGATCTTGTTCATTTCGTCATAAATGATGATCACCGCGGGAATAATTATCAGCAGAATCAATCCCGGCGTGGTTTTGGCGTACGCCACCGGATAACCGAGAAAGGGGATAGTCAAAAAAACTTTTCCCACAATCCCCTCTTTGGTGAATTTTTCCCCGTCGGGGGAGTCATTGGCATCTCCTTTGGTTTCAAACGCGATTTTCCCCTGAACTTCTTCCCTGGAAACAATCCTGTGTGTGATCGTCACTTTCGGGTCAGTTGTGCGGCGGGTGACAACATCTCCAACGCCGTAATCCCCCATCGGCTTCACAAAAACCAGACTTCCCGTTTTTATCGCCGGCTCCATCGAACCCGACATCACGGTGAACACTTTATAATTCCCCGGGAACGGAACAAACGAGAATACAACAAAGACGCCAAGAAGAACCAGGAGAATTAATATCGTGTTTATCGCGTATTTGAAAATTTTTCCGATTTTCATAAAAAAATTTTCAATTATCAATGATCAATTTACAATGAATTTTCAATGATCCAATTTACAATGTTTGAAAATTTAGAAATTGATCATTTATTGAAAATTATAAATTGAAAATTGAAAATTATCCGCGGCTCCTCGCTCCATTCACCCCACGCAAACTTGCCCGCCTCGGGCGGAAAAAAATAACGCGGAGTGAAAAGGGATTGGAATTACGGCCAAACTGGAGCTGAATCAGGCTTTGCATCCTGCATATCACTGATCTGCTCATCAAATGTAACAGATTTCCCCTGTAAATTATTTTGGTTGGTTCCAGTTTCTGGCAACGAAACCTTTTGACAAACTCTCATTGTATAATTTGCTGGAATATTGTCTTTTACATCATCGATTGAAGAGACGGCGGCATGAACATTATACAGGCTGATTTTATCACCAGATGGAAAATCTTTAATGTACCCAGTGTAGAATACATTACCGTCACAATTTCCCTGATATCCTCCATCTCTCAACTCAATTCTTAGTGAGTTGTAAAGATTGTCATCTCCTGCAGTTTTGACGAACCTCATGAATAATTCTCCAGGCATTGTCCCTTTATTATAAGCATCAAACCACCTATAAGTAGTGTCCGTATAACCAGGGGCAATATTAGAAATAGTAACGGGCTTTCCGGCTCCTTTATTGACATCCAAAAGAAGTGTTCCTGTAGCAACGGTATTTCCTGCTACTTTTCCACTGGCACTAAAAAAAGAAGGAGTTAGTATAGAACACGACTAGAGCTACTTAACAATTTTCTAATAATTAAGC
>JASEHL010000027.1 GCA_030018805.1 Patescibacteria group bacterium
TCGAGTCTCACTAGTGGAACTAGTGGATTACCCTCTGGGAAAAACTATTTATTTTGCTCGTAATCCCGCCTTGTTATGTTTATTGCAAAATTCAAATCGCCCATTGCCTTTTGAACATCGTCTGCGGCTTGTTTAAAATCTTCTTTTGTAGGCTTCCCTTGAAAGACCAAAAGCTCTTCGAATTTTTCAATTTCCTGTTTGAGTAATTCAACTTTTTGCTGCAAATCCTCTATTTTTTCAGGCTGATTTTCCTGTTGAGTCGGGACTTCACTTTTATTCATAGTTATTGTCTTTATATATTATTTATCCCGCATCGGCGGGAAGATGACTGTTTCCCGCACGGATTTGTTCATCAAAAACGCAAATAATCTTTCCGAAAAACCGAAGCCGAAGGCCGGCGGCATGCCGTATTCGAGAGCTTCGATATAATCAATATCCGGCATCTGGGCTTCTTTGTCACCGGCCGCCCGAAGTTTTGCCTGCTCTTCGAAGCGCGTTCTCTGGTCAATCGGATCATTGAGTTCGGAAAAGCCGTTTCCAAGTTCCGTCCCGCCGGCCAGCACTTGTACGCGCAAAACTTTCTTCGGATTTTTCGGATCGCGTTTCGCGAGCGGCGAAACTTCAATTGGATGGCCGATCAGAAAACAAGGACTCAAAAGCTTCGGACGAATAGTTTTTTTGAAAATGAGGTCAACAAGGCGCCCTTTTCCGTATTCCGGCTTGTATTCAATCTTGAGTTCGTCCGCTTTTCTTCTAAGCTCTTCGACCGAGACATCTTTTCCCAAATCAATTCCCGTTTCCCGGTTGAACAACTTGAAATAATCTTTCGTTTCCCATTTGCCGCCCCAGTTGATCTGGTTCCCATTATGCTCCGTTTCCGTTTCACCAGTAACTTTTTTCACGATTTCCTGAAATATTTTTTTCACCAGCTTCATTCCGGCTTTGAGGTCCGTGTAGACAGAATAAAATTCCACCATATCATATTCCTGCAGGTGCTCGCGGTCAATTCCTTCGTTGCGAAAAACCCGCCCGATTTCGAAAACTTTCTCGTACCCTCCAACCAAAAGGCGCTTCAAGGGAAGCTCTAGGGATATGCGCATATAATAGTCGCGATTGAGCGCGTTATGGTGCGTGACGAATGGTTCTGCTTCCGCTCCTCCCGGAATATTTTCGAGCACCGGCGTTTGGACTTCCAAAAATCCTTTTTTGGAAAGAAAATTTCGTACTGTCTGCCAGAAAATATTTTTCTGATGAAAAAGATTGCGCGTCTCCTGATTCATCATCAGATCAAGATATCTTCTCCGGAGCAGCTCTTCCGTGTCCTTGAGGCCGAAATATTCCGTCGGCACGGGAGCAAGGCTCTTGGCAAGTGTCTTCCAGTCCGACACCTCAAGCGTCGTCTCGCCTGTCTTTGTCTTGAACAGCTTTCCGCGCACCTCGATAAAATCAGCCATTTCAACATTATCAATGAAAAGCTTATATTTCCCATCACTAACGTTTTGTTCGTTCAAAAAAATCTGAATTTTCCCGGACTCGTCTTCGATATGAGAAAAGCACGACCCGCCCATAGGACGCAGTGATTTCACTCTTCCGGCGAGAGATATCTCTTTCCCCTGCAAGGCTTCGAAACCGTCCTGCGCTTTTTTGTTCGTCATCGAACGCTCGGTTTTTTCAGGATATGGATCGACGCCGGCTGACTTAAGCGCTTCGAGTTTTTTCAGTTTTATTTCTTTGATTTCGTCAAGCATAGAAGTTCTTTAGCTTTCTATATTGTATATATTTATCACAAAAAAAACAACCCCGCAATCAAAAATCCGCGAAAATCAATTCCGCGGACTTTATAAACTTTATAGACTTTCTGACTTTACAAACTCCATTCTATTTCACTTCCAAGACCTTATACTCCTTCACCCCGCTCGGCGTTTGGACTTCCACTTTGTCACCCGCTTTTTTTCCCATAATCGCTTTTCCTATCGGAGATTCGTTGGAAATTTTTCCGCCCAGAGGGTCGGCTTCGTTCGAGCCGACAACATCAAAAGTTTGCCCTTCTCCATTGAATTTCACCGTTACTTTGGAGCCCATTTGGACAACATTGCTTTTCTTGTCAAAACTAGACACTTGCGAGGTGCGGATGGTGGTTTCGAGTTCCATAATCCGTCGCTCATTGTCGGCCTGCTGGCGCTTGGCTTCGGTGTATTCAGCGTTTTCCGAGAGGTCCCCCTGTTCTTTGGCTTCCTTGATTATTTCAGCGATTTTCTTTCGCATTTCGCGCTTCCGCATCTCGAGCTCTTCTTCAAGCTTTTTTAATCCTTCGGGAGTGAGAAGTTTTGTCATAAAATTTTTTAACCCCGCACCAATCCCAATGACATGCGTCAATTATCCACGATCGGGAGGCAAAGCCGCTTCGCTCTCTAACACAGCCCCGCTGTGAACCGTGGCTGGGATTGGTGCGGGGTGAATTTAAAAGCACTCACGACGAGTACTGGAAACTTTTATTCAATTGAACAGCTTCAATTATATATAATAAAAAAAAAGTTGTCAACTCGACTCTTTATTAGAAATAACTAAATCAAAAAACTGTACGAAAAACAACACTACACTATCACCTGTTCCTCTCTTCGAAATACCATTCATAAACTTCTTTCGTCACCGGTACCGCCGTGCTGTGTCCCTCTCCTCCGCCTTCAACCAAAACTGCCATGGCTATCTCGGGATCGTTGTAGGGCGCGAAAGAAACAAACCAGCCGTGTGTTTTTCCCTCGCCGCCGAACTGGGCTGTCCCCGTTTTTCCGGCTACCGTCACTTTGAGAGCCGCCAGCTGCTTTGCCGAACCTTGCTCCGATGAAACGGCCATTCGCATTCCTTCCCGGACGATTTCCATATTCGACGGCGCGATGAAATTTTTTGCGATCGTTTCCGGCTCTTTTTTTTCTTCACTCCCGTCCGGTTTTTTGATCGAACGGACAATATGCGGACGGTAAACCGTTCCGCCGTTGGCAATAGTCGCCGTCATATTCGCAAGTTGAAGCGGCGTCGCGGTGTCAAAACCCTGCCCGATGGCCGAGTGATAATCATCTCCCACATACCAGCGTTCCCCGAATCTATTTTCTTTCCAGGTTTTGTCGGGAACAAGCCCGCTCGCCTCGCCTGGAATGTCGATTCCCGTGGCTTTTCCCAACCCGAACAAATTGGCATATTTTTTTATCCGGTCTATGCCGAGTCCCGAAATGTCGCCCCATCCCCCGCCGACGGAGTAAAAAAACACGTCGCAGCTTTCGGCAATTGCTTTCTTGATATCCGTTACTCCGTGCGTTTTCCAGTCCGGAAAATTGTAGCTTCCGATGTGAATGCCTCCCGAACAATTGACAGTCGCTGTGGAATTGACCGTTTTTTCCTGAAGCGCCGCCGCCGCGACCAAGGGCTTGAATGTCGAACCCGGAGGATACTCCCCGCTCACCGCCCGATTGAACATCGGCTTGCTTTCGTCGCTAATCAAATTTTTATAGTCCTCTGCGGAAATACCCCGCGCGAATAAATTATTTTCAAAGCTCGGCACGTCCACCAGCGCCAACACCTCTCCGTTCCTCGGATCAATCGCCACGGCCGCCGCAGTTTTCGTTCCGGTCGCTTCCGTCATTGCTTTGAGACTGCCGTATATTTTTCTCTGCAAACCCGCGTCCAGCCCCAAAACCAGATCCGATCCGTTTTTCGGCGGCTCGACGCCAAGATCTTTTTTGACTTTTCCCGATGAATCGACTTCCGCTTTTTGTTTTCCGTTCTCGCCGCGAAGATATTTTTCATAACTCACTTCCAGCCCGGTTTTTCCGATATAGTCAGTCATGAGATAATCCGGATATTTTTTGAATTCTTCGCTTGTTATTTTTCCGGTATATCCCATTACCGGAGAAAAATATTCGCCTGATTCATATTCCCTTATCGCCGCTTTGCTCAATTGAAAACCGGTAAGGCGCGACTCTTTTTCCGAAAAAACGAGAGCTTCCTCCTGACTGATATTTTCCTTCACAAGAATCGGATTTAGAGTTTCAAAATCCTGCGACTCGACAATTGATTTCAGATTCTGGTCGTTCATGGTAAGCATTTGAGCCAGTTCTTTTTCTTCTTTTTCTCTTTCCTCAAAATCTTTCGGCAAGTCCGCCGGAACCGCGACAACGTCAAAGCTGGGAACATTGTTCACTAATTTTTCTCCGTTCCGATCGAATATTATTCCCCGTGGCGCCCTTATCGGCACATACCTCACCCTGTTTTCCTTCGCCATTTGGGAATATAAATCATTTCTCATCACCTGAAGATAAAAAACCCTCAACGCCAAAACGGCTATGACCGTCAGCGCCAGATAATGGAAAAAAAGGAGACCTTTTTCCCCAATAGGTTTGCGGAGCGCCGAAATTTCCCCTCCGTCCTCCCTCATCGAGGAAACCTCTTCGATTTCAAGACTCCTAGCCTGCCGCTTTTTGTTGAAATAATTTTTGAGAATCATTTGTTTGAAATTTTTTCAAGAAATAGTGCGCAACGTATCCGCCCAAAACCGTGAAAGTTGTTTTCCAGAAAAAATCAGCGTTCAGGCGAAGCGGAGCGGCAAGAACAACTTTAGCGGAAAGAAAATATTTCTCGACGCTCCAGAGACCGATACCCGCCCAGTCGAAAAGGAAAAGGGAAATCGCGATCACGAGGGCGAAAGATGGATAGAAAAGCAGTCTTCTGGATTGGATGTTTGAAACGGCGTTCAATTTGTCGATTCCGAAAGCAAGAAGAACAAAAAGCAGCGCGCTCGACCCCAACAGCCGGCTCGTGCCGATATCAAACAAAATTCCGGCGAGGATAATCCAACCGAGATGATTTTCAAATCCTTTGCGAATCGCAAGACAAACCACAAACGCCAAAATTATGTTCGGAATTCTTAGCGGGCTGAAAAACGCTCCCAAAACCGAAAGTTGGAGAATGACAAGAATCGAAGTGAAGATAAAAAAGGGGAAATTTTTCATAGGCTACCATTTTTTGACGACAAATACGATTCGCAAATCCGAAAAATCAACCGGGGAAATTATTGTCGTCTGTTGAAACAATCTGTCCGGCGACTGGCTTATTTGTCCGATTTTTCCAACTAGAAGGCCTCTCGGCATCTCCTTTCCAAGCCCCGAAGTAATAACCTTGTCACCCTCATTGATAACATCGGCCTGCGAAATCATATCAAGCATAAGCCCAAGCCCGAAAGTCCCTTTGGCAATTCCTTTCACGCCGGAGTCGGTGATTTCGGCGTTCACGACGCTGTTTTGGTCCGTAATGAGGGAAATCCTGGAAGCATTGGGGAAAACTTCCGAAACTTTTCCGACCAGTATTCCGCTGGATACAATCACCGGCATATTTTCGCCAATGCCACTGTTTTTTCCTTTGTCTATCAAATACCGGTTTCCCTGCCCTTCGGGGTCCTGCGCGATTATAAAGCTAGCTTCCAGGTCGAATTTTTCTTTCGGCGCCAGCTTTGTTTCTTCCCGCAGAATTTCGTTTTCTTTTTCAATTTCTTTTAGTCGCGTGTTTTCGGAAAGAAGTTTTTGGTTTTCTTTCGTCAGCTTCTCATTTTCATTTTTGAGATTTCCAATCGAACCCAAAAAATCAAAAAGTCCCGCTACGCCTCCCGAAAAAATCCGGAAAGTTTTGAGAAACGGGCTTGCAATAGTGAGTAGCACCCCCTTTACCGGATTGTCCGCCCCGCGGGAAGAAACAAAAACAACGACTATCAAAAGAATAACCACGAAAAGAAATTTTTTATTTTTGCGGGAAAGAAAAGTCATATATGGTATTTGGTATATAGTATTTGGTATCTGGTATTTTTATGCGTTGCAAACACCAAATTTCCAAAATACTAGATACAGAATACTAAATACCAACCGCTAAAAGCTCACTTTATCATACTGTGTTTCCGCCAGAACGTCTTTCAACTCGTCAAGATGTTCGAGGATTATTCCCGTTCCGCGCGCCACTGCCGTCAAGGGATCATCCATCACACGCACCGGCATATCAGTCTGTTCGGAAATCAGCTTGTCGATTCCTCGAATGAGGCTCCCTCCGCCGGCGAGCATAATCCCTCTTTGCATAATGTCCGACAGAAGTTCCGGCGGAGTTTCTTCAATCGTTGATTTGATGTTGTTGACGATTATTTTTATCGAACGGAAAATGGCTTCCCTGATTTGCGCGTCGTTCACGATCACTTCTTTAGGAAGACCCGTCACAAGATCGCGCCCGCGCATCGGCATTTCAAGCATCTCGTCGAGCTCATAGGCGCTTCCGATGGAGACTTTTATGTCTTCAGCCGTTTTTTCTCCCAGCAGCAGATTGAATTCATCCCGGGCGTGGCGTATGATGTCTTCATTCATTTCGTCTCCCGCAATGCGAAGGCTCCGGCAGACAACCACACCTCCGAGAGAAAGCACCGCTATTTCCGTCGTTCCTCCGCCAATGTCAACGACCATATTCCCTGACGCCTCCTGAACGGGAAGTCTTGCCCCGATGGCTGCCGCCATCGGCTCGTCGACGAGGTAGGCACGCCTCGCTCCCGCGCTTACTGCCGCGTCGACTACCGCCCTCTTTTCGACTTCCGTCACTCCGGATGGGATTCCTATGACAACTTGAGGACGAGGAGAAAAAATGAAGCTGTCTTTATGAACCTTTTCGATAAAATAGCGAAGCATTTGTTCCGTTACTTCAAAATCAGAAACGACGCCGTCAACAAGCGGACGCGTAGCAACTATATGCGAAGGAGTTTTTCCGACCATTTTTTTTGCTTCGCCGCCAATGGCAAGAATCTGGCCGGTTTTTTGGTTCACCGCTACGACCGAAGGCTCGTTGATGACAATTCCTTTCCCTTGTACATAAATCAAGGTATTGGCCGTTCCGAGATCAATCCCAATATCCTTTGAAAATTTCCCGAAGATTTTAGAAAGCATAATAAAAAAAACCAAACTTCAAAGACCAAATACCAACGATATAAATCAAAGACAAAAAATCTTGCAGTCTTTTGTCTGTAATTTTGGTTTTTGATATTTGGTTTTTGGTCTATCTATATAATACTACCCTCAAAGAGGAAGAGTGTCAAAGCCACTTGAAAAGCGAGTTTCACAAAAAAAGGGCTTGCTTATAAAACAAACCCGCTAACTCGCGAACCTGTTAATAATTCAATAAAATAATCAAAACAAATTCCTCACCTTTTCTACTAAATCGAACCGCATAAAATCCCTTACGGTGACAATAATCATGAGACTGATTAAAAGAGCAAATCCCAAATTATGCGCGCGGCTCTCAAATTTTTGGCTCAGGGGCGAGCCCTTTATTTTTTCAATCAGGATAAACAATATCCGCCCCCCATCAAGCGCCGGAATCGGAAGAATATTAATGATGGCAAGATTTATCGATAACATCGCCGTGAAGCGGATGAGATAATCAAATCCCAATTGCGCCACCTGTCCCGTCAGAACCGCGATTCCGACCGGGCCGGAAACATCAAGCCCCGCCGGCTGCCCGACGATGAGCCGCCAAACAAGTCCAAATAAAAATGAAACAAACGTGATTGTCAGGCTGAAAGTATATTGAATCCCCATCCAAATCGCCTGGTGCCACGGATAACTCACCTCAACCGTTTTCGCCAGCGCGATCCCGAGCGGCCCTTCACCTTTTGGAAATTCGGCTCTTGGCGTTCCCGCGAGTTTCAATTCTTCTTTTCCCCGCTTAATCGCCAAATTTATTTGATTACCCTGATTTTCCTTCGCGAAATTCTGCACCGCTTCGACGGAAGAAAATTTTACCAAATTTCCATCGTTTTCGGCCGCTCCCAGAATTTCATCCCCCATTCGGAGCCCCATCGTCTCGGCCGGCGTTCCTTTCCCGACATCCACAATTTGAATCTTCTCGTTTCCCACTTTCCCGCCTTTCGTTTCTTCAACAAGTTGCGGAACACCCAGCCAAAATCCGACTGAAAAAAGCGCAATCGCCAAAAGAAAATTCATCAAGACCCCCGCCGCGAGAATCCTTATTCGAGTGAATGGTTTTTTTGACGCAAAACTCGCAGGGTTGATTTTTTTCCTGCCCGCCAAAGCATCTGCGGAGGCGGGTTCGCCGTCTTCGCCCGTTATTTTCACAAATCCCCCGAGCGGAATCCAGTTGAACGAATAAACAGTCGTTTCGTCTCCGATTTTTCTCGCTTCACGGATTTCATCGATCTCTCGGCCTCCCCAAACGAATTTTCTTTCCCCTTTTTTGTTACGATAAAAACCGAAAATTCTCGGCGGAAAACCGAAACCGAATTCCTCAACTTCCACGCCGTTCCTTCGCGCAATCAAAAAATGCCCAAGTTCGTGGACAAAAACGAGAATGCCGAGAATTATTATGAAAATTAGAACAGTTAACATGTTTATCTAATTTAATCTTACTGATTTTTCGACTATCGAAACCAAAACTCAAAGACCAAATACCAAAAATGCAAAGCAAAAAGAAAAAATATTTTAAAGTTTTACGGTCTGTGGTTTTGGTTTTTGGTATTTGGTCTTTGGTTTATATCAAATCAAATCTCCATTATCTCCTTCTCCTTCCTCTTTCTTGCTTCCTCAACTTTTCCGTTATATTCATCCACCAACTTCTGCAGCTGTTCCTTCCCTTTGAACTTGGCGTCCTCGCCCAATTTTCCGTTCTTCACCATATCCTGAATTTCATCCCACGCCTCTTCACGCGCCCGCCTTATTAATACGCGCGCTTCCTCGGAATATTTTCCCAACACTTTCACAAGGTCGGCGCGGCGCTCTTCATTGAGCGGAGGTATGGCAATTCGAATCACCCGGCCGTCATTGGTCGGATTGAGCCCGAGCTGGGCTTCTTTGATCGTTTTTTCAATGTCTACTAAATTGTCGATGTTCCACGGCGTGATGACAATGAGACGCGGTTCGGGAATGGTGATGCTTGCCACCTGCTTCAAAGGGCTTTTCGAGCCGTAATAGTCAACCGGCAAATTTTCCACCATCGCCGGATTCGCGCGTCCCGTGCGCAATTTCCCAATTTCTTCCTTGAAGCGCTCGAGAGCTTTTTCCATTTCCGGTTTTGCTTTTTGAACAATTTGGTCAAGCATAGATTTATTCTATACGAATTACGAATATTTTTGCGTTCGTATATTCATACAGATTCGTAATTTGTAAAGCTTATCTTTTGTTCAATCCCGCAAAAATCACATCTGCATTCTGCGGATCATACCAAACGACTTCAAGGGTCCGATTGCTGCCTGACTGAATCGCCAGCCAATTCACCCCTCCGTCATTCGATTTATAAAATGTCTGGGCAGCCGTGCAGATCAATTCGTCCGAATTTGTCGGGTTTATGTCAATCGATCTCACATCGAAATCTTTTGTTTTGTTGAGAGTTTTGACAATTTCCCAGTTGTCGCCTTTGTCTTTGCTGCGAAGCAACCCGTCGGATGTTCCGACATAAACCCAGCCGTCTCTTGACGGGTCTGTTTTGATTGAAACCGGATTTTGAAGGCTTTGCCCCATTTCGAAAGAGCCAATCGAGTCTGTTTTTTGCTTCAATTCCTCAAAATTCTTTCCTTCGTCCAAGGTTCGCAAAACTCCGCTCTGAAAAATCACGAAATACGCGACGTTGGAATCGAAATTGTCGAAAGCGATTTTATAAACCGCTTTGCCTTCCCTTGTCCAAAAAACGCTCTGCCAGGTTTCCCCGGAGTCTTGCGAAAAGATAATTTGTCCCTGATCCGTTCCGGCAAAAATGTTTTGGGAATTTTGCGGATCGATGGCAAGGCTCAAAACCAGCGACCCGTCCGCTGGCTCCGTATAGGTTTCTTTCCAGGTTTCGCCGCCGTCATGAGACTTCATTATTTTCCCCCGGCTTCCCAAAACAGCCGCCGCGAAAACGGTTTTCGGATTGAAACGGTCCAGCGCAAGCGAATATATTTTGGCCGGCGTGACATCCGACACCTTGATCTGTTTCCAGAGCTCGCCCGCGTCTTCCGTTTTGAAAAGGCCGCTGGCTTTTGTTCCTATATAGACTTCCTGACTGTTTCGAGGATTGATTGCCAAACTCAAAACGTCGACTGCGTTTATGGTTTTGTTGTTTTCGGCCTTGTTTTTCGGCGAGAAAGACTTTCCGCCGTCATCGGACCGGTATATTCCTCCGTCATTCCCAGTACCCAATGAACAAGCGGAGAGGAAAAGTGTGGTAAAAAATATTGAACTGATTTTAATAACTTTGTTCATAAAAGTAGTATATCATATTTGCTTGCTCACACAATACGAAACACGAAATGTGATGAAACTGTGTTACAGGTTACATGTTATATGTTACATGCTTAAAACCAGCTTCTCTCCCACCGCCCTCGGACTCGCGTTTGAATATTCAAGCTGATTGATTGCCCCTCTCATTTCCTCAACCAACCCGACAACTTTTTCTACTTTTCTCCTATTCCTTCTATCTCCCAAATTTTCCCGATTCTCTCTCACGAGTTTCCGAAGACCCTCCGCCGCCACTGCTTCCCAATCTTCGAGAACTGCGACAAGCTCGTTTTTATCCCGGGATTTTTTTTCGACATAATCGAATTTTTCAAATATTTCTTCCCCGAACATTTTTCTGAATTTTTCCCTGTTTTCTTCATTCCATTTCGGAAGCCCTGTCTCCGGAAAACGCAAAATCGCGCAACGCGAAGCAATTGTCGGCAAAACTGAATCGGCATCGCTTGCCAACAGCACAAAAAAAGTGTTTGCCGTCGGTTCTTCGAGAATCTTGAGAAGTGCGTTTGAGCTTTCGGCGTTCAATTTGTGGGCTTTTTTTATGAGGCAGAATTTTTTTTCAAGCTCGTATGGAAAAAATTTGAGCCGACTGCGCGCTTCCCGGATTTGCTCTATGATAATTTCTTTTTCCCGAATCCTTCCTTTTTTGTCTTCAACTGTTTCCGGCTCGATGACGACCAAGTCGGGATGTATTTTTTCTTCCATTCTCCGCAAAAATTCCGCGTCGCCCGTTTTTCCCGCCAATTTCGAGATGAAATACGACGCCGCCTCGCTTTTTCCGGCCCCCTTTGTCCCGACAAACAAAAAAGAATTCGGCCGTTTTCCCGATCCCGCCAACCGGTCGAGATATGTTTTTATTTTCACGTCCATAAAATTAGCAAATTCTTAGTTACTCCGATTATCCATAATCTCTCCGATCACTCTTTTTATATTCTCCACAAATTTGTCTTTCGAATACATCTCTGCTCGCTTCCGAATTTTTTGCGGGTCGTAATTTTTCTCGTTTTCCATGAACCGCCGAACCGCGTCGGCCATCACTTCAATTGTCGGCTCGTTGAAAAATTCTCCCGTCTCTCCCTCAACCACCGTTTCCGTCGCGCCGCCACGCCGAAGCGCGATTACCGGTTTGCCGAAAGACATCGCTTCGACCGGAGTGATTCCAAAATCGTCCTCTCCGGGAAAAAGAAAGGCTCGGCATCCGGCAAAACATTTTTTCACTTTCTCGTCCGGTATCCATCCCAGAAATTTGGTTTTCGGTCCCGCAATCGACTTCAGATATTTTACGTATTTCGGCGATCCTTCTCCGACCACGACAAGGGGCAGGTTCAATTTGTTCATCGTGTCAACGGCAATTTCGATTTTTTTGTAGGGAGAAAGACGGGAAACAATGAGAAAATATCCGCCAGACTTGGAAACTAAGTTTCCGAATGGAAACTTAGTTTCCAAGTTATCAATTTCCACCGGCGGATGAACAATCACACTCTCCCGGCCGTAATATTTTTTGATCCGCGCCGCAGTCGTTTTCGAATTGGCAATAAAAAAATCCACCCGATCCGCCGCCACTTTATCCCATATCCGGATATAATTGAGAAGGAATCTCGCCAGAATCCTCCTTCCGGAACCCAGTCCTTGCTCATCGAGATATTTTTCGTTCCAGTCCCAACTGTATCGCATCGGGCTGTGACAATAGCAAACGTGAATTGTTTTCGGCTTCACAATTATACCTTTGGCGAAGGCGCTCGAAGAAGAAATTACCAAATCAAAATCGCGAAGATTGAAAGTCTCCGGAGCTGTTGGCATAAGCGGCAAAAGCCATTTGTGGCGCCTTTTCAAAAATTTCGGGAACTTCTGCAGGAACGACGGCCGGATGTCGGCCTCGGCGAATTTCCCCCGCATTTTTTCTTTGTCAAAAAGCAACGTGTAAATCGGCGCATCGGGAAAAATCTCCGTGAGTGTCTCAAGCACCCTCTCCGCTCCGCCATATTGGTTCAAAAAATCATGGACAAGGGAGACTTTGAGATTTTTTGTTGAAAATTCTTTATCCATAGTTGTTTTTTGATTATCCCACATCCCCCGCCGGAATTAGAGCGAGGGGTTTTATTCAATAACCATGATTTTGTTGTCATCCGGATCGCGAAAAACGAAAGTTTTTCCGAAACCGAGATCCTGGAGCTCAAGTTCCATTGCAATTCCCTTGTTCTTCAGCGCCTCATAATCCCCTTCTATATCATCAGATTTCAGGATAATTGTCTGATGTCCGGGAACCTTGTTTGGCTTGTCGGCGACGTTCAAGCCGATTTTCGTATCGCCCAAGGCCAAATAGACAAATTTGCCTTGATCGTCGACTACCTGAAAACCCAAAGCATCAACATAATATTTTTTCGCTTTTTCGATATCGTTTGTGTATAAAACGGGAGCTTCTAATTTCGTCAGCATATTCGTATGCTTTAAAGTTTATTCCGGATCTCCAAATTCATCATAATTACACGGCCGTGTTTTTATGATGTTTTTTATCTTTTGAAAAAATGTCTTCTGATGACAGTTTCGTTGTCGATATTTGTTGCTGTGATCACTCTGACATAAGGGTGGGCCGAATAGAGCGAAATCAATTCTTGAATGGGCTTTTCGAACGGATGCGGAGAAATAAAAACGCTATGCTGGAGTTTCAAAAACTTGAGTGTTCGCAAATGCTCGCGCAGAATATCGCGAAACAGCCGGTTTTTTTCTGGTATATCGAAGAGCACCAACCTCCATTTTCCGTCCCAGCGTTTCGGTTTTTTGAAATTTATGGAGTTTCCCAGCAAGCTTAATATCTTCGCCTCGCGCTTCCCCTTTGCAGTCAGAATCAGCTTGAAAGATCCGTCGGAAAGTTTTTTCTCCTCGAGCAGTTTTTCGTCAGACAGCCGGCGCAGGGAACGGTTGAAATTGTATTGGTTTATTTTCTGCCATTCTTTTCGCAATAGACGCAGCGTCCTATAATATTGCCGGGGAGACGAGGAAAAACCAAGTGCGACACCACCTGAAAGCGTTAAGAGTATTTTTTTCTGTACCGAACCGAATTTATACATAGTTCAATTGTATCATAATTCCATGGCCGTGGATACGTGAGTGTTTTGAAAGCGGCTGAATATAATGTAAGTATGAGGGAAACTAGAGGTTGGGTAAATTTATCATAATAATACGGCCGTGGGATTATGAGTGTTTTGGATGAAGAGAAGAGGTTGGTCTAAGAGTTAGGCTAGAGACAAAGAAGTTGCGTAGATTGGAATCTTTCCCCTCCCCCGCCGGAATGCGAGAGACAGGATTCTCCTGTTTTTCCGGCCTGTTTTTGACATTTTTCAAAATTCTTGCTAATAAGGATCTACTAAACTCCAGGGGGTGGTTTATGAACATTGGGTCATCAGCATGTTCTTTGATAGTTGTATTAATTGTAACCTTTTGCTTATTTTTTGTCCCGTTTGTTTTGGGACAAGTCAACGGCCAGATTCAGAAACCGCAGAACTTCCAGGCACTGGAAGACCATCACCTGCGGGTAAATCCCACTGGGAACTCTGAGATTTATTGTTGTGGGGTTATCGTTGGCTCCCAGCTTTATCTGGTCAACAAGCACGTCCTCAAAGACATGGACAAGTTCGCGAAAGGAAAGTTCTCGATCCTAAAGAAGGGACACGAAGAGGATCTGGCCCTGATCCAGGCGAACCGAGAAAATGTAATGAAGAGCGGCAGACCTCTTTGGCTAAAAATTGCCCGGCAATTGTCAGTTGGGGGAAACTGTATTTCAGATAAACCCCAAAAAGAAAAAGAATCCGTGGGAAAAAGGAGTGGTTATAAAAATATCCCAGGATTTTGTCTACGTTGACGGCTTCACTATCTGTAAAGGTTTCTCGGGTAGCGGCGTCTATAATTCTTGTGGGGAGCTAATCGGGATCACGTGCGCAGGATATCCTAGAGGCTCTCTTGAGCCCGACATGGACGTCACCATGCTTGTCCCCTACTCCATAGTTTCAAAATTTCTGGAAGGAGTCGTTAGATGAATTTCCTCCGGATATTACCAGACCTCAACCTCCGGGTTGAGGTCTTTTTTATCAAATTAGTAAAAATTTTCCCTCCCCCACTGGAATATGAGCGATAGGATTTGTTTCTAAGGTTTGGTTTGGGGACGGTCAGTCTGATTTTCAAAAACCAGGCGAGGGAAAAGACAAGCCCCGCGAGGCAAAATATTTTGAGAGCCAGAAGCGGCCAGGGTTCCCAATAGGCACCGGTCTTTATTTCGATAAAATCGGAAATGCCAAAAAGAACAAAAGCCGAAGATGCGAACAACAATATCTTCTGATATTTCCGGGGAACAATTCCGAAAAGCGTGAAGCCGAGCATTCCAAGTACTGTCCAGTATATCCCCTCGAGAAAACTCACCAGTCCACCAGCTAAAGCTGGTGGGTTGAGTCGGGACTAAAAGTCCC
>JASEHL010000028.1 GCA_030018805.1 Patescibacteria group bacterium
CTTAATTATTAGAAAATTGTTAAGTAGCTCTAGTCGTGTTCTATACTAACTCCTTGAAATTTACTACGGGGTAAAGAAATTCCTATGCTAAACAAGAAAGATATTACGAAAATAAATGAGTATCTCTGGGAAATTCCAAAAGAGCACTGGGACAAGATGAATGTTCCGGCGAGAATTTACGCGGATGAAAAACTGCTGGAAAAAGCTTTTGAGGATCGCTCCATCGGGCAGCTAATTAATGTCTCGACGCTTCCGGGGATTCAAAAGTACGCTCTTGCGATGCCGGATATTCATGAAGGTTATGGATTTCCCATCGGGGGAGTGGCGGCGTTTGATATGGACGAGGGAATAATTTCCCCAGGTGGAGTGGGCTATGACATAAATTGCGGGGTGCGATTGTTGAGATCACAGGTTCAATGCGAGGATGTGAAAGATTATATTTTGCCGCTCATGAATCAACTGCAACGGGATGTCCCGTCAGGTCTGGGATCAAGACACGAAAAAAAATTGTCCGATTCGGAGCTGAACAAGATCCTGGATCGGGGAGCGCAGGAGTTGGTCCGGCACGGGGCGGGAGATGAAGAAGATATTGAGCACTGTGAAGAAAAAGGATCAATGAAAAACGCCGATCACAATTGCGTGAGTGAGCGGGCGAAGAACCGGGGAAGAGATGAACTGGGAACGCTCGGATCAGGAAATCATTTTTTGGAGCTCCAGAGAGTGGAAAAAATATTTGATGAAGAAGCGGCCGAAACCTTTGGAATTTTCGAAGGGAAAATTACCGTGATGATCCATTGTGGGTCACGCGGGCTCGGGCATCAGGTGGCGACGGACTATATTCGGGAGCTTTTGCGGTACGCGCAGAAAAACGGTATATGGCTCGCGGATCGGGAACTGGTTTGGGCGAAATTGGATAGCGATGAAGGGAGAAATTATTTTTCCGCCATGTGCTCGGCGGCCAATTTTGCTTGGGCGAACCGGCACATGATCGCTCATATGGTTCGCGGCGCGTGGAAAAGAATTTTGGGAAATTTGGGCGGGAATTTGGAATTGGTTTATGATGTCGCGCACAATATCGCGAAGATTGAGGAACATGAAATAAACCCCGAAGCAGACGCTTCGCGTCGCTACGGGGCAAGCGGCGAAACAAAAAAAGTTTGTATCCATAGAAAGGGAGCGACTAGAGCTTTTGGGCCGGGAAGAAAAGAATTGCACGAGGATTATCGTCATATTGGTCAGCCGGTGATTATTCCCGGGACAATGGGAACAGCTTCATATATTTTGGTCGGCACAAGTGAGGGGATGAAGCAATCTTTTGGAAGTGTTTGCCACGGTGCCGGCCGCACCATGAGCCGCAAGAAAGCAAAGAGAATGGTTGATATTGGAGAGTTGAGAAGAGAATTTGAGAAGAAAGGAATAATTTTGCGAGTGGCTTCCCGCGGCGAATTGGGTGAAGAAGCGCCGATCGCCTACAAAGACATTGATAATGTGGTGAACGTCGTGCACGGTGCGGGACTGGCGCGAAAAGTAGCAAGATTGAAACCGTTAGGGGTTGTGAAAGGATGACAAAAAAGTTCAAAATTCAAAACGTAAAGTTCAAAATTTTGGTGTCCCGCATAGCGAGACGTTTTTTAATTAATTTTCTGCTACCATATATGGTAGTATTTTTTACTACAACTAATTGTAGTGAATATTTGGAAAAAAAGAAGCCCTTACTTAATTCAGCTCACTTGGGCTTGGGTTAATCATACCTTTTCTCGGCCATCTTAGGTCTCGCTTGAGACCCCCGGCTTATCTGGGGGTTGCCGGCTCCCCCTGCGGCGGTTATAAGACGGCCAGCAACAGAGCAGCGCAGATGGCGCTGCAGGGACAGGGACTTGCCCTAGTGACCATGGCGATATCCTCCTTTGAGTAAGTCGCCTTGTGAACAGGTTAATTTTCGCCGAGGCGGGAGTTTGTCATCCCGATTATCGACGAATTCCCTTTGCCGTTTAGATTCACTTGTCTTTTGGAATCACCCCCTTTTTGTGAAATGAACCACTTGTTGCTTACTGAGTATTATATAAAATGTAGCAACAGAGCGCAAATTTATATTTTCTTAATCATATATGTATTCTGCAGTTTATATCCCAATTTTCGATAATATTCTCTGACTCCGATTCCGGCGATGACTGAAATTTTTTGACAGCCAAATTCTTTTTTCGCAATCCGTTCCGCTTCGGCGATCAGTTTTTTTCCGAGTCCCGCGTGTTGTGGTGATTTTTTGTCGCGCTTTCCAATAGATAATAGTTTTCCGTATGTGTGAACTTCGCGAATGACGGCATCAACATTCAATGTTAGGGGAACCCTAATATTGAATGTTTGTTTTTGGATTCTTAAGCGCAACATTGAATAAAGCTTTTTGCCATCCGGCGACGAATATTCAAGATATATTTCTTTTTCACCGGAAGCATTGTAATCTATCCTTCGCAAAACCATTTTGTCTTTCGTCATGCAATTCTCTCTTACTTCCCGACAGCGGATGCAGCTGCATTCGACTCCTTTATTTTGAACAATTTGCCGCAAGTTAGAAATGTTTGGTCCGGCAACAATAGACGTCGTTGGTATATCTCTGATAAGTCTTGATATTCGAACATACAGAGGGACAATTTTTTTGATCTCGTAAATCAATTTTTCGGCTTGTTTATTATTGAGAGCTTTATATTTATTTTTCTTCCATAATTTATAAAGAGCCGAATTCTTCGTAACAACGCAGGGATAAATTTTTATGAGATCCGGCTGAAAATCAGGATTCGTGAAAATTTCTTTGAACATCGCTAAATCCTTTTTGGGCGAACTGCCGAGTAAGCCTGGCATCATATGATAGCTGACTTTGAATCCGGCATCTTTCAAGAGTTTTGTTGCTGTAATAGTTTGTTCGACTGTATGCCCGCGCTTATTTTTCATTAAGACATCGTCATAAATACTCTGTACTCCAATTTCGACTCTGGTCGCGCCAAGTTCGCGGTAGAATTTAATCTCTTTTTCATCGAGTGCGTCCGGGCGAGTTTCTAGGGTGAGACCAATGATTCTGTGTCCGGCTTTCTCATTTCTTTTTTGCTCATCAGCCAGCGTAGAGATTAAACCTCTACGATTGTTCGGGTAGTCATTTGCAGCGCGGTAACATTCTTTGATAAATTGATACTGATATTTTTTAGGTAAATCAGAAAAAGTTCCGCCCATGACAATGAGTTCGATCTTATCTATGTCGTGGCCATTGATTTCCAGTGCGCGGAGGCGTTTCTGAACTTGATCATAGGGATTAAACTTGACCGTGATTGCCCGCATAACCGCTGGTTCATTCGAAAGGTAGCTCTTGGGCATTTTGCTCTCGGTCGGACAATAGAGGCATTTGCCGCGGCAGGGATAGAATTTGGTGAGAACGGCGACGACCGCTACGCCGGACAAAGTGCGGATTTTTTTGGATTTGAGGAGTTTTTCGATACCTTTCCAAGGCTCGATCTTTCGGTCAAGGTTCGACCTTTTCCTTCCAAGAGCCAAGCTCTCTGAATTTCTCAAGGTCGAACCTTTGGGAAATTCCTCAAGGTCGAACCTTTTTTCGTAATAATCCCGGATGTCGGCGTTGCGGGGAGTGGTCACTCCGAACCAGCCGCAGATTTCTTTTTTGAGTTCGTCAAAATCTTCCGGAGATTTGCATTTTCTCCGGATTGTTTCTTTAATGATTGTAGAGAATAATTTATCCATTTACGAAATACGAATTTAGCGAAATACGAAAGATGACATGAACAATAATGATACCGAGAAAATATTATCTGATTTAGAAAGGGGATATGATCTTATTGCCGACAAGTTTTCCGGAACCCGCTCTTTTATGTGGAGAGATTTAGGCTTTGTTCGTGGCATGGTCCGTAGAGGGGATAAAGTGCTGGATTTTGGATGTGGAAATGGGAGACTGGCAGGATTTCTGAAGAACAATTATCAGGAGTATGTTGGGGTCGATATTTCCCAAAGACTGATCGATATTGCCAAACAAAAGTATTCTAGCGAAAAAACGAAATTTATCAAAGCAGACGCTAATTTTAATAAATTGCCATTTAAGGATGATTATTTCGATGTCATTTTTTCAATCGCCGTTTTTCATCATTTTCCGAGCAAGGAATATGCATTGAGAATCACCAAAGAATTGTATCGAGTACTGAAACCGGGCGGAAAGATAATTGTAACGGTCTGGAATTTGTGGCAAAAACAATATCTCAAATATCATCAAAAGACAAGCAAAAGCTGGATTGACGCAAATATACCTTTCAAGTCGGGAGAAAAAGTTTTCAAGCGCTACCATCATCCTTTCCAAATAAGGGAACTAGAGGAGCTCTTCCGGGAAATCGGATTTAAAACACTTGAATCAAAAGAGGGATGGAATTTACTTTATATAGGGGAAAAATCGGCTGTGGATAAGCAAACGTTGACAACGCTGTTTATATAGTGATATAGTGATAATGCGTCATGTAACACGAAGCATGTAACTTGTAACATTCACCCTTGTTAAATCCTCGCTTCGCGAGGGCTGGCTGTGCCAGCGTTTAACAAGGCAAGCAAAATGGAGAAAAATCTAACGGACAAACAAAATTTAATTTTG
Source organism: Patescibacteria group bacterium (assembly GCA_030018805.1). Classification (GTDB taxonomy): domain Bacteria; phylum Patescibacteriota; class Minisyncoccia; order Moranbacterales; family UBA11712; genus JASEHL01. Next base: position 4,637 of record JASEHL010000028.1, read on the forward strand.
GAAACTATCCGGGAAATAATTGATGCCGGGCAGGGGAACCCGACGACCTATAAGATCAGCAAATACCTCCAAAAAAAGGGAATGAAAGACGAGTCGGTGAAAAGCGTCTCGCAGGTGATTGAGGCGCTGGAGAAAAAAGATCTTTTGAAGCGGGACGTTTTCCGAAAGCTCTATCTGGTAGAAAATGAAAATATGCCCTCCGGTCTCGAAGGAGTTTTTCAGGTGCCGGTTTACGGATTGGCTTCGGCGGGGGAGGCTCTCGCTTTTGCCGAAGACAATATTGACGGCTATCTACAAATTTCAGAAAGTCTTCTCGCGCCGAGCACGAAAGCGAAACTTTTCGCCGTGAAGACGCTTGGGGATTCGATGAACAAGGAAGGCATCAACGACGGGGACTACGTTATCTTCGAGAAAAAAGACGCCGGTTTCAATTTCGACGGCGGGATCGTGGTCGCGGTGGTGAACGGGATGGCGACCATCAAGCATTTTCGGCATCTTGGAAACGGCGTGGTCGGACTTTTCCCGAGCTCGACCAATTCATTTCACCAGCCGATCTATATCCACGAATCGGATTCGCTCATGATCGCGGGAGTTTTCAAAAAAGTACTTCCGGTGAAGTTTGTAAGCTTGTAAAAATATGGAAAAAGAATGTTGCGAAAGATTGGACCCGGCCGAATGGGACCAAAAAGAAATCATCTGGCGGGACAAGCCATTCCTCAAAGACCATTACTGGTCGTTTCTTCACGTGCCGATTGATTTCGGAAAAAAAATCGTGAGGGGACTTCAAGAAATCAAAGAAGCGGGGCTCGCGTCCGAACAGATGGTGCTTTCCAAATGCGACGGTCTCTGGGGAGGGGAAATGCTCATTCCGATTTCCAAAAAAACGGATCGTTTTGAAACGGAACTCATCACCGGAAAATTTTTGACGCGTCTTTTCGAGGGGCACTATGGCGATATGAGAAAGTGGATCAAAGAGACGGAAAAATACTGTGAAGAAAAAAGATTCAAGGCCAAAGAATTCATCTTTTTCTACGCCACCTGTCCCAAATGCGCCAAAAAATACGGTGACCAGGCGCAAGTGGTGGTGTTTGGGAGAGTAGGATAACCCTTGCCTTTTATTTCGGAAATCGTTATAATACAAGAGCACTTGGGGGTGCCCCAAAAAGAAATTTCACTGTGAATAACGAAAGAAAAAATTAGTTGTATCGATAAATGGCGCGTGCCAAAAAGCAGTTTACCAAATTTCTAACGGGGTAAACCTCTTTTTTAACTAAAATTACCGAAAACAAAATTTATGCCTCCAGCTTTCAAAAGACCCTCTTGGGACGCGTATTTCATGGCTCTGGCGAAACTTGCCGCGTCACGGTCAACTTGCCTTTCCCGTCCCACGGGATGCGTCATTATTCGTGATAAACAGATTTTATCAACTGGTTATAACGGCTCTATGCCCGGCCTCCCGCATTGCTCTGATGAGGGAATTTGCTACCGTCGAAGTATCAAAGCTCCTGATCACGGAAAGTATGATTTTTGCCGAAGCATTCACGCTGAAGCCAATGCTATTGCGCTGGCTGCCCGATCTGGAATCGGCCTGGAAGGAGCCACGGCCTACTTCACTCTTTTTCCTTGCTATGTATGCACGAAGCTTTTAGTAAGAGCGGGTATTAGAGAGATTGTGTATGAAATTGGTTACGAGTCTTGGAATCAGGAGCGAGACAAGCATTGGAAAGAAGTTGCCGAAGGAGCGAATATCAGGATCCGGGAGGTGAGACTTTCAAAAGAGGATAAAAAATGGTTCGAGGGTTTTTTGCAGGATGATACGTCAAGAAGAAGACTGAAATCTGAATAAAATATCCAAAACTACAAAGCAACAAAATGCCAAAATATCAAATTTTTTGTAATGTTTGTATATTTGTAATTTGTTTGTAATTTTGTTGCTTTGTACCTTTGTTAATTTTTTGAAACAATTATATGTTACTAGGCATAAAAGATCTTCTAAAACTTATAAAAGAAAAAAAACTGATCGAAAATTTGTCGGAGCGGGAGCTTGAAAATCCGGAAGGCTCGGGATTTGATCTCCGGATGGGCGAAGTGTATGAGCTGGAAGGCTATGGATATTTGGGTCTTGAAGAAAGAGAAACTCCAAAATCAAATTTGGTCGCGAAATTTGATCCCAAGAAAGTGACATCCTATATTTTCGAGCCGGGGAAATATTATCTCATCAAAACGGTTGAAAAGGTGAATCTTCCCATCGATATTGCCGGTATAATTTTTCCGCGCACGACTTTGTTCCGATCGGGCCTCGCGCTTTTCAATGGAATCGTGAACACCGGCTATCAGGGAGAGCTCACTTTCGGCCTCTGCAATCTGGGACGATCGAACATAAAGGTTGACATGGGAGCTCGTGTCGTGCATATCACGTTCCATGAAGTGCGAGGCGTTGGAAGCCAGTACCGCGGGCAGTGGCAGGGCGGAAGGGTGACGACAGAAGGACGGGAAAAACAAGTGTAGGTGTTATCGGGCTTCTTGATTTTTTAATTAAAGTATCCTAGTTTTAGCTTAATATTATTTGTAGGAGGGCAAAGATGTCTCAAAAGACCTTTGATTTAGGCAAAGGCACTTCCGTTTCTTTTGCGGAAGGAGGACTTGAGTTTAGGGATGGGGTACTGATGGAGGCTAAGGCCATTATGCTGGACCCAGAGCAAACTACGCGGCTAATGGTGTTTCTGTCCTTACAGCCTCAGAGGCAAGTCCTGGACGATGCCATTAACCCGCGCAATTATTAACTGATGTGCTGGGAAAAGACAAGTCCCTATCCCCCTAGCCCCGCGGAGCTTGTTCCCCGGGGCTTTATTTTTTGCTTTGTTTTTGTTAAGATAAGTTAGACATGAAAAAAAGAAGAAAAGGATTATTTGTCGTAATCGACGGGATTGACGGGAGTGGAAAAACTACCCAGTTGAATTTACTGGTCAAGAAGCTGAAAAAAGAGGGCAGCAAGATAGAGAAATTGGACTTTCCCCAATATGGAAAGAAATCCGCCGCGCTCGTCGAAGAATATCTGAATGGAAAGTATGGTACTGCCGGAGAGGTCGGTCCGTACAGAGCGTCGGTTTTCTATGCCTGCGACAGGTATGCCGCGAGCTTCAGAATAAAAAAGTGGCTTAGTGAGGGAAAAGTCGTAATTTCCAATCGGTACGTTGCGGCAAGCATGGGACATCAGGGAGGGAAAATCAAAAACCCTGAAGCAAGAAAAGGATTCTTCAAGTGGCTGTATAATTTGGAATACGATATATTTTCAATACCAAAGCCGGACATCAATATAATTCTGCACGTTGAGGCAGCAACCGCTCAAAAATTGGTTGCTTCCAAAAAAGGCCATAAGCGCGAATATATCAAGAAAGGGAAACGAGACATGCACGAAAAAGATTTGGAACATCTTTGGGACGCGGAAAAATCATTTCTCGAAATCGCCAGAACTTTTCCGGGTTTTGTGCTTATTGAGTGCATGAAAAATGGGGAGATCATGACGAGGCGTGAGATAAGCAGTTTGATTTGGGATAAGTTGAAAAGATACCTGGAAGCTTCCTAAGGTTCAACCTTAGGAAATTCCTAAGGTTGAACCTTAGGCTTCATGAAATACAAACCCACAATCGGCATGGAAGTGCACGTGGAGCTGAAAACAGATTCCAAGATGTTTTGTTCGTGCCGTAACGAGCTTGGTCTCGACAGAGTGCCCAACAGCAATATTTGCCCGGTCTGCACCGGACAACCCGGCGCGCTTCCGGTCGCGAATGAAAAGGCGATCGAATTTGTGATAAAAACGGGGCTGGCGCTCGACTGCCAGATCGCCAAAATTTCCAAGTTTGACCGAAAAAACTACTTTTATCCTGATCTTCCGAAAGGATATCAAATTTCACAGTATGACCAGCCGCTGACATTTGGCGGATTCCTAAAAGTAAACGGAAAGAAAATCGGAATAACTAGAATTCACCTTGAAGAAGACACGGGAAAACTCATTCACCAGAAAGGAACAGATCACAGCCTTGTTGATTTCAATCGCAGCGGAGTGCCACTTATGGAACTGGTTACGGAACCGGATATCGAATCGGCGGAAGAGGCGAAAAAATTTTGCGAGGAGCTGCAGCTCATTTTGCGCTATCTCGGAATTTCCGACGCCGACATGGAAAAAGGCCATATGCGGTGCGAAGCCAATATTTCGATATCCAGAAATAAAAAAGAAAAAGGCACTAAGGTTGAAGTAAAGAATCTAAACTCGTTTAAGTCGGTTGAAAAAGCAATTGGTTATGAAATAAAGCGGCAAGAGGAGCTCCTGGGAGAAGGAAAAAAAGTCATTCAGGAAACAAGAGGTTGGGACGAAGGCAAGATGATGACGTATTCCCAAAGAGAAAAGGAATCAGCCCACGATTACCGCTATTTTCCGGAACCGGATCTGCCACCGCTTGAATTTGAGAAGAGCTACGTGGACAAAATCAAAGCGGAATTGCCTGAACTCCCGGCGCAGAAAATTGAAAGATTCCGGAAAGAGTACAATTTGTCTGAATATGACGCGGAAGTGTTGTCACGCGACAAAGATTTGGCGTGCTTTTTCGAAGAGTCTTTGAGTGAAGCTATGGAACTGTGCTCGTCCCTCACCAAATCGAAAGAAATTACCAATAAAGAATCGAAAACACTGGATTTGGTGAGGGATAAAGGAGACGGAAAAATCGCAAAGCTCACGGCTAATTATATTATCTCCGAACTCAAGAAATATTTGGACGATAAAACGGACATTCGGGACATTAAGGTGACTCCTGAAAACTTCGGTGAGCTCATAAGTATAATTTCCAAAGGCAGGATAAATTCCAGCGCCGCGCAGACAGTCCTCACAGAAATGGTGAAAACTGGTGCCGATCCGGAGCATATCATCGCTGAAAAAAACCTGGCGCAAATTGAAGACAATTCAGAAATTGAAAAAGCCGTTGAGAAAGTAATTTCCAAAAATCCCGATCCCGTAGCGGATTATAAGGCAGGTAAGCAGGCGGCCTTGCAATTCCTGCTGGGGCAAGTTATGAAAGAAACAAAAGGCAGAGTTAATCCGAAGACCGCTATGGAAATTTTAAAGCATAACTTAAAATAAAGCCTATGAAATCCTTAAAAGGACAATCAATACTCGAAGCCCAGCAGTTTGGTCGGGAAATTCTTGACGATTTGTTTTTGGAAGCGGACAAAATGCAGGGCGTTTGCAAGTTTTTGGATGGCGGGGAAGTTTCCGAAGAAGCCATGCATGAATGCGGAAGTATCAAAGCGGGAATGGCTGAAAAAAAGATCGCCCTTCTTTTTTATGAGCCGAGCACTCGCACTTGGTCGTCGTTTTATGTCGCCGCGGAAAATCTTGGCGCGAGGGTCATGGCTATTCCGCCGGCGCGGCAATTCTCATCGGCTGTGAAAGGAGAGACGGTTAAAGACACAATCGCCATGTTTTGCGGCTATGGCATAGACGCGATTGTGATGCGCACCGACAAAGAGGGAATGGCGAAAGAAGCGGACGAAGCGGCTTGCGCAAGCGGACGGACGGTATCGATCATCAACGCGGGGGACGGCAAGGGACAGCACCCGACGCAAGCGCTTCTGGATCTTTACACCGTTAAAAGATTCTTTAAAAACGATCTAAAAAAAGATATTCACGAAGAAAAAATAAATATAGCTTTTGTCGGTGATCTTGCCAACGGCCGGACGGTTCGGTCGCTCGCATATCTTCTCAATAAATATCAGGATCCCGAAAAACTGGAATTCTTTTTTGTTTCTCCTCCAGTTCTCAAGATGAAAGACGATATAAAAGATTATTTGGACAAAAAAGGCGTAAAATTTTCCGAATATGAAAAACTAGCCGATGTCGTAGGCAAAATAGATGTTTTTTATATGACACGCGTGCAAAAAGAAAGGCTTGAAGGGATTCAGGTTGATTATGATTTTATTCGGAACAACTGCTCGATAACTAAAGAGGTGGTCGAAAAAATGAAAAAAGAAGCCATCGTGATGCATCCATTGCCACGCGACCCGGCGTTCGGGGAAATTCCCGAGTGGTTCGACTCCGACCCCCGGGCGAAATATATCCAGCAGGCTGAAAACGGCCTTTATGTCCGCATGGCGCTTCTCAAAAAGGTGCTTTTGGGGTAAATATAAGCCAAATTTTGGATAATATTGTTAGGCTATTGACAAGATTTTTTGGCTGTAATATTATTGTAAAAATGCCAAGAAACACCGACCACAAAGAAATAGCAACTGTTTCATGACGGAGAAAACCGCCCACGGGGGCGGATTTTTTTTAGCCCCTTAACATTAGGAATCAATCCGACAGAAACCACTGCCGGTAATAATTGAAAGGAGGAAAGAAGAGTATATGACTCAACAAGAAAGTCTTGCGGAAAATGGAGGCCATGCATTATGTGGTGGTGATGTAGACGCAGCATGCGAGCTTATAAATTGCCCACATCTGTATGATCACACCATTATGACATGCCAAAATTCTTCTGATGTACAGGAAAAGCGTCAGGAATTAAAGGATGATGAATTTATTATCGAAGGCATGTCAATTCGTTGCGGCAAGTGCGGAACATTAAACGGCCACGGCAATGTTCCGCGCACTGGGGAAGTTTGCCCTAAAAGGCTAAGCCTCCGCATCAATCATCTTCGGCAGTAATAATATTGATGCATCGTTACAAAAATGAGCTCCGGTCTTTACGACGGAGCTCAAAACATTTATAGAAAATCATCGATATGATAACGCTTTAGTATTCTAATATACTAAAGTATTTTATTTTAGGAAAAAGTTGCAGGCTGATTTTTCAATTTGAGAATAGCTACTGAACCACTTGATTCTTTTGTCTTGTTTGAACCAGGTCATCTGGCGCTTGGCGTAGTTTTTTTCGGCTTGGATTATTTTTTCGACTAATTCTTTTTTACCCAAAGCTAAGCTTTTTTCCTTGCTCACTTTCGTTCGCAATTCCTCAAAGCTTAGCTTTTTTTGCAAATATAACGGTATCCAGAAATAGGCGAGGCCGAAGGACTGAATTTTTTTCCAGCTCAGGCCTGTGTTGTGTAATCTCTCAACTTCTTTTATCATACCTTGAGTGAAACGGGCTTTCACGCGCTTCTCGATATTTTGGTGGAGCTTTTCTTTGGGGAGCTTGAGGCCAATCTGCAATATCTGGTATCTGGTATCTGGTATTTTGTATGGGGTATTTTGTATTTTTGGAACATGTTTGATTGCCTTGCAAATTTCGATTGCGCGGATTAAGCGTACCTTGTTTTTTGGGTCAATATTTTTTGCACGATTAGGATCCAATTTTTTGAGCATTGCGAATAATTTTTCGGCTGAATTATTTTCGAGTTTTTTTCGCAGTTTCCAGTCCGGTTTCACTTCAGGGAAATTCACGTCATCAACAATCGCTGAAATCCAAAATCCCGTCCCGCCGCAAATGATGGGAAGTTTGCCGCGCTGTAAAATATCTTCAATTATTTTCTCGGCCTGTTTCTTAAACTTGGCGACATTGTAGTCTGTTCTCGGGCTGACGATGTCGATCATATAGTGGGGAATTCCTCCGCTTAAATAGATATTTTTATAATTTTGAACTTCAACTTGTGATTTTGACTTTTGACTTTTGACTTTTGACTTCGGCACCTTTCCTGTCCCAACGTCCATTCCGCGATAAATCTGCCGGCTGTCGGCGGAAATTATCTCGCCTTTGAACTTTTTGGCTAATTTAATAGCAATATCGGACTTACCTGAAGAAGTCGGGCCGAGAATGACTAGGATCTTATTGGTATTTTGTATCTGGTATTTTGTATCTGGTATTTTGAGTAGACTTGACATAATATTTTGCTAATGTTATTCTATAATGTTTCCAATATGCGAGGAGGAAATGAGGAAATGAAAAAAGACGAGAAAGAAACGGGTACGTGTGAAGAATGTGGGGCTACGGTTCCCAAGGAAGATTTAATGTCTTTAACAGCTCCAATCGGAGGAGTTGGAGGCGAGATGCGAGTGAAAAAAAGGAAAATCTGTGGCGAATGCAGGGGGGAACGTATCAGAAGACTAGGGCTCTTCTAGGTAAATACTCAAACCCTTTTTAACGGGCTGCCCATTGTTTGGTGGCCCCAGTTTATTTCTCCTTCCAATCCAAACGCTTTGGCTTTTGTGATTTTGACTTTTGCGAAACTCCTGACGGGGATTTTTTTGTTGGAGCGAAAAATGACTTTCTTCTGGGTGCGGGTGTGGCCTAGGTATTTTCCCGTCCAAGGTTCGACCTTTCCCTTACTCGCTGTCGCTTGTAATTCCTCAAGGTCGAACCTTTTGTCAACCAAAACCTCGACTATTTTCCGGATATATTTTTTATTGTTTTCAAGCGCGGTTTTTTCGAGGATTTTGGTAAGAACCTTTTCCCGGCGGACTTTTTCTGATCTGGAAACGTTATCCTTCAGCCTCCAAGCTGCTGTTTCGGGACGGGGAGAATATTGGGAAACATAGGTCATATCGAATTTTATCTCGCGCATGAGTTTTGCGGTGTTTTCGAATTGTTTTTTCGTTTCTCCGGAAAAGCCGACGATGATGTCGGTGGAGATTGAAGGATATATTTTTAAGGCTAAACCTTCAAAATTTTTAAGGTTTAGCCTTAAAAATGCTGTTCGGATTTTTTTGACGATATTTTTGTAATGAGAAATCGTATAATGGCGGTTCATTTTTTTTAATATCTCATTATCTCCCGATTGGGCCGGCAAAGAAATATATTCGCAAATTTTTTTACTTTTCACAATCGTTTCAATCAGCTCGTCGGACATGTCTTTGGGATGAGAGGTTAGAAAAGTTATCCAAAAGTTGCCGGGGATTGAATCAATTAGCTTTAGCAAATCGGCAAAATTGATAACTCGCGAATTGTGAACTAATGACAGCGAATGAGAACGAATATTCGCTCCGATTCGCTTTTCATTCGTTCTTATTCGTGAGTTATATGAATTTACATTCTGCCCCAGCAAGACAATTTCTTTGCATCCTTTTTTTACCAATCCTTTTATTTCTTTTAGGATATCCTCCACTGGACGGGAATATTCGCGGCCGCGGGCATAGGGGACGACGCAATAGGAGCAGAAATTGTTGCAGCCGGACATGATGGGGATATGCGCCGTGTACGAGCTTGTATAAGTTGGAGTTATGCCGAGATAATTGTTGCATGGTTTATTTTCTGTATTATGTATTAAGTATAAAGTATTATGTATTTTTATTTTTTTCTTTATACTTGATACATGATACTTGATACATGATACAATTTCTTTTGGAAAATCTTTGATTGTTGTAAATAGATTCACTTTGCCCTTCAGTCTCCGTCGCACATCTTTTCTATGTGCCAAACATCCCGTAAGAATAATATATTTGGCCGGAAATTTTTTGCGGATGTTATTGATCTGCCCGTAAACCCTGTTTTCGGCGGATTGGCGGACGCCGCAAGTGACGAACACGATTAAATCAGCCGCATCTATCGAAGCGGCCGGTTTAAATTTATATTTTTCCAGAATTGTTGCGACTCTTTCGGCGTCGGATTGATTCATTTGACAGCCGAACGTCTTTATGCAGTAGGTCATAGGGAAATAAGGCTTTAGCTGTAAGAAAAGTCAGAAGTAGGAGGTCATAAGTCTAATTAAATCTATTCCAGCTTTGTTTTAATTTATATATTTGCTTGCCAACTATTTCATATTTTTCAATCAGTCTTTGAATGTGGTTGGAATTAATGTCCCCCTCGGGGAATGGGAGAAATTCCCTCGCCTTTAGGCGAAGACT
>JASEHL010000029.1 GCA_030018805.1 Patescibacteria group bacterium
CAATCCGTAAACTTTAATTTGCCTCAGGAGTGCAATCGAGGGTGGACTTATACAGTTACTTGAGAAAAAGCGTGAAAAAAGCTACAATATAACCATATGAAAATTGGCATTGACATCCGTCCCATCGGGAAAAAGCGCACTGGCGATGAAGTGTATTTTTTCAATTTGGTGAAAAATCTGGCAGAAACGAATCGTAGAGATTTAATCTCTACGGATGATGAATATTATTTATACACGGATCGAGATCCGGAAAAAGATTCCGGTTTAGCGGGAGAGATAGGAAAATTAGGCCTCGGCCAAAATTTCAAAGTCGTATTTGTCAAAAAAACGAACCGGTTTTGCTGGAATTTTTGGGCTTTGCCAAATTATCTCAAAAAAAATCCGGTTGATGTTTTTCACACCCAATACATCGCTCCTTTTTGGCTACCAAAAAAAATAAAGCTGGTTTTGACGATTCACGACATATCTTTCAATTTTTTCCCGGAGCACATAAGAAAGTCTGATTTATTTTTTCTAAAGACGCTCATTCCGCGCAGCATCCGTCGAGCGGATAAAATAATCACTGTTTCTCAAAACGAGCGCGAACAGATAATAAAATTCTATAAAGTTCCGCCGGAAAAAGTTGATGTTACGTATAATGGGGTCGATTTCGAAAGATTTGGGAAAGTTTTTTCAGCCGAAGAGAAAGAAAATGTCAGAAAAAAATATAATCTGCCCGAAAAATTTCTGCTCTACGTCGGAACGATGCAGCCCAGAAAAAATATTCCGGCGCTGCTCCAGGCACTCGCTGTTTTTTATAAAAAGTATAACTCGAGAGACATGAAACTCGTCATTGTTGGAAATAAAAAGGCGCGCAATTTCGACAGGCGGATTGACGAGGAAATAAAAAATAGCTCTCTTTCTGAACAAGTTATCTTTCCAGGCTGGATAGAAGACAAGGATTTGCCCGCGATTTACAAACTTTCCGAGTGTTTCGTGTTTCCCTCCCTTTATGAAGGTTTCGGAATTCCCATTGTCGAAGCCATGGCCGCGGGAATTCCAGTAGTTTCGTCAGACAAATCATGTCTGCCGGAGGTGGGAGGCGATGCCGCGCTGTTTGCCGATCCTGCAAATCCCGCCGATTTCGCGAAAAAAATTCACGAAGTCATCACCGATGAAAACCTTAGAAGCGACCTCGTAAAAAAGGGAACTAAGCTCGCCAAATCCTATACCTGGCAAAAAACCGCGGAGAAAACGCTCGAGATTTACAAAAGCTTGTAATTTTCAGGAAAATATTATAGATTTCAGAAAGAGCAGGAGGGTGCTCTTTTTTTCTTCTGCTCATTAAAAATCCAAAAGAAAGGACGGTGATTCTCGTGGGTGAAGACGAATTTTATCAACCGCGGCGCGACGGGCTCGACAGAGAAGTTCTCGAACTCATCGAGGATCAGCCCGATGAAATCGAGATCGTATTCCCTAAAATAATCGAAACTTTACATCCCGAACAGACGGACGAGGCCGTTGACGAACTCATTCCGGACGAGTATCCCGATCCTCCCAACGCCAAACTCGACGACCCCGTAAGACTCTATCTCAAAGAAATGGGTACAATCCCTCTTCTAAACCGGGAAGGGGAGGTGGAGATCGCCCGGCGTATCGAAGAAGGGGAGAAAGAGGTACTGCGCTCTATTTTGGAAACCCCTTACGCATTGGAAGAAATCATGAGCTTGGTCAACCGGCTGGAGGAGGAGAAACTGAAACCCGAAGAAGACCCGATTGATCATATTGAACACGATCCGGCTTCGGATCAGCCAACCCATAAAACCCGGGTCTTGAACATCATTCAGAGATTGCGGCAACTTGAAGAACGCATCCGGCAGCTACAACAAGAAGCTGCGGCCGCTCTCCCAAAGAGTGGCCTCCGGATCCAGGCGGAAAAAAGCCTGCTTGCAGTCCGGCGCCGCATGTCCGATCACCTGACAAATCTGCGTTTGGAGCGTTTCCATTTGGAGAATATCCTGGACAAACTGCGCAATTTCGCCTTTGCGGTGCGTCAATGCAACCGGAAAACGGATAAGGTATTGATCGCGCTGAACATCTCCGCCACCAAGTTTCGCATGGTTCTGCGGAACTTTAGAAAGGGATCTCTAAGCGTTTTCCCCGGCGGCATTACTCCAGAGAGAATGGCGGAGTTGGAAAGCCAGTGGAGCAAGACCCAAAAGCAGCTGTGGGAAATCGAGCAGGAGATGCAGATGACGGGTCCCCACCTGCTGGCCGTCATGGCTCGAGTTGAAAAAGGCGAGTTTCTGGCCAAGAAAGCCAAGCGAGAGTTGATCGAGGCCAATCTTCGTCTGGTGGTAAGCATCGCCAAAAAATACACCAATCGCGGCTTGCAATTCCTGGATCTGATTCAGGAGGGCAATATCGGCCTAATGAGAGCTGTGGAAAAGTTTGAATACGAGCGGGGCTACAAATTCAGTACTTACGCCACCTGGTGGATCCGGCAAGCCATCACCCGGGCAATTGCCGATCAAAGCCGGACAATTCGGATTCCGGCGCATATGATCGAAACCATCAACAAACTCATCCGCACCTCCCGGTACCTGGTCCAGGAAATCGGACGCGAACCGACTCCCGAGGAAATCGCGGAAAAAATGGAATTCCCTCTGGAAAAGGTACGCAAAATCATGAAAATCGCCAGAGAATCCCTCTCCTTGGAAACTCCGATCGGAGATGAGGAAGATAGCCATCTCGGCGATTTCATTGAGGACAAAAGAACTTGGACACCCTTGGAAGCGGTAACTCATCTAAACCTGGCAGACCAGACTCGGAAGATGCTGACCACTCTCACTCCCCGGGAAGAAAAAATAATGCGTAGGCGCTTCGGAATCGGAGAAAAAACCGATCACACTCTCGAAGAAGTGGGGCGAGATTTTGAAGTCACGCGGGAACGCATCCGCCAAATCGAAGCCAAAAGCTTGCGGAAGCTGCGACACCCATCCCGTGCTCAAAGACTTGAATCTTTTGTTGGAGAAGATGGATCGACCGGCGGAAAAAAAGAAGGAAATGCCGCCGGAAATTCACAGCCGCGAAAACCTTCCGGACCTTTTCCTAAAATCATATTCAATCCCCTTCATTGGACGCCGGGAAAAGTGGAAGACATCGTCACTCCTTTTTGCGAACAGCAAACCCAACATCGTCCACCTCCAACGCGTCCGTCAAGCTGCTTTCTAAGATGCTTTCCGCCTGCCAAGGCGGCAGAAAAGGATGTCCGAGCTCCGAGCACAGATTATTCCACAGCAGCAACGCCGTTACTGCTCGAACATTTGACAGAGCGGGCAGCTTGCCCTGCATTGGTTGGAACCAACTATCTAATACCGGAAGTGCTTTCGGTTACATGGATGCCGGACTTGCTTTCTGGCTTTGCCTGCCAACCAACTACGGAAAGGCAGATGCTCTCTTTTTCCCTGCCGGAAATTGATTTCCACGCTCTATCCCGAGCTATCTGGTCTTCGAGCGGGAAAGAAAAACCTTGGCGGGGTATCAAGAGCGATAAATCGCTCCTGATGACTCCTTGGCGTCTAGCGAAAATCTTGCCCAGTTTGAATAATGTCCATCTGGCGGTTCTTTATCTGCGATTCCATCAGAAATTGAGCTGGGAGAAAATCGGCGAATTTTTTTACGTTAAAAGGGGACTTGCCTTCGGATTATATTTCAGGGCAATAGAAAGAATTGCCCAAGTTGCCCGAAGGAATATCCTTAAATCTCAAGGAAACACCGAATATGATCCGATTCCCGTCCCGCCAAGCTTCAACGAAAAAAACCAGCTTGTGGTTTTTACGGATGAGCGTGATTTAATTCTCGACCCTGAGCTTGCTGAAGCCGTTCAGCTCAAACGGGATGGCAAAAACCCAAAAAAGAACGGTATTAAGCCGAAAATCGCCGAGATTGTCAGTTGCCTAAAACCGCCTGACATAAAAATACTGGCAACGCTTGGCATAGAAAAGCGGAAGATAGGAACAGCGGCCAAACATCTAAACGTGACGCCTGCTGTTCTCATTTCGGATGTAAAGGACTTAATCCAAAAAATAAACGGCCTGTAATTCAGGTCTTTACCGCGCCCAGCATACCCCGCTGGGCGCACTTCTTTTCTACAACTTGTTTGCATTGCCAATCGCAAAGTTTTATACTATACTCACAAAAGAAGCCGCGAGGCTGATTGTTTTTATTTTGTAATATATATCAAAATTTTATGGGGATTTTTTCGAGAAGAAACAAGGAAGGCAATTTCGAACCGAGAAGAAAAAAGTTCTATAAAAAAAGGTGGTTCAAAATTTTGGCAGTAATTCTGCTCCTTCTGATTGCAACCGGAGGATGGGCAATGTACAAAGCCGGAACTACCTTGAGCAAAATATCGACCAAGGACGGATTCTTCAAGTCGCTCTGGAAATCAATCCCGGGCGTCGGTCCCGACCAGCTCCAGGGAGAAGAAGAGGGCCAAGTCAACGTTCTGCTTCTTGGGATGCGGGGAAACAATATGCCCGGCGGGGGACTCCTCGCCGACACAATCATGGTCGTCATGGCCCGCCCGAAAGAGAACAAACTGGCGCTTCTTTCTGTTCCGCGCGACCTTTGGGTGAAGCACCCTGATAGCTCCACGCAAAGCAAAATAAATTCCATCCACGCCCTCTATGAAGAAAAAGGGGAGGGAAAAGGAATGGACGCCATGAAGCAAGTGATTGGAGAAATCACGGGAATACCAATTCACTATGCCGTGAGAATCGATTTTATCGGTTTCAAAGAATTGGTCGACACCGTCGGCGGGGTCGACGTGTATCTCGACAAACCCTTTTCCGAACCGAAACAGTTTGAGGGAGAAAACGCGCTTGATTTTTCGCTTCCGGCCGGAAAAAACCACATTGACGGCCAAAAAGCTTTGTTTTTTGTCCGCGCCCGCTACGCTTCCTCTGATTTTGAAAGAGCCCGGCGCCAGCAACAGGTCCTGCTGGCTCTCAAGGACAAAATGTTGAGCCTCGGAACACTCACTGATTTCGGAAAAGTGAACAATATTTTGAATGTTTTGGGCGAGGATGTCCGCACGGATATGGATATTTCCGAAATGAAGAAGTTTTTCGAACTTGCCAACAAATCCCAAAACCTCCAAATCAAACAAAAAGTTCTCGACACATCCGAAGAAGGATTGCTAAATTCAACCAAGGCTGACACGCCGGAAGGAAAAACATATGTCCTTCTCCCGGCTAGAGGAAATTATGACAAAATCCGCGAACTGGTCAAAAATATTTTCAACTAATTTCTGAAGGCCCGGCCTCTGCTGATTGCTTCGGCCGAGAGGGGTTGAGTCTCATATTCCAGCAATGCGCAAAGAACTGTCCATTATAGTCACAAGCTATAAAAATCCGTCGGTTCTTCGGCTCTGCCTCGAATCGCTCAAAAAGAATGTTTTGAGTGGAGATTATGAAATTCTGATTCTCGACAGCGCGACGGAAGAAGACACGGAAATGATGATGCGGGAAGAATTCCCCGAAGTGAAATTTTTTCCGCACGAAAAAAACCTTGGTTTTGCAAAATTGGTCAATCGTGGACTGAAAAACACCGCGGGAAGGTTCATTCTCATTCTAAACGCGGATATTATTGTTGAAAAAAAATCGGTTGATATTCTGCTTCAGGAGTTCAAAAATGACCCATACCTGGGCATAATAGGGCCGAGACTTCTCAATTTTGACGGAAAGGTGCAGTTCTCCTGTTTCAGATTTTATACGCTTCCGATAATCATATATCGCCGCACTTTTTTGGGGAAATTCAGTTTCGCAAAAAGAAAAATTGACAAATTTTTGTATAAAGATAAGGATCTCGAAAAACCGCAAGAAGTTGATTGGCTAATGGGCTCCGCTATGATGACTACCCGAAAAGCATGCAAAAACGTTGGGCTGATGGAAGAAAATTTTGGATTTATGTATTTCGAAGACGTGGACTGGTGCCGAAGATTTTGGGAAAAGGGATATAAAGTTGTTTATTATCCCCACGCAAAAATGTTTCACTATCACGGAAAAGGCTCTGCCAGCCAAAGCGCTCTTAAGGCCGTGGTAGTGAACAAACTCACGCGAGAGCACATCAAAAGCGCCGTGAAATATTTTTGGAAATATTTCCGAAAGCCAAACCCTCACAAAGAGCAGTAAAAAAAATCAAAAAAATGATTCAAAGAAATTCAACCGAAGAGGCAAATATCCAACCGCCGAAATCATCTTTCAAAAGACACTTCAAGGTTTTCATAGCGGTTATTTTTTTATGCGTGAGTTTTTACGGCGGAGTTTTCTATTCCCAGTTCAAAGCTTCCAAGGAAAACAAAACCGACCTTATTCAAAATCTTCTTTCTGAAAATCATCGAAAAGACCAGCCAAAAGACGTGAGTTTTGACCTCTTGTGGGAGGCTTGGAATCTGATCAACGAAAAATACGTCGACCCTTCAAAAATCGACAAAAACAAGATGATTTATGGCGCCATTTCCGGGATGGTGAAATCGCTCGGCGATCCTTTTTCAGGGTTTATGAATCCCGAAGAAAGCCGGCAATTTTCGGACGATATGCAGGGAACATTCGAGGGAATCGGGATGGAGGTCGGGATGAAGAACGAAATTTTGACCATCATCGCCCCGCTTGAAGGAACACCTGCCGAGCGCGCCGGTCTCAAAGCGGGAGATATGCTGATCAAAATCGACGACACCGTTACGACCGACATGAGCGTCGATGAAGCTGTCTCAAAGATACGCGGACCGAAAGGGACGGAAGTCCGTCTCACTATTCTTCGCGAAAAAAATGGCACGCCGAAAGAAATCGCCATCGTCCGCGACACAATCAACGTGAAGAGCGTCAAAATAGAATTCAAGGATGATAACATTGCCGTTATCAGAATTTCAAAATTCGGAGACGACACGACTTCCCAAATCAGCAAGATCGCAAACGAAGTTCTGAACCGAAAAGCCAGGGGGATCATCGTAGACCTTCGCAATAATCCGGGAGGATATCTTGAATCAGCCGTCGACATCGCTTCAAAATTCATTCCGGAGGGGAAAATCGTAGTTTTAGAAGAAGACCGCGGGGGGGAGAAAAAAGAGTACAAATCGCGCGGAGGAAGCCTTCTCAATGGGATTCCGGTAGTTGTCCTTGTCGACGGCGGAAGCGCAAGCGCCTCGGAAATTTTGGCCGGAGCTTTGAGGGACGACCTGGGAGCGAAACTGATCGGAAAAAAAACATTCGGAAAAGGCTCTGTTCAGCAACTCGAAAATTTGACCGGTGGTTCAAGTCTTCGCATCACAATCGCCCGCTGGCTAACTCCCAACGGAGAGTATATAATGGAGAAAGGAATTACCCCCGATATTGAAGTCGAATCGACGGAGGACGATTACAACAATGACCGTGATCCACAGATGGAAAAGGCTCTCGAGATCCTGAAAGATGAAATCAAATAGCATAGCTGTTGGCTTTCTGAAATTTATTTTATATAATTATCGCAGAGGACAGAAAGTATATGAAAATAATATTGCTCAAGGACATAGAAAATCTCGGCAAGGAGGGGGAAGTAAAAGTCGTCGCGGACGGGTTCGCGAGGAATTTTCTGCTCCCCAAAAAGATGGCGGAAATCGCCACAGACGCAGCCATCCAAAACGCGGAAGCGAAAAAAAAGAAAACGAGTGAGAAGGCAAGGCTTGAACTCGAAGAAGCCCAGAAACTCGCCGAACAGCTTGAGGGGCGCGAGCTGTATCTGAAAGTCAAAGAGAAAGAAGGAAAACTCTTCGGATCGGTTAACGAAAAAACGATTGCCAAGTCATTGAAGGATGAGGGATTGAATATCAATCCGGAAAACGTGAAACTCGCCGAGCCGATAAAGGAATTGGGGGAATATGACGCGCAAATAAACCTCGAGCATGGCCTGGAAGCGGGCATAAAAATAATTCTTGTGAGTGAAGAGGAGAAATAATATTTTTGCATTTTTATAAATTGTGATGATAGGGGTATGGTTTATCCGCCTCTATTTTTGTAAAATCTCTACGAACCACGAATAGATACGGAAATACGAACGCGCGCGAAACAAGGGGTTTGTAGTTCATAGAGATTCAATATTTCATAGTTTTCGTATATTCGTAATTAATTCGTAGTTCGTAGAGAAATTCATGAAACCGAAGTACATTTTTGTCGTGGGGGGAGTGATGAGTGGGGTGGGAAAAGGGATCGCTACGGCTTCGATTGGAAATATCCTGCAGTCGAAAGGTTTTCGCGTCTCCGTGATGAAAATCGATCCCTACCTGAATGTCGACGCTGGTACAATGAACCCGACCGAGCACGGGGAGGTTTTTGTTCTGGACAACGGCCTTGAAACGGACCAGGATATGGGACACTATGAAAGATTTCTGAACCTCACGTTGTCGGGTGAAAATTATATGACTAACGGGATGGTTTATAAATCCATCATCGACCGCGAGCGATCGATGGGATACGGAGGACGCTGCGTCGATGTCGTGCCGGATGTCCCGAGAGAAATCATTCGACGCATCCAGAAAGCGCAAAAAAAATCGAAGGCCGAGATTATGCTAATTGAAATCGGCGGAACACTCGGCGAATATCAGGGACTCTTGTTTCTTGAAGCGGGAAGAATGCTCCGCCTTCAAAATCGCGGGGACGTGCTCTTTGTCCTTGTCAGCTATCTTCCGGTCCCGAATAAAATCGGGGAAATGAAAACAAAACCCACTCAATACGCGGTGAGGTCATTGAACGCCGCCGGAATCCAGCCGGATATGATTGTCGCTCGTAGCGAAATGCCGCTCGACAAAAAACGCAAGGAAAAACTGGCCGATCATTGCAATCTTGACGAAGAAGATGTCATCAGCGCGCCGGATATTGAATCCGTATACGAAGTGCCGGTCAACTTTGAAAACGACGGCTTGAGTAAAACGATTCTCAAAAAACTGGGGCTCCGTCCCAAGAAAAAAGATTTGGTGAAATGGCGAGCGATGGTGCGAAATATCAGAAATTCGAAAAAACCGCTTCGCATCGGAATTGTCGGGAAATATTTTGGAACGGGAGATTTTGTCCTTTCGGACGCCTATATTTCCGTCATCGAAGCCATCAAGCACGCTTGCCACTTTTTCAAACGAAAACCGGAAATTGATTGGCTCAATTCCGAGGAATACGAAAAAAATCCCGCCAAAGTCCGGGAACTGAAATATTACGCGGGAATAATCGTCCCCGGCGGTTTCGGAGAAAGGGGAGTGGAAGGAAAAATAAAGGCGATTGAATTTTGTCGGAAAAACAAAATTCCTTATTTTGGTTTATGCTACGGAATGCAGCTTATGGTCATTGAATTCGCGCGGAACGTCTTAGGGATGAAAGGCGCGAATACGACGGAAATTAGCAGAAACACAAAATATCCCGTGATTGACATTATGCCGGAACAAAAAAAGAATCTCGCCGACAAAAATTATGGCGCGACGATGCGGCTCGGAGCGTATCCGGCGATGCTCAAGAAAAAAACGATTGCCTACGATGCCTACAAGGGCGTTTCAATTTCCGAACGCCACCGCCACCGCTGGGAAGTCAACCCCGAATATATCGAAGCGCTCGAGAAAAAAGGTCTGGTATTTTCGGGAAAATCACCCGACTCCCGCCTCATGGAAATCGCCGAGCTTCCGAAAAAAAATCATTCTTTCTTTTTGGGAACCCAATTCCATCCCGAATTCAAATCCTCGCCGCTTCATCCGCATCCATTGTTTCGAGAGTTTATAAAGAGTGCGATAAACAAAAAATAGAAGCACGGACTTCTACTTAGGAAAAGACTTTTTTAAGGCTTAGCCTTAAAAAAATTACTCGACGTTCACGAATTGCGCCCGTTCCAGTTTTCCCGTGAACTTACGAATTTTTTTGGCCGAGAATTTCACGACGCCATCCGCCAATGCAAAAAGCGTGTCGTCCGAGCCGCGCTGAACGTTTTTTCCGGGACGAAATTTCGTCCCGCGCTGGCGGATGATGATATTTCCAGTTTTCACTTTTTCTCCGCCGAATTTCTTCACGCCCAGACGCTTTGAGATCGAATCGCGGCCGAGTTGAGTTGAACCGCCGGCTTTTCTGTGCGCCATAACAATAATCTAAAAAGTAAAATTGAAAATCTAAAAACTTTTGAAGACTATTGGATTTTATATTATAATATGGCAAATGTCAACCTTCGAAGACCTGCATCAAAACCAAATCCGCAAAAAACCAACTTTTTCTCAAAAAATCAAGCATTTTTGGCTTAAGTATGGAGAAAAAATCATTCTTATTGTCGGCATTATTCTGATTGCTGGTATTTCATTCGAAGCGGGATATCTCAAGGGACAGAAAAATCAAAAAGGGTCGGTGATAGTCAGCCAACCCGCTTGTGCCCCTTGCCCCAAATTCGAAGAAGGAAATAGCGCCAATGCGACTGACAATAATCCCCAGCAAGGCAATCAGAACAAAACCAACACCCAACTAAACACCGAGAACCAAAAATGCGTCTTCGTCGCCAGCAAGAATTCGAACAAATATCACCTGCCGACCTGCCAATGGGCAACCAAAATCAAACCGGAAAATAAAATTTGTTTTTCTTCAAAAGAAGAAGCCGTGAGCAGGGGATACCAAGCTGCCAAATGCTGTATAAAGTAAAAATTACTATCATGGAAAAATTAGACCAAACACCAGAACTTAAAGAAAAATATCCCGGTCACAAAAGGATGTTTCTCGTTCTAGCCGATAAGTTCGGACTTAACACGGAGAGTACAAGCGAAGATAACAATGAGATGTCGATTAAACTTATAAAAGCTTTTAAAGATGCTTCGACGGGAAATGCAGATGAACTTAAAAGGCTATATGATGAGTACGGCAGAGGTTTGGAAAAAAAGAAGCCAGAGATAACAACAGTGGGAGCATACGACGATAAAGGACGAAAAAAAGAGGATGAGAAACCTCCTTCAAAAATAACTGATATTAGAATCTGATATTCTTTTTCCTAACAGATTATCAACTAACAAAATCTAGTTTTCTAGCTTCCTGCTGAATAAGTGCTCGCTTTTTTTGTGTTTTTGACGGCGAATTATGAGAAAAAGCAGTCCCGTATAGACGAGAAGCGCGATGATTCCGGCAACAACAACAAAACCGACTAGGAGGGGAAGCGTTACTTCGCGAAAAAATACTTTACTAAGAAACAATTGAAAATAGTTCCCGTTCAAACTGTTGAACTGACTGACCAGTTCGCTGTGATTTACTCCAAAAAGAAAGGCGCCTGTCGTCGCCGCAAGAGGCAAGACCAGAATCGTTGTCCACATGTTCACCGCCAAAACCCCGGCCGTCGCCGCAAGACGATTGAAACGGAGAATTGAAGCGAATATCAGTGTCGTTGCCACGCCTTCGCCCGGCGAGATGCCGAAAAACACTCCCAGCGCCGCGCCAGCCGCGATTTTGTGAGGCGTATCATCGATGAGGAAGAACCTTTTCAAGAACTCTTTGATTCTATTCTTTAAATAACCCACAAAATCCTTTCGTTGCTAAATATTGCTATAGCAAAGTTTAGCAATATTATGTTTTTTTAACTATAAAACTTTTTGACTCTTTGTCTATTTCCTTTACTCTTTCCACATCTTTTCGCGCTTCGTATGGCAATACACCTAGAATATTTTTGAGCGCGATTCCGTCAATTTTGAGAACTTCTTCCCACTTATCGAGCGGTTCGAGAATATCGCGCAGTTTTTTCTCGTCGTATTTATATGTCTTCCTGATTGTCCTCAAAATCCGGCCCGCGTCGGAAAAAACCTGGTCCACTTTTTCGTCATCCATGTATTTTCCCAAAATTTCCTGGATTTCGGCCGCTCGGTCGGATCTGGATTTGATTTCATCCTTGAGCGCGATATACTCATTGATAATTTTATCAACCTCGATGCTCTCTTTTTTGTCTTTGAATTTGTGCTTCCACATCGGGCAAATATTTTGATAGCCGCACCAGTCGCAAAGGCCGGAAATTTGCGGTTCGAATTTTGATTTCTGAATTTCTTTGATCAAGTCGACAATCAGTTGTTTGCTTTGATTGATCTGTTCCAGAGTCCGTTGAGAAGATAATTTTACGCCGTGTTTGAGATAATATAGACTGACTTTCACTTTATCTAAATTTTCCAATTCCTTCGGATATCGTTTCAAAAATCCTCCGAGATATATCGAAAGCTGGAGATCATTGTCCACTTTTTCCTGGCTCGGAAGTTTGCGGGTCGTTTTGTAGTCGATTATTTCATACCCATTCTCGGTTTTGTCGATCCGGTCGATAATCCCAGAAACGATATGTTTTTCATCATCCTCTCCAATCTCGACTTGAAAACGGGATTCGAGATCAACAATATTTACTTTTGAGGGATCGTTTTTTTTGTAATAATCCTGAAGCATGGAAACGCCCTGCGCGAAAGCCGCCCGCTCTTCGGTCTCGTCGGAAAAAACTTCCGCGTTCCAATTTTTCGAATAAAAATCCAGCGCCTGCTCCAAGGTGGGGGAAAGTATGCCCGGAGCGTGCACAAGCTTCAAAGCGTTGTGGAGAAGCGTACCAAAAAACTGCTCCTTGGATTTGGGAGTCTTGATTTTGTCTATCTGCGAATATTTGTACTTCAGGGGACACGTGAGAAAAGTGTCCAAAGCCGAGTAGGATGTGTTCATGGTTTATAGCCTGTATTCTGCGCCTAGTACGCATTTTACCCGCATTTGCTTTTTGCCACAAGCCTTGAATTTATTTGAAAATTGCAGAATTTAGCGCTAAAATAGAGAAAAGGGAAACTTATGAAATATCCGCTCGAAAATTGGCGGCGGTTGAAGCGCGGATACCGCTTCGGAGAAAAAACCTTCTATTCGGATTTTCATCTGGGGACGGATTATATCGTGCCTGTAGGAACGCTTGTTTTCGCGCCGTATTCGTGTGAGATTATCAAGTCCGGTAATTTCTCTGAAGGCGGGAACACGATTCATGTCCGTTTCAAGCGGCGAGGATACGGGCTCATTATCATGCGCTGTATGCATCTCTCCAAAATGTCACCGCCCGGGAAATACAGAGCGGGGGATATCCTCGGCCTCACCGGAAATACAGGAAAACTCATCAGAGGAGCACATCTCCACATCGACTTGAGTCGAAAAAAAGTCCAAATCAAAAACCGCCAAAATTTCATCGACCCGGAGGAGTTTTTCTCACAGACGAAGAAACTATAAAAATATCCATATGAAGCTAAAATTACCAAAAAGTGTCTAAGAATGATCTAAAAATAATTCGAGCTGTCTACTACGATTCTCAATCGGGCTTCGGGCATGGAACCGATGTCACAACAGAATTAATATCACAGATTATAAATGGTCAGTTATTTTATAATGGGATTTATAATCTCATATTTCCCGATCACTTTAAGACAATTAGGAAAAAGTTAAGGGTTGAACTTGAATATAGGGGGAAAAGACATACGAAAATATACGATGAAAATGAAAAAATTAGGAGTTAGTATAGAACACGACTAGAGCTACTTAACAATTTTCTAATAATTAA
>JASEHL010000002.1 GCA_030018805.1 Patescibacteria group bacterium
ATTCCGAGAACTCCCGCTGCTTTGTTGGCCGTTACTTCCAGAACGAAGAAATCTATTAATTTGTTAATTTGACGATTAGTAAGTTTAGAGTTTTTAATCAATCGAGCCGTCATAGATTTAGCATAAATCTCTATGCTGTTCTAGACAAGCTCCAAATTTAATTTCACGCACAGAATAACAAAAAGACCGTAATAAATCCGTATTACGGTCCCAAAAGGTTTATATAAAAGCGATATTTATATCATGCTACTCACTTCTCGTGCAGCGAAAGCCAATATCGACATCCTTATAATCTTTTGATAACCAATTCTTGAGGCAGGGCGCTGTTCACTTCGCCCGTCGGTATATGCTCCGCCTTTTATAACCTTGAATCCCTTGTTAAAATCTTGCTGAATGTATTTGTCGTTTTCCAGATAAGCGTTGAAATCATCAGCCACCCATTCATAGACATTGCCTGCCATATTCAGAACTCCATAGGGACTCGTGCCAAGTTCAGCGCCGACAGGCGCGGTATATTTATAACCGTCGCTTTCATCAAAGCCATATTCGGTGCCGTCACCGTGGTTATCCCTTGTCGGATCCCAGACATTTCCCCAGGGCCAAATTCTCCCATCTGTTCCGCGAGCCGCTTTTTCCCATTCGGCCTCGGTGGGCAATCTTTTTCCGAGCCACCGGCAATAGGCATCGGCGTCGTTCCAATCAACTCCTACGACGGGAAGGCTTGGAGAATTGAGATTTTGGTCACTCCAAAGCGCGGGAGCGACATGATTTATCGCGTCGACAAACATTTTATAATCACCATTGGATACTTCTTTTTTGTCAATATAAAAATTTCCAAGCATTATTTTTCGCTGGGGATATTCCGCCAGATAATTTTCCTTGCCATAACTCCCGTCGTTTTTTTGCCAGGCTTCAATAGCCTGCTGCTGGGTGCTTCCCATGAGAAAAACTCCCGCTGGGATCAATAGCATATCATTTTGAGGCTTCGGGCCGGAATTTGCTGTTGTTGTTTTGTTGATCAAATTTGATTTTGTAGCCACGCTGGTATTTTTGTTTTTATTCCCGAGAACAACCGCGCTAAAAACTATTAGTAGAACTATTAAGAATGGAATAATCAATTTTTCTTTATTGGACAGTTTTTTTCTCCACTGCTCGGATATTTTATATGCATCTTTGCTTGTTTCTTCTTCAGGTGGATCTTCTTCAGCTTCCCGCGTCTTTGGAACGGCTGATTCTGGAGCGGCTCCACTTTCATTCTTCGAAACCGCGCCATTTATCGAATAGATATTATTTTTATAGGAAACTATATTATGGCCTATAATGGAATTTATTTTATACCGGTATTGCCTAACGTGATTTTCAGTGTAGTCTTTAGCTCCCGCAGGGTCGAAATAATCATTAATGTCAGTTAGGGTGGCATTATTTTTACCGCATAAGAAAACAAGCAAGCGGTAAGCATTGCCTGTTAATACCAGCTCTTTACCGTTTTCGTCAAAGACCTTTTTGCTTTCAGCGTCTAATTTTAAATACTGATGTTTGTATATCATTAAGTAAGAAAATCGGAACTTATCCCTTTCCCCGAATAATTTCTCCCAGCTCCCGTTCCTCCGACAAACGCTCTTTTTCCTGAAGCTGGACGATTATGTTCTTCACTTTGTTCGGATCCGGTATTTGAAAAAAAGTGAAGCGCTCTTTTTCACCGGCCGTTTGCACATAAATGTTCCCGTAGTTGAAAAGTGTCGGAATGACGCCGATTATTTCGGAAGTGACGTCCTGTATTTTCGTGAGTTTGAGTTCGGAGATGTTTCTCCTGAAAAAACCCCTTTGCTCGATGTTGATGATGCGTTCGTTGGTGACTATCCAGGCGTCGAGATAGAAATCAAGCCAGAGAATGAAAAAAAAGTTCCAAACGAAAAGAGTTGCCAAGCTTTCTCCGAAAAGAAGAAGATTGAAAAAAGCGCTTTCCTGAAAATTGTTGTTGAAAAAGAGAAAAGCAAAATAGATGATGATCAAACCGGCGATGCTGATGATGATGAACAGCAACCGCATGAAAAAAATGAACCAATGCCGGCGTAAAAAGAGTATGATTGCCTCGCCTTCGTGTTGTCCGGGGAAATTTATTTCTTCGAACATAGCGCTTGCCGGCTTGAGCTAGCCGAAAATACCGGTTCAAAAACCGAAATTGTTGATTATTTGATACCAATCCACCGAAAAGAAAAAAGATACGTTTGAAATCAGAAGAAAAGTGCTTCCGCCGAGATAAATCAGAAACATAATGACTGCGACGCGCCGGTTAATGCGGTAGCGAAGCATATGGAAGATAATCGCAAGGCCGATAAGAACATAAACGGCGATTATGAAAATGTAAAGGACTGAAATAAGTGTCGACATTTTTTCAGGTTATGTTTTTTTCAAAATAATTTGTCTTGGTCGCGATTATCGGGAATGCCCAAGTGCTTGTAAGCGAGTTCCGTCGCGACACGTCCCCGCGGAGTCCGCGCCAAAAACCCTATTTGAATGAGATAGGGCTCATATACATCCTCGATTGTTTCAATTTCCTCCATTGTGGCGGTGGCGAGAGTTTGGATTCCAACCGGACCACCGCCGAATTTTTTGATGATTGTTTCGAGAATATGCCGGTCGGTCGGCTCGAGCCCAAGTTTGTCGATTTCGAGATTGGCGAACGCTCTTCGGGAAAGTTCTTCCGTTATTGTATCGCAATTTTCGACCTGCGTGAAATCGCGGACACGCTTCAGGAGGCGGTTGGCAACGCGGGGAGTGCGGCGGCTCGAGCGAGAGATTGTTTTCGCGCCGGCGCTGTCGATGGGAATCTCAAGAATCTTCGACGAGCGATGGATTATTTTTTCAATATCCTCGTCTTCATAAAAATCAAGCCGGTGAATTACGCCGAAACGGTTGCGAAGGGGTGAGGAAATCGAACCGAGGCGGGTGGTCGCGCCGATCAAAGTGAAGCGGGGAAGATCCAGTTGCAGTGTTTTGGCCGACGGGCCTTTTCCGATGATTATGTCTAGCTTGAAATCTTCCATTGCCGGATAAAGGACTTCCTCGATGAGTTTGTTGAGGCGATGGATTTCATCAATGAAAAGAATGTCCCCGTCGGAAAGATTAGTGAGAATCGAGCCGAGATCACCCACTTTTTCAATCGCCGGTCCGGAGGTAGGGCGAATATTCGCTCCCGTCTCTCTGGCGATTATGTGAGCCAGAGTCGTTTTTCCCAGTCCCGCCGGGCCATAGAGAAGAACATGCTCAATCGGCTCGACACGCTTTTTGGCCGCTTTTATAAGAATATTCAGGTTATTTTTGACTTTTTCCTGGCCAACATACTCGGAAAAAGTCTGCGGGCGCAGAGTTATGTCAAGCTTCGAGTCGTCGATTTGTTCGGTGGAGGAAGTAATCATTTTTTGTGTCTGATGCAGAGTATTTCGTATTTAGTATATGCTATTTTTCCCTTCTTGACAAAAAATTTTGAGTGTGCTAAACTGGCCTGTTCCGTGAAAAAGAATTGTTTTCGGCGACATTAAAAACCCTCCAATCTGTAGACATAAGGGGAGCTCGTAACTTTCCTACCGGGAACTTTTTTGCCCAGACATGGATGGCTCGGTTTCGGCTTGGCCACTCCTCGGCACTGTTCCTACCCCCGCGATTCCCTAGTTGCGGGATTTGTCTACAGATTGAAGGGTTTTTTTATTCCTCCGTCACTCTTTCCACTTCTTCCATCGTGGTGATACCCTCGAGGACTTTCAAAATTCCGTCCTGTGGCATCGTGATCATTCCCTGCTCTATCGCCAGCGCTTCCACTTGAGAGATGGTTGGGCTTTCGGTGATTATTTTTTCCATTTCTTTCGTCATTTCCAAAACCTCGCTCACGGTTGTGCGTCCTTTGTATCCAATATTGTTGCATTTCGGACAGCCCACAGCTTCAAAAACATAATCAACTTTTTTCGGAACCTCGATTTTTGCTTTGGCGGAAATTGATTTCAAAACTTTTTCAATGCGCGCTTTGAGTTCCGTGTCCGCCTTGGTTTTTCTTTTGCAGTCGGGACAAAGCGTCCGGACCAGTCTTTGCGCCATGAAAGCGTTTACGGAGGAAGAAATGTCAGTTGGGGCGATGCCCATATTGATGAGGCGCTGAACCGAACCGGCGGCGTTGTTCGTGTGAAGCGTTGAAAGTACCAAATGTCCGGTAAGAGACGCCTGGACCGCGATTTGGGCGGTTTCAACATCGCGAATTTCGCCGATCATCATAATATCGGGGTTTTGGCGGAGAAGCGCCCGCAGGGCTTTCGGAAAAGTATAGCCCTTTTTGTCGTCTGTCTGGGTCTGCAGAATTCCTTTGAGACGGTATTCAATCGGATCTTCGACGGTGATTATTTTCACGCCGGGTTTGTTGAGGAGGGAAAGCAGAGAATAAAGCGTCGTCGTTTTTCCGGATCCGGTCGGTCCGGTATTGAGGATGATTCCATTCGGCTTTTTGATTTGTGCCAATAAAGCGTCGAGATTTTGTCTTCGGATTCCCAATTCCTCAAGCTTCAAAGACTGGGCGCCCTGGTTCAGCAGGCGCATTACGACTGTTTCGCCGTATCCTCCCAAAATTATCGAAACGCGGACATCAATTTCACGGTCTTCCACTTCCGAAAGAACGTCTTTTTCCAACTTTATTCCAAAGCGGCTGTCTTTCACTCCTTCCTCAACGTCGGTTGCCTTGAAACCGGAAAGAATTTTCACGCTTCCCAAAAGATGCGGATATTCGTTCATCGGGATACGGACCGCGTCCTGCAAAATCCCGTCAATGCGGTATCTGATTTTCACTTCGTTTTCTTCCGGCTCGATATGGATATCGCCGGCAGAAAGCAAAAGACCCATAGCGATAATGAGAGAAAGCGTTTCTTCGGGGGAAGAATTTTCCACGACTCCCTGAAATTTTGCGATGGATTTTTTTGCTTCGGATAATTTTTCTTCGAGGCGCCTGTTGATTGTGATTGAGCGGAGAAGAAGTTGGGTTATGATTTTTTCATAAAGATCCTCGAGAAATTTTCCTTCCCCGGTTACTCTTTGCACTTCCTCGATAGACGTGATTCCCTCAAGGGATTTCAAAATTCCGTCCTGGAGCATAGTCACCATTCCCGCCTCAAGGGAAAGAGCGAGGATTTCCGATTCGGGAGCCATCTCCATGATTTTCTTGGAAATTTCCTCATTGAGAGTGAATATTTCGAAAATCCCGACCCGGCTCTTGTAGCCCAAGCCATTGCATTTCGGACAGCCCTTGGCTCGGTAGAGAAAATCCACTTCTTTCGGCACGGTGAGTTTCGCTTTGGGAGAGATGACGGCCAATATTTTTTTGACGCTCTCGATTGTCACATCGGCCGGGGAGTATTTTTCTTTGCAATGGGAGCAAAGACGGCGGACAAGACGCTGGGCGATTATGGCGTTTATTGAAGCGGGTATAAGCGAAGGCTTGATTCCCATATCAACGAGACGCGGAGTTGTTTCTACGGCGCTGTTGGTGTGAAGAGTGGAAAGAACGAGATGTCCCGTGAGAGACGAATGAACGGCGATCGAGGCGGTTTCGTCGTCGCGGATTTCTCCGACCAGAATCACATCAGGATCCTGGCGGACAATGGAGCGAAGCGCGTTGGCGAAAGTGTATCCTCGCGACTTTGAAACTTGAGTTTGGGAAATTCCTTTGACTTTGTATTCAATCGGGTCCTCAACCGTGATTATCTTCACTTCCGGGCTGTTGAGCTGGTTGACGATCGCGTAAAGAGTGGTTGTTTTTCCCGATCCGGTCGGCCCGGTGTTCAAGATCATTCCATTGGGTTTTTTGATTTCTTCGCGCAGCTTGTCATAGGCGAGGCCGCGAAGCCCCAGAGCGTCGAATTTCAGGGCCACTGATTCTTGGTTGAGAAGGCGCATCACGATATTTTCTCCGAAATTTCCGGGCAGCACCGAAACGCGGACATCAATTTCGTTTTCCTCCAGTTGAACTGAAAAATGTCCGTCTTGGGCGATGTCGCGGATGTTGATTTTCATCCCGGAGAGGATTTTCACGCGGGACAAGATATAGTGGTAGGCTTGGGCCGGAAGAACGGTGATGTTTTGCAAAACTCCGTCGAGACGATAGCGGAGCCGGATGCCGTCCTGCTGGGGCTCGAAGTGGATGTCGCTTGCCTCCATCTTGATGGCGCCGGCCATAACGATATTGATTACTTCGGTGGTCGGGATTTCATTGATTCTTTTTTTGAGGTTGATAACGTCTTTCAGTTTCTTTTCAAACTCCTCAAGATCTTTTCCGAAAAGAGAAAGCCGCAGTTCCTCGAGATTTTCAATGAGGGTAATATGCTTGTATTTTTCAATCGTTTTTTTGAGGCCGGTTTGCGAGCAGAAAAAAAGCCGGAGAACGTAACCCTCTTCTTTCTCGAGCTTTTTGAGATATTCCGCCAAATTCGGATTGGCGACATTCGCGAAAGCAAAAGACACGTTTCTTCCGGATCTTTGAATGCAGACTAGCTCGTTTTTTTCGGCGTCTTCTCTTGAAATCGTGCGAAGCGTTTCCGGGTCAATCGGAAAGATATTGAGATCGATGTAAGGCAACTTCAAAGCGGCGGCGATGGCGGCCGCTTGCTGTTCCTCGGACTCGTGTTTCATTTTGGCGAGAATCCGATTGACTTCTTCTTCGTGAAAGCCGTGAATTTCGTGGATGTTTTTGTTTGTTTTTGTGTTATCCGGCATACTGCTATTTTATTTCATTCCGAACAAAAAAACAAACCCTCGCGGGCCGATTTGGTCATCCTATGTCATATAAATATGTCATTTCATCTTTTCCAGAAATTCCTTTTCCGCTTCAACGATGTTTTTCCCTTCAAAAATCACTTCGAGGTGCCCGTTTTTGATTTCTCCTCCCATTATTTTTTGGATATCTCTCAAAGATTCGGTTTCCGAGTTTTTGATGAGCGCGACGCTTCGGTCGAGTGATTCGCTGTAGAGAACGGCGAAGAACCGGCCGGCCGAGAAATTGTCTTTTATCTTTTCCAGAATCACCGGAAGGTCGGTCAGCTTTGAGCGGCTTTGGACGAAATCTTCAATTGAAACGAGCGACCAGGCCAGTTTCCTGCCTTCATCCCAGTTGAGCCGGGCCATGACGCGCCCCCAAAGTTTCATAAAAGAAAAGGATTGGGTTTTCAGAAGATGGCGGATGATTTCCTGCTGATCGGCGCCTTTTTCGATGAGCCAGGAAGCGGTAAGGAATGTTTGGGGCGTTGTTTTTTGGTTTTGGAAATTGGAAGTGGCGGAAACAAGGCCGGTCAAAAAACAGCGGGAGATGTCGGAATTCGTGAATTTTTCCCAGTGGGTTTTGGCGAGTTCGGCGATAATCCCCGAAAGAGAAGAAGCGGTGATGTCGACGAAGTTGATTTGACCGAAATTTTCATTGGCGCTCGCGTTGTCGATATTCACGATGGGGACTTCAAAAAAAAGGTCGGCGTTTTTTTCTCTCATCTCGCCGAAGTTTTCAAGATTCTGACAGCCCAAGACCACAAGCAGGTCGTATTTGAATTTTGCCGTAATGAACGAAAAATCCCGCGGGTCAATGGTTTCTTTTTCGGGCGTGATGTATATGTCGAAAGAATCAAGCTTGTTTTCGGTCCGAAAGTCGATGATTTTGTTCCGGGTCGTGTTGAACGAAAGGACAAAATCGCGCGCGCCGACGATTTCCCTTTCTTGTTTCTCGGGAGCGGGGAGAAATTTCAATTTTTCTTTTTGGGAATCGCTCTCAAGAATCGTTGGATTTTTGCCGATGCTTTTCAAGAGATGGAAGAGTCCCCAGCTGGCGGCAATCGCGTCGCCGGAGGCTTTTGGTTTTGTCAGAATCAAAATATTCTCCGCTGTTCCGATTTGGTTTTTGATTTGGTCTTGGATGGATAGCATGTGACTTATAACTTATAACTTGTAACGCAAGATTGATCATGCTACAAGTTACAGGTTTTGAGTTTCAAGAGAGCGGTATTTCAAAATAACAAACAAGATGGGAAACGTCAAACTTGCCCCGCACCAGTTCTGCGGTCGAATATTTGCGAGACGTAACTGGCGAATAGCCAGATCCCCTTCAACCAGCGTCGCAATTTGCCATTTTCGGAAAACTTTGCTTGTTAAAATTTATGTTTGTGTTGGTAGAATTGATGCGGGGGTTTTCTTTCTTGCGTGAAACATCGAATCAGGGCCTAAAATGGGCTTGATTCGGATTGTTTCACGAGGGATTGACAAAAGGCCGTTTTGGGAGTAAAATTAGGGGTTAAAATAAAAGAAGGAGAGAGGCGAAATGAAAAGCCTTCGGATAGTTCTTCTAACAATTGTTGCAGCCGTGTTTTTTTCCGGTTGTGCGGGTTCAGCGTATTATGGTCCTTCGCCTGCCCACCAGGTCATAGTGGGGTACGTCGATGTGTTAGTATTTGGTCCGCAAGGCTGGCACATCGAAAGGCGGACGGTGGTCAGAGAGGTTACCCAATACTGGGTTTGGACTCCCGGACCAGCGCCTTACTGGGAGTGGAGGGGTCCCTATTATCCAGGCTGGACTTGGTACGGCCATGAGCATCGGTGGCACTGGCGCGGTCCGCATCATCTTCGCCCGCACCATTCGCCACCCGGACCCCCGTATCATCGTGGCGGTCGCCATCGTCGTTAACCCGCAATTCCGCTCGTTTCGCGAGGGGAGCTGCTAAAAAAGCCGAGAGTGAATTTTCCTCCGGCTTTTTTCTTTGCCAAAAAGAAGCTGATTGACAGATTATTATATTTAGCCCTAGAATGATATATTCGGCAAATGAAAATATAAGAAATATATTTCAGACAGAAGGAGGTCTGCCGTGAAAGCGAAACGATTATTTTTGTTCTTCCTGTTTCTGCTGTTTGCCGCTTGCGCTGGATTAATGACGCCGCCGTGCTACGAAGTAAAGTACATGATGCATGTCGGCTCCAAAAGGAATCCGCCCGATGATTGCAGTAGATGTCATTCGCGGTATGCCGTTCGGCATTTCAAGTCGAGGGGGGGATGCCGCGTCAGCCATGATGCAGCAAAGCCACACATTGTTTGGTAAGTGGGAGGGGCCGCCTCATCCAGTTCCACTGCCGCGTAGCTATGTATTCCCGGTAGATTGCTTTTGATAAACCGGAAAAGCATTATTACAATGGTTGTCTATTGGGACTGGATCTCTATACCTGGAGTCCAGTTCCTTTTCTTTTCTAAAAGCGGTTTTTGTGAAAGAATATAGTTAAAGCAGTCAGTAATTTCGAGTTGATAATTTGAATACTTTTGATACAACCAGCCCCAGTCAAACCCGGAAACTTGGCGAAATGCTAGCCAAAAAAATTCGAGGCGGGGAAATCATTTGTCTCATGGGCGAGCTGGGAAGCGGGAAGACGACTTTCGCGCAGGGCGTATTAAAGGGGCTGGGGGCAAAAGGGCCGTACACGAGTCCGACGTTTGTAGTAATGAAAAAGTATCACGTAACATGGAACATGGAACATGGAACAAGAACAAAAAATAAAAAGATGTTCCATGACGCCTATCACATAGATTGCTATCGCGTCAGACCGAAAGATATTCTAAGCCTTGGTTGGGAGGAGATTATCGCTAACAAAAAAAATATTGTGATTGTGGAGTGGGCGGAGAGGATAAGGCGCATAATTCCGAAAGGAGCGGTGTGGTTAAAGTTTGTGCATTTAGATAACAACAAAAGGAAAATAAGTTTTATAAATCCCAATATCAAAATCCCAATTACAAATAAAATCCCAAATCCCAAATCCAAAAGTTTGGACATTTAACATTTGGGATTTTGTTGGAAATTGGGATTTGGAAATTTATAAACTTGCCATCGGCAAATTCATGAAGAAAAAACTTATATTAATTGACAGCAACGCAATAATACACAGAGCCTATCACGCTATTCCTCCTCTCACAACCAAAAAAGGGGAGCTGGTGAACGCGGTGTACGGATTCACGTCCGTCCTCTTGAACGTGCTCGCGAAATTCAAGCCCGATTATATCGCCGCCACATTTGACCTCAAGGAACCGACTTTCCGCCACAAGGAGTTCAAAGACTACAAAGCGACGCGAGTGAAAGCGCCCGATGATTTATACGAGCAAATTCCGCGAGTGAAAGAAATCGTCAAAGCTTTCAATATTCCCATCGCCGAAAAAGAAGGATACGAGGCCGATGATCTCATTGCCACCTTCGCGCGAAAAACGGAAAAGCTTCATCCGGATGTCGAGGTTGTCGTCGTGACGGGGGACCTCGACACCTTGCAGCTTGTGGACGGGCAAACCAAAATTTTCGCGCTTCGAAAAGGAATGAGCGATTCCGTTCTCTATGGGGAGAAGGAAATTTTCGAACGCTACGGCCTTGCGCCCGAACAAATGATTGACTACAAGGGACTGCGGGGCGATCCGTCGGACAATCTGCCAGGCGTCAGGGGCGTTGGCGAAAAAACGGCGACGGAACTTCTCAAAAAATACAAAACCATCGAGAGAGTATACAAGAACCTTTCCAAAATCAAAGAAGGCGTGAGAAAAAAACTTGAAAAAGACAAGCTGCAAGCGCATTTCAGCAAAAAACTGGCGCGTCTCATTGACGATGTTCCGATGAAATTCGATCTCGAAAGCTGTCTCACCGAAGATTTCAGTCGGGTGAAAGTCATCAATCTTATGCGCGATCTTGAATTTTTCTCGCTCCTTCGTCGCTTGCCGGGATACGAAGACTACGCCAAGAAAATGGAGGAGGAAAACGGCGGAGAAGAAGAGGCGGGGAAGGTGGAATGGCAAAAGATCGGGGCGAGTGAGCCGTTTGAATTCAAAAAAACCATCTCGATTGCCTCCGATGGCCAAGGCGTGGCTGTCAGCAATAATTCGCATTCAGCCGGTTATTTTCCAAAAATCGGTTCAAATCTCAAGAGTATTTTGGAAGACGGGAAAGTCAAAAAAATCGGCTACGGCCTCAAAAACGAGTGGAAAGTTTTGGCTGAAAAAGGATTAGTCTTGCGGGGGATTTCTTTCGATACCCAGATCGCGGCCTATCTTTTGAGTTCGGGATCGAATCTGTCCTGGGAAGATTTGGTCATGCAGGAACTCAAGGTGATGATTCAAAAAGACGACAAAAAAGGGAGACAAGCCAGCCTCATTTTCGAGGAAGACAAAAGTCAAATCGAAAAGCTATGCCGGAAAACGGCCTACAATTTTGCGCTCAAAAAAGTATTGGAAGAAAAACTCGAAAAAATAAGCCGCGAGCAAATCGAAGAAGGAAAAGAAAAGACGCTCAAAGACCTTTTCGAAGAAATCGAAATGCCGCTCGCAGTGATTTTGGCGAAAATGGAAAAGGCGGGAGTGAAGATAAACAAAACCGTTCTTCGCGGGATTTCCGCGAAACTCGACCAGCGGGTGAAAAGATTGGAAAAGGAAATCAGAAAACTTGCGGGTGAGGAATTCAACGTCAATTCCTCCGTTCAGCTTCGCGAAATTCTTTTTGAAAAACTCAAAATTCCGACCAAAGACATCAAAAAAGGAAAAACCGGATTCTCGACCGCTTCTTCCGAACTTCAGAAGATAAAAGACGCGCATCCGATAATCGAAAAAATCGAAGAATACCGCGAACTCTTCAAGCTCAAGACAACTTATCTCGACACTCTTCCGGAAATGACGGACGAAAATTCAAGAATCCGCACCACTTTCAACCAGGCCGTAACGGCGACCGGACGACTTTCTTCATCCGATCCGAATTTGCAAAATATTCCCATCAGAACGGAATTGGGCCAAGTCATTCGTACCGCTTTTGAAGCGGAAGAAGATTGCAAATTAGTGAGCGCCGATTATTCGCAGATCGAACTTCGCATCGCGGCCCATCTTTCGGGTGACGTGCGGATGATCACGACTTTTTTGAACAAGGAGGATATCCATACGGCGACTGCTGCGCGGATAGGGAAAGCCGAACTCGACAAAGTAACGGACAAAATGCGCCGAGCGGCAAAAGCCCTGAATTTTGGAATTATATACGGCATGAGCACTTTCGGATTCGCGCAATCGGCGGGAGTCAGCCAGGACGAGGCCAAAGAATTCATTCGGAAATATTTTGAAAACTATCCCCAAGTGGCGCAGTTCCTCGACGAAGTGAAAATTTCTGCGCGCGAAAAAGGATTCGTTGAAACGGAATTGGGACGGCGGAGGTATATTCCCGAAATAAACGCGACAAACATTCAGCTTCGCAATCAGGCCGAACGGATGGCAATCAACATGCCCATTCAGGGTCTTGCGGCAGATATCATAAAACTGGCGATGATTGAAGTGAACAAGCTCATCACGCAAAAATATTCCGCGTCAAAGATGGTTCTCCAAATTCACGACGAGCTTCTTTTCGAGGTTCCGGAAAAAGACGCCGAAAAATTCGCGCGCGACATTAAAACCGAGATGGAAAGCGTTTACAAATTGTCGGTCCCTCTCATTGCGGACGTGAAGGCGGGGGACAATTGGGGAGAAATATAAAATAAAGTTCAAAATTCAAAGTGCAAAGTGAAAAATTGAGGAGTCGCTTCGCGACAATTATTCATGAATAAATCACGAGCGCAGCGAGTACCAAAACTTTTAATTTTGAACTTTTAACTTTTAATTTGAGCCCGCCTGCAACGCTTTGCGTAGCAATGCGGGCAGGCGACAGCGAACATGCCTGAATTGCCCGAAGTTCAAACAATCGTCGATGACTTGAACCAGAAAATCAAAGGTGATGCGATCGCCGGTTTTTGGACGGACTGGAAAAAATCGATAAAATTGCCGGTTGATAAATTTGAGAAAGAGATAAAAAATAAGAAAATTTTGAGCGCCAGCCGAATCGGGAAAAACATTTTTTTGAATCTTTCCGGCGGGAAGACAATTTACATTCATCTCAAGATGACGGGACACCTTTTGGTTAAAAGTGAAAAGTTAAAAGTGAAAAGTTATGGAAAGGATTATTTTTCGGAAAAAGTCAATCAATATATCCATCACATTTTCTATCTCAAGTCCGGGCGGACGCTTGAATTTTCAGATCTTCGGAAATTCGGGAAAATAATTCTGGCCGACACGGAAAAAATTAGGGAAATCGGGGAAATACAAAAGTTGGGGATAGATGCGATGAGCCGGGATTTCTCCCTGAAGAAGCTGGAAGAAATTCTTGAAAAGCGAAAAACAAAAATCAAGTTGCTTCTCATGGATCAGGCGAAAATTGCCGGAATCGGAAACATATATGTCGGCGAAATTTTGCATGAAGCGGGAATCCTCCCCACAAGGCCGGCGGATAAAATCGAAAAAAAAGAAAGAAAAAAGCTTTATCACGCTATTAAGAAGATATTATCCAAAGCAATCGACCTTCGAGGGACCTCTGACAGCGATTATCGAGACACGTCCGGCGCGCCGGGGAGATTCCAGGAAGTTTTGAAAGTCTACCGGAGGACTTCCAAAAAATGCCCGCGCTGTGGTACAATGATTCAGAGAGAAAAAATGGGTCAAAGGGGAACTTTCTTTTGCCCAAAATGCCAAAAGTAAATTTTTAAAATAAAAATATGAAACTCGTCGAAAAATTCCAAATGATGGAAAAAAGAAACAAGATAATAGCAGTTGTTGCTACCCTAGTTGTTATTTTGGGGCTTGGTTATTGGCTTGGGTTGTTTGGGAAGGGAAAAGGAAATCCCCTCGATCTCAATTCGATGAAAGGGGATGTTGACATGGGCGCGCCTCTCAATACCGGAGAAGTGAGCCCCTTCACCAACATTCCCTGCGCGAACTGGAACCGCCGTCCGATCGCGGTGATGGAAGCGGCCGACCTCTCCGTCCGTCCCGATAGCGGTTTTTCCGACGCCGACCTCGTTCTTGAGATGCCGGCTATCACGGCGAGCATCACTCGGCTTATGGCGGTATACGTTTGCAACAATCCTCCCGAAGTTGGTTCGATTCGCTCCTCGCGTCATGACTACATTGCCCTCGCCGCCGGATGGGATGCTATTTTCGCTCACTGGGGAGGATCGCATTTCGCCGGAGAGGTGCTTGATAAAAAAGTAATCGACAATTTGGATCTCAACGGCAGTTTCGGAAACAAGGCTTCCGAGTGCGGGTTCAGAAAAGCGGGGATTCCGGCGCCGGACAATGGATTCGCCCGGTTCGACAAACTCCTCGAGTGCGCCAAGGCCCGGAACTACCGGATGGAAAACAAATTTACCGGGTACGCCCACCAGGCTGAAGCAGCCGCGGACCAACGGCCGGGCGGCGGCCATTTGAGGGTGGGTTTTGCCGGTCCTTACGCGGCTGATTATGACTACGACAAAGCGACCAACACATATCTTCGCAGCTGGAACAAAGTGGCTGACATAGACGCAAACAACGGGAAGAGACTCGCTCCGAAAAATGTGGCGGTAGTGATTGCTTCATCGGAGCAGATCGAAGGGCAATATAACAATGTCCAAATCGGAGATCCGCAGTTTGATAGTGTGAGCGAAGGTGATGCCTACTACTATTTCAACGGGAAAGAAATGAAAGGGCGCTGGAAAAAAGACAAATCAAAATGGGCCTCGAAACTTTTCATGTATGACGATAAGGGAGAAGAGGTGAAATTCGTGCCGGGGCAAATCTGGGTTGAAGTTCTCGAGCCAGGGCAGGCGCTGAAGTGGGAATCCACTCCATAGAACACATAACATGGAACATGGAACAATCAGGTTGGACGTTGTGCTCCATGCTCCATGCTCCATGCTCCATGCTCCATGCTCCATGCTCCATGCTCCATGCTCCATGATTATTTTTTTGTTCGGTGAGGATGAATTTCGCTCGAACCGGAAGCTCGCCGAGATAAAAAATAAATTTCTCCAAAATTACAAAGAGGGCGGCACCCTTTTTGTTTTTGACTTCGCGGAAAAAGAAGAAAAAATCAGCGAACTGCCAATGAAACTTTCTTCAGGAGGGTTGTTTTCGAACAAAAAATTGGCGATCGTGAAAAATATTCTCCAAAACAAAACTGCGGCGGAAAACCAGGAATTTTTGGAATATCTCAAAAAGAAAGATAAAGGAGAGACGAAAGACCTCACTCTTGTTTTTTGGGAAAAAGAAAAAATAGACAAAAAATCGAAGCTGGCGAAATTTCTTCTTGAAAAGTCGAAGAAACAGGAGTTTGTTTTTTTGGAAGGGGCGAAGCTGGGTAGTTGGATAATCGGGGAAACAAGAGAAATCGGGAAAAGCGAAATTTCAATCAGTCGGAATGCCGTTGAAAAACTCCCTGTTTATGTCGGGAATAATCTCTCGCTTCTCGCAAAAGAAATTGAAAAACTTGTCGGTTATAAGGGTAAGGGAGAAATTTCCGAAGAGGATGTCGAGCTTCTCGTGAAATCGAAAATTGACATGGATATTTTTAAAACAATTGATTCGCTCTCCCGCGGAAACAAAAAAACAGCCGTGAAACTTTTGCACAATCATCTCGAAGCCGGCGAAGATCCTTTCTATCTCCTTTCGATGTATTTTTTTCAGTTCCGAAATCTTCTCAAGGTGAAACCGCTGGTGGAAAAGAATGTGCCCCAGCCTGAAATTGCCGCGATGCTCAAGATTCATCCGTTTGTCGCCAAAAAAAGCATTGAGCAGGGACGGAACTTCTCGCTTGGAAAACTCAAAGAGCTATACAGAAAACTTTGTGACATTGACGCGGAAGCAAAAATGGGAAAAATCGACATCGAACTGGCGCTGGATAAGTTTGTCGCTTCGGTATGAAGGCATGTAACTTTTAACTTGAAACATGAAACGCAAAAAAAGGGGCACAAGATATACAAGATTAAAGGCGACATAATAAAATTTGGAAACCGGGTTTCCAAATTTTAACTCTTAAATTTCGGAGTATGGAAAATGCCAGAATTTACGAATTAAATGAAGACGTTGAAATAACAGACGAATTGGTCGAAGCGATAAACGATTTTCTTTCGCTTATTTCGTTAAGTGGTGCTCGGGTGAATGTGGATAGATTGCAAGAACTCATAAAAATGCCGCATCTTGAAATTTTCATGATGGAAATCGATGGTCGGCCGATTGGAATGGGGACACTACAATATGTGGATTGTTTGACTAAAAAATCCGGATATATTCATGATGTTGGAGTTCATAAGGATTTTCAAGGCAAGGGCTTGGGCAAGAAAATAACTAATCATCTGATAGAACGAGCAAAAAAGAAAGGTCTAAAATATCTTGAATTGACCAGCAGTCCCAAAAAGGAAGCGGCGAATAAATTTTATAAGAAATTCGGATTCGAGCCGAGGGAAACGAATGTCTACCGACTGAAAATAGAAGATATCGACAAAAAATAAACCAAAAGATTTTCTTCATTGCGCTACAACTAGTTGTAGTTATGTTTCCTAATCTGCGAGATTAGGAAAAGATTAGGAAAACAAAAAACCGCCCCGGTTTGTATCAGGCGGTTTTTTCATTTTGGGAAAGTTATTTCGAAGATTTCTGGATCATTTTCACGAGGCGCGACTTTTTTCTCGCGGCGGTGCGTTTGGCGATGACTCCGACCTTGGCGGCTTTATCGAGGACTTTCTGGACGGAAGGAAACATTTTTTTGGCCTCCTCGATTTTTCCGGATGCGGCGAGTTCGCCGAGTTTCTTCACCGCGTCGCGGAAAACCTTTTTGATTTTGAGATTCTGCGCGGCTCGTTTTTTTGAAGCCCGCAGATACTTCTTTGCACTCTTTTTAATTGGCACGTTCGTTTCACTCAAGTGCAAAATGCAAAACTAAAAGTGCAAAATTGCAATTGAAAATTAAAAAATTTACTCTATATTTCTAGCACAGGTAAGTAATTTTGTAAATAATTGCAAGGTATTGTAAAAAAATACTAAATACAAGATACTATATACTAGATACAAAACGAATGATTGCCAGGATAACGGGTAAAATTGCATACTTAAGGGATAAATACGTTGTTGTTGATGTGAACGGGGTTGGGTACAGAGTTCATGTTTCAGAATTCACCTTCGGGAAAATCGCCGGAAAAGAAGAAATCGAACTTTATACCCACACTTACGTGAGAGAGGATTCGCTGGACCTCTATGGTTTTTTGACGCTGGAAGAACTCGAAATGTTCGAGCTGCTTATTTCCATATCGGGGATCGGACCGAAGGCGGGGATCGGGATTCTTTCCATCGCGGAGCCAAAAACAATTCGGGCGGCGGTGATATCCGGCGACTCCTCAATTCTCACTCGGGTTTCGGGCGTCGGGAAAAAAACGGCCGAGAGGGTCATACTCGAGCTCAAAAACAGGATTATTGAGCTTCCGGGAGAGGATCAGGGAGCGGCCAAAGCCGACTCGGAGGCGATTGAGGCGCTGACTTCTTTGGGATACACGGCTGGCCAGGCGCGAGAAGCCTTGAAGACGGTTTCAAAAGACGTGAAGGGCGTTTCGGACAGAGTGAGGGCGGCGCTCAAGGGTTTGGGGAAATAGTTTTCTGTATCTAGTATATAGTATTTAGTATTTGGTATATGGAAAAGAAGTTTTTGGATTTTATTCAACAGAATTCGCCAGATGGCGGTTTTTTGCAATCGGAACATTGGAAATCGTTTCAAGAAGCATGGGGAAGAAAAACTTATTCTCTGAATATCGCTGACGACACAGGTGATCCGATTATCGCGGCTAATATTATTGAACATACTTTGCCAGTCGTGGGGAATTATTTTTATGTACCGCGTGGACCGGTCGTGCAAGTTAAAAGTGAAAAATTAAAAGTGAAAAGTTACAGTTCAAAATTAAAAGTTTTTTTGGATGATTTAGTTGATTTGGCCAAGAGGTGCAAAATTAGTTGGATTCGAGTGGAGCCAAATTATGAAGGAGATTTAGAAGTTATCAGAGAAAATATTCCAGACGGACTGAAAGTAAAAAAATCCGCCGTTGATATGCAGCCGAGGGAGATATTGATGATGGATATTTCGAAAGACGAGGAAGAATTGCTGGCGGGGATGAAACAGAAGACGCGGTATAATATCAGGTTGGCGGAAAAACGGGGGGTTCGCGTATCACATAACATGGAACACATAACACATAACATTAATAAATTTTTAAGATTAATAAAAATTACTGCAAAGAGGGACAAGATAACTGCACATCCGGAAAGTTATTATCGCAAAATGTTTGAAACAATTCCGCCGGAGGTTTTGAAAATGTATGTCGCCGAATACGAAGGAAAATTTATCTGTGCCAATCTGGTCTTATTTTTCGGAAAAACGGCAACATACTTGCATGGAGCTTCAGACAATATTCATCGCGATGCGATGGCGCCGTA
Organism: Patescibacteria group bacterium; assembly: GCA_030018805.1. Classification (GTDB taxonomy): domain Bacteria; phylum Patescibacteriota; class Minisyncoccia; order Moranbacterales; family UBA11712; genus JASEHL01. The sequence continues at coordinate 18,335 of JASEHL010000002.1, forward strand.
TCTTTTGCAGTGGCGACAGATTTTGGATGCGAGAAAAGCGGGATGCGAGAAATATGATTTCGGAGGGGTGAAAACACATAACATGGAACATGGAACATGGAACACAAGCAGCTGGGGCGGAATAACAAAATTTAAGCAAGGCTTTGCACCGCATGTCGCGCCGGTTCAATTTCCCGGGTGTTGTGATATTGTTTTGAATCCTTTCAAATATAATCTCTATCGGATTATGCAGAAATTAAAGAGAATCATTTAGGATAATTTACTTTATATAAAGCAAATATCATCGAAAAAGATTGACAAAAAATTATTTTAGGCGTATACTGCACCGTTGAGTATGGCTCTTTGATATTCAATGTTTCACAGTCAATCATTGCGGTTTTTGGCGAGCTTACCCCGTGCGACTAGCTTTACGGGGTTTTGTAGAAAGTTTTTCAAAAACCGCGATGATTTCATCATCCGGCGCAGTCAAATACTTTGAAGGAGGCTGACCATGTGTGAAAATACGGTCGGCGCGGTGTCGGGCAAAAATGCTGGCGACACTGACAGATTGGCGTTGCTTGCGGATTTCATTACCAAGTGGCGCAAAGACGTGGTTACTGATGACGAGGTGAAAAGGTTTCTTCAGAGGAAAAATCCCTTTATCGTCCCTCCTCCCGCGGCCAAACCGCTGAATTTTGAGCAGCTTCTGTCTTGGCTCAAGAAAAACGGACTGGAGTCAAAGTTGCCCGGCGGCCTGGAAAAACAGATTGCGGGTCAGGAGGGATTTTACCGCCGGTTTTTCGGAGACAATTTCCGCATTGACCGCAAAAAGATCACCGTTGACGCGAGTCGTCTGCCGGCCATCAAAGCCGGCCTGGAAGTGGGATGTCTGAACTATGCCCTGGTCAAGGCAACGCCGGAAGTCCTGTCTGAAGCGGAAGCGCGGACGACCGAAGCCGAGTTTTTCTTTGAGCGGCCGATGAAACCGCTCAAAAACGACGGCTTTCAAATTTGGGCGGAAACCGGCACGGATCGTTGGACTAATCTCACCCTCGCGGAACTTTTGCAGAGAGGCAATCCAGCCGAGCCGGAAGAATTCGACGCCGAGGCCTTCAAAAAGGACTGGGTGGCGGAGGAAGCGAGAGTCATTTTGCAAAAGGGCCCGGCTCCGAAAGTCCAAGCCGGAGCGGTGGAAATAATTTTCACCAGCGATGTCGCGGACATCCCCCGCGACCAGAAAATCGTCAACAAAAACGGCGAGATCGCGGAACTGGACGACTGCTCATACGTGTCGGCGATTGCCGGCAAAGTCAGAGTCCTTTCTCGAGAGGAGGAGCTCCCTCTGGCGGCCCAGCTCTGGACAAGGGACAAAACTTATCTGGCTCTCAATACCTGGGAGTGGAGAAGAGATGTTATCCCGCATGAAGACAAGGGTGTGAGTCCGCGTTGCTCGGGTGCCCTCGCCGGGTCCCTCGCCGGCGGGTTCCTCCTCGGCTCCCCCCTCGCCGCGTACTCCGGCCCCCTTCCCCCGCTCGCGTCTTGCCCTAGCACTTCGGGCTTTTTGTTTTTTTGAGCCAGCCGCTGATTTCTTTGCCGACGGAAACGATGATTTCCAGGTGCGCTCCGTACCAGCCGATTGGAATCAGCTTTTTCTCTACGGCTATTCTCAAATATTTTTTGAACAAATCAAAACTGGCGCTGGCCAACGGCAGATAAGAATTGTTATAAACGGAAGCCAGAGAATATTTGTGGGTTTCATTCAGAGAACGCAGAATCTCTTTGCCGAAAAGATTTTTATCCAGTTTCGGGAAATTTCGCACCCGATCATAACAATCACCATATAGTTTTTCCAAATCAGAAAATAATTTGGGCTGGGAATTTTTATGAACGACATTATTTTTTCTCGACCCGTCGGGGGGGGGCTTTCATGGCAGAAAAATTCGTCATAATATTTTTTCCGAAATAATTAGCCTGGAAAACTTGTTTTCAGCCTGGCGGGAATTCAGTTCGGGAAAAATGAAAAAAGCGGATGTGCTGGAGTTCAAATTAAATCTCGAAAACAATTTGTTCGACTTGCATTGGGAATTGAAAAGCAGAACCTACCGTCATTCCAATTATACCGCATTCAACGTCTGCGATCCAAAATTGCGGAGAATCCACAAAGCAAACGTGCGCGACCGGGTTCTCCACCACGCGGTTTTCCGGATACTTTATCCAATCTTCGATAAAAACTTCATCTATGATTCATATTCCTGTCGAATTGAAAAAGGAACCCATTGGGCAGTTTCACGCCTCGAAAAATTCTGCCGCCAATTGAGCCGGAACAACACGCGAAATATATTTGCCTTGAAATGCGACGTCAAAAAATTCTTCGATTCGGTGGATCAGGAAATTTTATTGAATCTTATAAAGAAAAAAATTCAGAACGAGGACGCGATTTGGCTGGTTGAAAAAATAATTTCTAGTTTCAAGCCCGGCTTGCCTCTCGGCAATGTTACGAGCCAGTTATTCGCCAATATATATCTCAACGAATTGGATCAATTTGTGAAACACAAACTCAAGGAAAAATATTATTTGCGCTATTGCGATGATTGCGTAATTTTAGGAAAAAGTGAAAAGCATTTGGAAAATCTTATTCCACAAATCAGCGGCTTTCTTGAGGAAAAACTAAAGTTGAATCTTCATCCCAATAAAGTTATTCTTAGAAAATATCGGCAGGGAGTTGATTTTCTGGGATATGTGGTTCTGCCGCATCATCGTGTTTTGCGAACGAAAACAAAGCGGAGAATGTTGCGGAAAATCGGAGAGAAGAAATTTCTCTGGCGGCAAGATTTGATTTCCGAAGAATCTTTCAATCAGAGCTTGCAATCTTATCTCGGAATGTTGAAGCATTGCCGGGGACACAACATCAAAAAACGGATTGGGAAGATCACCGGTTTTGAATTATAATAAAACCAATGGCCAACCCAGTGAAAAAACGCGTGGGGATATTTTCGCTCACTTGCGACGAGGGGTGCAGTATATATCTCACCGAGATATTCAATAAAAAATTGCTTCCCTGGCTTGAAAAAATGGAACTGGCGTATTTTTTGGCGCTCAAAAACCACACGGAAGCGGAAGATCTGGATATTGCGCTCGTGGAAGGCGTAGTGACGAGCGAAAAAGATCTCGAGCATATCAAGAAAATCAGGCAAATATCGAAAATTCTCATCGCAATGGGCACTTGCGCGATAACCGCTCTTCCGTCGGGCCAGCGGAACAATTTCAATATCAACCAGCTCAAGGAAATCGAAGGACATCTCGAGAAATACAACTTCCTGCCGAAAGCCCTGGCGCTCAAAAATATCGTGAAAGTAGATGACGAGATCATGGGATGTCCGATCGAGGAAGAGAAGTTTATTGAGACTTTTGAAAAATATTTATAAATACATGCATAAATGTAACTTAGACATAGAGATTAACAAATTATCAAAGATCGAAGGCCACGCGGACCTGGATATCAGGATCCGGAACGGGAAACTCAAAGAAGTGAATCTCAAAGTGATGGAAAACGTGCGGTTTTTCAACGAAGCCGTGAAGGGGATGAATTTCAACGCCGTGCCGCAGTTGGTTTCACGGATTTGCGGCACCTGTTCGATTGCCCATCTCACCGGATGCATCGAAGCGGTGGAAAAAACTTTGAGTATTGTTCCGAGCAGGCAGACTATGATCCTGCGCAAACTCACGGTTTATTCGATGATGATCCGCGACCATGCTTTGCACTTGTATTTTTTCGTTCTGCCCGATATGTTCGGTATCGATTCAATTCTTGATTTGCCGGAGGACAAGCATGAAATTATTCATGACGCTCTGGCGGTGAAAGAAGCGGGGAACAATTTATCGGAACTGGTTGCGGGACGGGCCGTTCACGCCCCGTTCGAGCAAGTCGGAGGGTTCAGTCGCGAAATCGATAAGAAAAAGGTTCCGGCGATGGTCGAAGAATTGAAAAAAGTCCGGCCGCTCGTGTTGAAACTAATCGATATATTCGCGAAATGCGATTGGGAATTCAAGCGCAAGACGAATTTCGTCGCGCTCGTTACGGATGACTTTTCGTTCCTTGAAGGCAAAATCAAGAGTTCGACTGGAGAAGTAATCGAAGAAAAAGACTATTGGGATCATCTGTACAATGTCGCCTTGCCGTATTCGCAGGCAAGCGGGTTTGAGTTTGAGGGAAAGGAATATATGGTCGGGTCTCTCGCGCGTTTGAATCTCAACAGAGAAAATTTGCACGCGGACATGAAAAGGGACGCGGCGAAGTACCTCGCGAAATTTCCGTCGGAAAATATCTATGACAACAATCTGGCGCAGGCGATTGAAATTCTGCATTCAATCGACCATTCGATCGAAATACTCGAAAATACAAAATTTCAAAAAGAGGATCCGGCAAAACCGGAAAAATTAACAGGGAGAGGGGCGGGCGTGATCGAAGCTCCGCGGGGAACTTTATACTACGCGCTTGAAATAGAAGACGGGAAAGTGAAGAGCCTAAAGTTGGTTATTCCAACGGCCCAGAATCTGGTGAATATGAAGAAAGATGTCGAGCAGATCGTCTCGGGCCTCTGTGCGACCGAAATCGGCAAAGAAGAACTCGAAAAACATATCATACTTGAAGTATCCAAGCTCATCCGCGCCTATGATCCCTGCATGTCCTGCGCCTCGCACTTTTTGCGAGTGAAGTGGGTGTAGAAATAAATCGCCAATAAACGAAATTTTCTTGAAATTTAACTCGGAGCTGATTTTTATACCGAAAAAACGCTCCATACGCGAATCTACCACGCATTTTTTCGACAAAAATCAGCTCCTCAAACAAAAATTTCTGCGAAAATTCCGCTTATTGGCTTTTCGAAACCCTATACTTTGCCTTTTATCGCTCTTGCTAAATGATCAAAAATTTCATCTTCATTTCCGCTCATCGGCACGCCGATGATTTTTATTTTCTTGAGCTTGCCGATTTTTTGGAAAAGTTTCAGATTGAAAGCGAGGTCGAAATCGTGTAGGGAATATATTTTGTCGGTCTGGATTTTTTCTAAGTCGTCGATAAGGATGACTTTTTCGATGCCCTCGACGGTGTCGATTATAATCAGTTTCCCAGTGATCGGTTCGAGATTTTCCGAAGGATCGGCGATGACGAAATCCATTTCGGGGAAAGTTTTTCGCAGCTTCGGCGCGAGTTTCAAGGGCAGATTGTCGAAATCAAGCAGAGGGTTGCCGAAAATGTGGATTGTTTTTCTGGGGCTTGTTATCATATGCTTCAGATATGAATACCAACACTTTCCGGATAAATTCCAGAAACAAAAAGGTGATGTTGGCCTTAGGGCCGGAATCTTCCGGCAATTTTTCCGTTTTTCGCGGAGGAAAAATTCATTTTTTCCAAACCGGGCTGGATCTTTTGCATGAGGAAAATTTTGAGAAATTCAAAAAGCTTACACTCGGCTTTTTGCGGCGGGATAAGACAAAGCCCGATATCATTCTAACAGATCTGCATCCCGGGTACAGAACAACGATTTGGGGCAGGGAATTAGCGAAAAGATTAAAAATAAAAAACATCAATATTCAACATCACGTGGCTCACATTTTTTCAGCTATTGGAGATAAAATTATTAAAAATTCTCCGCCAAAGGCGGATCAGCCTGTGGCTGAAAAATTCAAAATTCAAAATTCATTCTTTGGGATCGCTTGCGATGGTACTGGTTACGGACTCGACGGGAAAATTTGGGGCGGAGAGGTGTTTCAATGTAAAAGCGAAAAGCGAAAAGCGAAAAGCTGTGAAAGGGTAGGGCACTTGGAGAATCAAATTCTGATTGGAGGGGATTTGGCAGTGCGGGAGCCGGCGAGGATGTTAATTAGTATTTTAAGTAAATTTCTCGGTAAAAAGGAAATTTTTGGATTTGTGAAAAAATATTATTCGAAAAACGAGTTTGAAGTTCTTCTTAATCAGCTTCAGAGCAGATTCAATTGTCAAGAAACTTCGAGCACCGCCCGTGTTTTGGACGCAGTGGCAGTTTTACTCGGATTTTCTGCTAATCGACGAGTTAAGAAGCATGGTCCTGCGCTAGTACTCGAGAAAAATTCCACGCGCCCTTATAAATTGAACCCGGAAATAATATACGACAATGCAGAAAGAAGCTATATTTTGCTAACTACCATGCTTTTCGAATTCTTACTTAAAAATTTCAATAGAGACAAGAAGCGGTTGGCTGCCACTGTCCAGTGTTACATAGCCCAGGGTTTGCACGAGATTTCAAAAAAAATACCCTGCCTCGCCGGCAGGCAGGCAAATACTAAATACCAAATACTAAATACATATTTCTCCGGCGGAATGGCGGACAACAAAATTATGGCGGGATATTTTTCATCGCAAGGATTTTATTTGAGCCAGAAAATACCCCGAGGCGATGCGGGGCTTTCCTTTGGACAAGTTGTCTATTACCTCTTAACAAATCCGGGGAATTAGTTTTCCTTCCGGTATTTCAATTTTTCTCAAGCTTCCGATTCTAGTTTTCAAATGGACGCCGCGTCCTTGTTCAACCGATCCGATTATTTTTGCCCCGCGGTTGAATTTCTTGAGACGGGCGATTATTTTTTTCGCATGATATGTCGGAGCAGTGGCGATAAACCTTCCCTCTGAAGGAAGAGTGAATTTATCGATTCCTAAAAGATCGGAAAGCGCCATGGCTTCTCTCTTGAAGGGAAGTTTTTCCTCTTCAAGGACTATCTTTACCTTTGATTTTTCCGAAACTTCATTGAGAACCGCCGCAATCCCGCCGCGGGTCGGGTCTTTCGCGCAAGTCAAAAACTTTGCCACACTATTTATTTCCCGAAAGAGCGGCTGGCAATCACTTTTTATTCTTGTTTTGTAGTTGAATCTTTCGGCGAGAAGCGCCACCGCGTGCTCGCCCAGATCGCCCGAGCTTATTAACAGATCGCCCGGCCTCGCTCCCGTGTTACTCAAGATATGTTTTGCAATCCCTATTCCCGATGTTGTTATTTCAATTTTATCTATTTTTCCCTTCTCGGTTACTTTTGTGTCTCCAGTGACGATCGGCGCCTTTGTTTCACGCGATATTTCAGCGATGGAGTTCGCTATTTTGCGGAGATGTTCTTTTGGGAAACCTTCTTCGATGACCAAACTCAAAGAAATGCCGATTGGCGAGGCGCCCATAACGGCTAAGTCGTTGATTGTTCCGCAAATGGCCAGCTTCCCAATGTCCCCGCCCGGGAAAAAAATGGGATCAACGATGAAAGCGTCGGTCGTGAAAACAAATTTTTTACCCGCTAAGTCAAAAACCGCTCCGTCATCATCGGTATTTTTCCAGCCGGATCGGGAACCCAGGATTTTTGTAATTTCGCCTATCAGTTCGTTTGATTTTTTTCCTCCCGACCCATGCTCGATCTCAATCACATCTCTGGTTTCTTTGTTTGCTCCGTCCATATTTATAATCTATACTGCATGTTCCTTCCACAGATACCATACAAGGGCCCTGCGGGTTTTGCGGATTGCAGATTTTCGCGAAAAGAGGACAATTTTTTGGATCTCTTAATCCTTGAAGAACCTCGCCGCACTTGCAAGCGGTCGGCTTGCTTGTTGTTTTTCTTCTGATCTTTTTTAATAAATTTTCAAAAACATATTCGGCGTTCTGCTTTTGATATTTTTTTCTTATCGCGAGTCCCGAACTTTTTATCTTTCCGAGTCCCCGCCAGTTCGCATCAACGACTTCGAAAACCTCGGCAATTATTTTTTGCGCGCGGGGATTGCCGCCTTTTTTAACGACACGGGCATATTCATTTTGCACTTCGTGTTTTCCATTGAGTATTTGGTCGAGAAGCATAGAAATTGCCCGAAGAACATCAATTGCTTCAAAACCTGCAACAACCTGCGGCACCTTTAATTTTTCATACATTTTCGTTCCCGTAATCGCACTCACATGGCCGGGATTAATGAATCCGTCTATCTTGAGACTTTTCTTTTTCAAAAGCGTCTCCATTGCGGGAAAGAAACGTTTATGCGATGAGTATATCGTCAGTCCTTTTCTCACAGCCCAGGCGGTCATTGGCGTGGTGGTTTCAAATCCCATGCCGAAAAAAACAAGGTCCGGTTTTCTCTTTTTTATTTCCAGCGCTTCCGCGACGTCATAAACGGCGGAAACATCTGTTCCGCCTGCCCGCGCTTTTTCAAGGCTCATCGAGTTTCCAGGGACTTTCAACACGTCCCCGTAGGTCGCGATAGGGATTCCTTCAAGCGCTAATCCAATGATGTTATCGATATCAGACTGATCCGTCACGCATACAGGACATCCTGGTCCTGCGACAAGTTTGATATTTTTCGGCAGAATATTTTTTATCCCATGTTGCGCTACGGTTTGCGAATGGGTGCCGCAGAGCTCCATGAAAGTCAGCGGGCGAGAGGCCAGGAGCGCCTTCTTTCGGATATCTTCCAAGATTGTTGTATACTGTGATTTTTTCGTCATGGAGCGGGAGGATTTACTCGTGTATCTTCGGGATGCACCAATTCAATGGCAAAACCCGCGTGTACCATGGCATAATCGCCTATCTTCGCCGGCACTAGCGATATGTTTATTTCTTTCCTAATGCCCCTAAAATCAGCGACTGCTTTTTCGCCTTTCAGTCCAATTATTTTTCCCGGTATGGCAAGACACATAAAATTTGCTACAATTACATTGCGGTGTTACTTAATCCTAACATAGACGCCGATTTTCATAAATATGCGTTAAATCAATGAAAAATCTCGTCCCTCAATCCCTCAAAAATGTATATCATCTTTTCCAGGCAATTTTTGCCAATGTTTGGTATGGTTTTCCGTCGCGGCGCTTGAAAGTGATTGGCGTGACGGGGACAAACGGGAAAACGACAACGGTGCAGATGATCGCGAAGATTTTGGAAGAGGCAGGGTACAAAATTGCCGTTGCCTCAACAATAAATTTTAAGATTGGTGAAAAAGAATGGGTGAATAAGAGCAAATTCACGACTCTCTCCAGTTGGGCGCTGCAAAAATTTTTGAGGCGAGCTGTGGCGGCCGGATGCGAATACGCGGTTCTCGAAGTGTCTTCGCATTCGCTCGACCAAAACCGGGTTTGGGGAGTGGATTTCGATGTAGCGGTGATCGCGAATATCACGCGCGAGCATCTTGATTATCATGAGACGATGGAAGAATACGCGAAGGTGAAGGGGAAATTGTTTGCAATGGCGGCTAAAAATTCAAACGGGGTGGCGGTAATTAATCTAGAGATGGATAACGCAGAAAATTTCTTGAAATATACAATAAAAGAGAGATATGGATACGGCATAAAAGTCCAAAGTCCAAAGTCCAAAGTTCAAAGTGACAGTTTAAAGTTAAAAATTATTGAAGCCGAAAATATTCAATTAAACATACAAAATACTAAATACCAGATACTAAATACCAACTTCCAGCTAAATTTGCCTGGAGAATTCAACGTCGAAAACGCTCTGGCGGCGACGTGTGTCGGACTTTCCCAAAATATACCGCTTGAAAAAATTGCCGAGGCGCTGGGAAAGATAAAGAATATACCGGGCAGGATGGAGCGAATAGGAAATGACAAGGGCTTGGAAATAATCGTCGATTATGCGGTGACGCCGGATTCTCTGGAGAAACTTTATAGTTTAGTTGGGGAGATGAGGAAGAGAGGGGAGATTAGGGACGGGAGAATCATTGCCGTTTTTGGCGCGTGCGGTGAACGAGACCGGGGCAAGCGGCCAATTATGGGAGAAATTGTGGCGAGAGTTGCCGATTACGTGATTATAACCAACGAAGATCCATACGGCGAAGATCCGCAGCAAATTATAGACGAGGTTTTTGAAGGAGTGAAGAAACACAAAGAGGAAAATGAAAATGCTTTCCGAATATTGGACCGCCGCGAAGCCATCAAAAAAGCCCTCGAAATGGCAAGAGCAGGTGATATCGTCGTGATCACCGGGAAAGGAGCCGAAGAAACGATGGCTGTTGGTAAAGAAAGAATTCCCTGGAACGATCCGGCAGTTATCCGAGAAACATTGCGAGAGCAAGTGTCCCCAAAAAACCGATAAGCGCGCCGACTATCACTTCGCTCAATCGATGGCCGACTCTTTCTTTCAGTCGGGGAAATTTCTTTTTATCTATCGGCAGTTCGTTTATGATCATATTCAAATAACGTCCGTGATCTCCCATATACATTCGGAGCCGCAGAGAATCCTCAATAGTCAGAACCGCGAAGAAAACCGCAAGAGCAAAAAAACTTGAAATGATTCCTTCGTAGTAGCCCATTGTTGTTACTATGGAAACGACAAAAGCGGTATGGGCGCTGGGCATATGACCGTACATCAAGGCGTCATCCCACCTCAATCCGTGTTTTATTGAGTATATTGTGAATTTTAGGATACGGGTAAAAGCACCCACAAGAAGGGGGATTGCGACGATGGCGTAGTTTTGAAATTCCGGCATGTATATATTGTAATGTATTTCAAGAAGAAAGGAAATATCGGGTCGCCTATTGTGGATTGAGAATTTGTTTTATGGTATTATTTGGTTATGGAGGATCCGAGAAAAAATTTCGTTTTGCTTTCCAAAGTTGCCGAGGAAAAAAAATACGCCCAGGAATATCTGGGGCTTTTGGCGCGCCGCGGTGATATTGGCTCGATTCGAATTGGGAAACGTTGGTACACGAAGAGGGAATGGTTTTCGGAATTTTTAGCTGACGCGGAGGCGAGAAAGGCGGAAGCAAAAACCGCGAAGACCGAAGTCAAGCAAGTCAAAGCAGAACCCGTCGAAAAGAGAAAAATTGAAAAAGTTTTTCTGCCGAGAGCCGTGGAATTTGTGCCGCGTGATTTGCCGGAAAAAATTGTTTTGAAAAAAACATTTCCGCGGATTGAACAGGAATTGCCGGTGATTAACCCCGTTAGAAATCAATCCCGCGATCCCTTGCGGTTAGCAAGGAGTAAAAACAATCAACGCAATCAGCTGCGGTATTCGGCAAATATTTCTTATGGGGTTAATTTGCGAAAAATTGCGAATCGCGGAAATTTGGAAAATAAAGGAAACAAGGAGAATTGGGTGAATTGGGAAAATTTGAGAAATCAAAAAAAAGAAGAATTAGGCGAAAGCTTAAAAATTTGGAATGTGGCCAGAGATATTTCGCCAAGTTTTTTGCCGGAGCGAAAAGAACAATTCCCGCTTTTTCCAAAATTTGCTTTTGCGATGTCAGTGGTGCTATTATTAGTTCTGCTTTTTCAGTTCGGGATTATTTATAAAAAGGAAATTGCGAGGCTGGCAGGATTTGAATCGGGTGTGGTGGCGGGCGTGGAAAAAAGCAAGTTGAATTTGTCGGTTGTCAAAGATTCTTCTCTCGATTATTTGGGAAGCCAAAGCGACAAAACGAAAGAAAGTATCTCGCTATCGCGCGTATTAGTAAGGGCGGCGATGGAGCGAAACAGTGAACAAGGACCAACAAACAATGACCAATAGTTTTTTAATTAGCTGTTTTCACTGTTCTTTGTTCATTGATCTTTGATCATTAATTAACTATTAAATAACAATATTATGATCATGTGGGTAATATTGGGAATAGTCGCCGTTCTCATCATTTGGGCAATCGCGGTGTATAATGGGCTCATTCGGCTCAAAAACCGGGTTGACGAAGCCTGGAGCGACATCGATGTTCAGCTCAAGAGAAGGTACGACCTCATTCCGAACTTGGTTTCAACCGTCAAAGGGTACGCCCAGCACGAAAAAGAAGTTTTCGAAAAAGTGACGGAAGCGCGGACGCGCGCGATGGGAGCGCAATCGGCTGGTGATAAGGCGCAGGCGGAGAATATGTTGAGCCAGACCTTGAAAAGTCTTTTCGCGGTGGCGGAAAACTATCCCGATCTCAAAGCCAACCAGAATTTTTTGGAGCTGCAGAAAGAGCTTGCCGACACAGAGGACAAGATTCAGGCATCTCGCCGGTTCTACAACGGAAATGTCCGTGACTTCAACACCAAAATTCAAGTCTTCCCGAACAATATTTTCGCCGGCATGCTGGGATTTGCGGCGCGGGAATTTTTTGAAGCAGCGGAAGGCGAGAAAGAGGCAGTTAAAGTGGAATTCTAGTCTTTTCTTATAGTGGAATATATTTTCCGCCAAGCTAGCAATACCTAGAAAATTTTGTGTTATGGCAACTATTTATACACAAGCAGATAAGAATATAAGATTGACGTGGATTTACATCACGGGTTTTTTAATCTTCGTCATCGCCATTGGGTATATTTTTGCCGAAGCTATGAATAATTTCGCAATTCTCGTCATTGCCGTTGTTTTCAGCACGCTTATGAGTTTGGCATCTTACTGGTGGAGCGACAAGATCGTGCTCGCCATGAGTGGAGCAAAAGAAGTCACGCACGAAAACGCGAAAGAGATTTATCATATCGTCGAAAATCTTTGCATTACGGCTGGACTACCGACTCCAAAAATCTATGTGATAAACGACCCTTCACCGAATGCCTTTGCGACTGGACGTAATCCGAAGCATGCCGTGATTGCTGTCACAACAGGTCTCGCAGAAAAACTGGAAAAAAAAGAAATGGAAGGAGTCATCGCCCACGAACTTTCGCATATTGGCAATCGGGATATGCTTCTCTCGACAGTCATTGTGGTTTTGGTCGGATTTATCGCTCTTATGGCCGATTGGTTCCGCCGATGGGCATGGTTTGGTGGTGATGATGACAATGGAAAAAATCCAATATTTTTGGTTATCGCGATTATTCTTTCCATTCTCGCGCCGATCGCGGCAATGCTCATCCAACTTGCGATTTCCAGAAAGCGCGAATTTTTGGCCGACGCGGACGGCGCGCTTCTCATGAGATATCCGGAAGGCCTTGCGAGCGCGCTCGAAAAAATCTCCGCCGACCCGACGCCCATGCGCTCCGCCAACCGCGCGACCGCGCATCTTTTCATAGCCAATCCCTTCCGCGGCAAAAAAATATCTTCACTTTTCCAAATCCACCCGCCCATCGAGGAGCGCGTAAAAGCTTTGCGGGGGATGGATGTGTAAATTTAATCCCAGAGTTCAACTCTGGGATTATTTAAATGCAATTTAAGGTTCCGAAAAATACCCAGAAGTATGAATGGACCCAGCATGCGATCATAAAAATGAAACAATACGGGCTCACGGCCCAGCGGATTTTGCGCGTGGTGAAAAATCCCGAGAGGACGGAAGAGGGAATCGTGAGGAATACGATTGCGGTGATGCAACCTTCATCATTCAGTACGAAAAACGGGAAAAGGGTCTGGACGCGTGAGATTTGGGCGATGTACGAAAAAAAAGCTAAAAGTCAAAGGTCAAAAGTCAAAAGCTTGGTAGGTCAAAAAATAAAAATTATCAGTGCGTGGCGCTATCCGGGTGTGAGCCCGAAAAGAGACCCGATTCCAAACGAGATTTTGCAGGAACTGGAAAGTATGCTTTAATAATATGGAAGAGGAAATAAGACCAAACAGGAAAGTTTGATGAATAAATCAAAAATCTTTGAAACAGAAAGCGGGGTGACAATATGACCGAAGAAACAAAAAAAGCGAGCCCGGAAGATGCGGAGAAAAACAAAGCCTTTGCAATCATCGGATACATTTTTCCGATTCTGTTTTTCATCCCGCTCGTGACGGACGCGAAAAACAGCCCATTCGCGAAATTCCACGCCAATCAGCAGCTCAATCTCCTTCTTTTCGGAGTGATTGGATGGACGGCGACCGGAATTCTTTCGATTATTCTCATCGGTGTCATTCTGATGCCTATCATTGCCATTGCCGGATTGGTATTTATGATTTTGGGAATCGTCAACGCGGCGAAAGGTGAAATGAAAGAGCTGCCCGTCATCGGCGGATTCAAATTGATAAACTAAAAATGCTGTTGCGCAATAGTATTTTCAAAAAACAGGTGATCCTTTCGGGGTTGCCTGTTTTTGGTGTATAATAGAATCATGAATCCCGTTGAAAGCTTTTTTGCTTCACGATGCTCAAGCGGGATTCATAGTAAAAAAGAAAAACGCAGAGTATGAATCATATACTTGACTTCTAATGGGATGAAGCGAACAAAAATTATTGCCACCATAGGTCCGGCATCGGAAAAAGAAGGCGTGCTGACGGAAATGATCAAAAAGGGCATGAATGTAGCGCGCCTAAATTTTTCGCATGGGAATTTTTCGTCGCATCGCCGGGCCATAAAGCTAATCAGAAAGATAAGCGAAAAACTCAATGTCCCGATTGGCATTATGGCCGATCTTCAAGGGCCGAGAATTCGGGTGAGCAACGCAAAAGAATTCGCGGTCCAAAAAAACGAAACAATCCTGATTGCCGAGTCCCCGCTTCCGGCGAAGGCGGGCCCAATTGGAAAAATTCTCCGCAGCCTCAAAAGAATCGGCGAAAAAAGAAGTCCGGTAACTTTGAATCTCGATCTCAAGGGCGTGGCAAAGCTTGTAAAAATCGGATCGGACATTTTGATTGAAGACGGACTGATAAAAATAAGAGTTCTTGGGAGAAAAAATGGCAAGATTATCGGAAAAGTCGTAAATGGAGGAGCAATCAAGCCGAGAAAAGGAGTGAATATACCCGGAATTTCGGGTAAATTGGGAGCGATCACGGCTTATGACAAAGAGGTTCTGGACTTCGCTCTTTCCCAGGACGTGGATTTCGTGGCCATGTCTTTTGTGAGGACGGCTGAAGAGATAAATTATTTGAAAGGGCTGATAAAGAGAAAATCAAGACGAAAAAACGGACTTGCGCAGATGATTGCCAAGATTGAAAGGAAGGAGGCTATCCGGAATTTCGACAAAATTCTCGCCGCGACTGACGCAGTAATGGTGGCGCGAGGAGATCTGGGCATTGAAACACCTCAAGCCGACCTTCCCATTTTCCAGAAAGAAATCGTGACCAAGTGCCTGCGCGCCGGAAAGCCGGTCATTGTCGCAACCCAAATGCTTGATTCAATGATCCGGAATCCCCGGCCGACCCGGGCGGAAGTGACAGATGTTTCGAACGCTGTCATCGACCACGCTGACGCTCTGATGCTTTCAGGAGAAACAGCCAACGGAAAATATCCCGTCGAAGCGGTTCAAACGATGAGCGAAATCATCCGGCGGACGGAAAAATCTCCTTTTGACGACCTTGAGCATGGATTTTTGGGAGACGAAACATCATCGATCTCGGCGGCGGTAGCCCAATCGGCCCACGAACTTTTGAAAGATTCGGGCGCGAAAGCGATTGTCGTGGCGTCAATGAGCGGATTCACGGCCCGGATGATCGCTCGGCACCGGCCGGAGCAGAAAATTCTTGTGATGACCAACAACGAAAAAACGCACAACCAATTGGCATTGGTTTGGGGAGCGCGAAGCTTTGTTCTTCCGGACTGCAAAGATCTCGATGAACTTATTGACAAATCGATGGAAACAATCCAGAAAAACAAACTACTCAAAAAGAAAGATAAGGTAGTGATCGTTGCCGGTCGCCCGCACATGAAACGGGAGCATATGAGTTTGGTTAAAGTGGAGGAAATCAAGTAGAATAATGAATCAGGAATTGAGAATAATGATAAAAAATTGATAATAATAATTCATGACTCTTGATTCGTAATTCTTTTCAAAAATAAAAATGAAAACAAAACACATTCTTTGGTTTAAAGAAACTGGAATAAATGACGTCTCTCTCGTCGGCGGAAAAAACGCGTCGCTCGGGGAGATGTACCAGAATCTCAAAAAGAAAGGAATCAAAGTTCCCGACGGTTTTTCGGTGACGGCCGAAGCCTTCCGCTATTTCATAAAACAGAACGCGATTGACGACGACATAAAAAGAATTTTGAAAGGTCTTGATACGGGGAATATGAGAAATCTTGCCGAGCGTGGATACCGCGTTCGCCAGGTCATTCTCGGCGCCGAATTCCCGATTGACCTTCGAAATGCTATCATTGAAGCCTACGTGAAACTTTCGAAGGTTTACGATCCGAAAAAAAGCTTCCATATTTTCTGGGACAAAAAAGACCACACCAATCATTTCGCGGGAGGGGCGGATGTCGCCGTAAGATCAAGCGCGACGGCCGAAGATCTCGCTGACGCTTCTTTTGCCGGCCAGCAGGAATCATATCTCAACATCACCGGCGAATACCAGCTTCTTGAAGCCATCAAAAAATGTTTCGCTTCCCTCTTCACCGACCGGGCGATATCCTACCGGGTGGATAAGGGTTTTGATCACCTCGAAATCGCTCTTTCGGTGGGCGTACAAAAGATGGTACGCTCGGATGAAGCTTCAAGCGGTGTGCTTTTTACGATTGACACTGAATCAGGCTTTTCAGACGCGGTTGTCATCAACGGCTCTTGGGGCTTGGGGGAAAATATCGTCAAGGGAAAAGTGAATCCCGACGAATTCATTGTTCATAAGCCGACTCTTGCCAAAGGATTCAAATCAATTGTCGGAAAAAAGCTGGGTTCAAAAGAAACAAAACTCGTTTATTCCGTCGGGGGGAGCGCCTCCACCCAAAACGTAGCCGTTTCACAGGAAGACCGAAAGAGTTTTTGCATTTCGGACGAAGAGGCGCTGAAGCTGGCGCGATGGGGAACGCAGATCGAAGATCACTACAAGAAACCGATGGACATCGAATGGGCGAAAGACGGAAGGTCTGGCGAACTATTTGTTGTTCAGGCCCGGCCCGAAACAGTCCAGTCGCAGCGAGAGAAAAACGTGCTTGAAGAATATATTTTGAAGTCGAAAGGAAAAATTTTGTGCGCCGGCGCGGCGGTTGGTGGAAAAATCGGGCAGGGCAAAGCGAACGTCATCAAGAATGTTGCCCAGATAGCCGATTTCAAAAAAGGTGAAGTGCTGGTGACGGAAATGACTGACCCGGATTGGGAGCCGATCATGAAAATCGCCGCGGCGATTGTGACGAACAGTGGCGGACGGACATCCCACGCGGCGATTGTTTCGCGCGAGCTGGGAATTCCTTGTATTGTCGGAACGAGCAATGCCACGCAGAAAATAAAGGACGGAAAATCCGTGACGGTGAGTTGCGCCGAGGGAGAAGAAGGACATGTTTACGAGGGGATTTTGAAATTTGAGGTGAAGAAAACCAATCTCAAGGGCATCAAAAAATCGAAAACGAAAATCATGATGAACGTGGGAAATCCGGATCAGGCTTTCGATCTCTCGTTTATTCCCAACGACGGGGTTGGGCTGGCCCGCGAGGAATTCATCATTACCGAATACATCAAAATCCATCCGATGGCTTTGGTGCATTTTGAAAAAGTGAAAGACAGGGAAGAAAAAAAGAAAATCAATGACATCACGCAGGGATATAAGAATAAAGAGGAATTTTTCGTCGACAAATTGGCGGAAGGAATCGGGCGAATCTGCGCCGCTTTCTGGCCGAAAGACGTAATCGTTCGGATGTCCGATTTCAAGACGAACGAATACGCGACTTTGATCGGCGGAAAAGCTTTTGAGCCGGCCGAAGAAAATCCAATGATTGGCTGGCGGGGAGCCTCGCGGTATTATGACGAAGATTATAAGGAAGGTTTTCGGCTCGAGTGCCTGGCGTTCAAAAAAGTGCGGGACGCGATGGGACTCGTGAACATGAAAGCGATGATTCCATTTTGCCGGACAGTCGAGGAAGGAAAAAAAGTTTTGGCGGAGATGGAAAAACATGGCCTCAAGCGGGGTCATAATGGCTTGCAGGTTTATGTGATGTGCGAAATTCCATCGAACGTGATTCTGGCCAAAGAATTCGCTCAAATTTTCGACGGCTTTTCCATCGGCTCGAACGATCTCACCCAGCTCACTCTTGGAGTTGACCGCGACAGCGTGAAAGTAGCGCATGTTTATGACGAAAGAAACGAAGCGGTGAAAGAGCTTGTCAGGCAAGTTATTTTCAAGGCGCACAAGGCCCGCCGCAAAGTTGGCATCTGCGGCCAGGCCCCGTCGGACTTTTTGGATTTTGCCAAATTCCTCGTCGAAGAAAAAATTGACTCGATTTCTTTGAACCCCGATACAGTCATCAAGACGATGATCGAGATAGGAAAGATGGAGAAATAATTTGCTTTTCCCGAACAAATCTTCTTTCTTTCTAGGCGAGCACTGAAAATAATCCAATATTTTCATGGTCTCCGAAAAATTATAAAACAATTTGTGTCATTAATTTTGCTATAGCAATATTATTTACACAAATTACAATTTAGTAATCAAATAAATTATGAGAACCAAAAGGGATGCAACAAAAGCTATATTGGAGGGGCTATTGTTTAGCGGGATGTTTGTTATTGCGGCTTATTCTTCCCCCTATTTTCTTCCCCGGGTTATGCCGCATATCCTGAAGCATATTAGGTATAAAATAAAAAGAAGAAAAGAAAGGCAAAAGTTCCTGCGGTCTTTTTATTATTTGAAAAGAGAGGGTTTTATAAACATAGAGAAGGAAGGAAAGCAAATTTATATTTCCCTCACCAAAGAAGGGAAAAGAAAGACGGGAAGATACCATATCGATAATCTGGAAATAAAGAAGCCAAAAAAATGGGATCAAAAGTGGCGAATGCTCATTTTTGATATTGAAGACAGGCATAAGATAAAGCGGGAAGCTTTAAGGGGAAAGCTTAAACAACTGGGTCTTTATAAATTGCAAAAGAGCGTTTGGATTTGTCCCCATGATTTTTTTCGTGAGATGGAAACTTTGCGTGATTTTTTTGGATTGAAATATAGGGAAATGAGAATTATTACCGCCTCAATGATAGAAAATGACGATGAGATAAAATCATTTTTCGGAATTACAGGATAAAACAATTTGTGTCATTAATTTTGCTATAGCAATTTTATTTGTATGATTTATTTTTGTGTTTCAGGGTTGATTTTGGGGGGTGTTTGTTATAAGCTTAGTTATGCGGAAAGATGGCCGAGCGGTCTAAGGCGCACGCTTGGAAAGCGTGTGTGGGGAAACTCACCGTGGGTTCGAATCCCACTCTTTCCGAAATTTTGGTGCGGGGTGAAAATCTTTACCCCGTAGGATTGCGAAGCAATTCCTACGGGGTCTCCCCTTCCGCCAAAAGATAAATTACAAAACAATGCCCATTCTCGTCTCCGGATCTTTGGTCTATGACCACATCATGGACTTTCCGGATCGCTTCAAAAACCATATTTTGCCGGAGAGCATTCATATCTTGAATGTCTGTTTTACTGTCGATAAACTCGAAAAAAGCAAAGGCGGAACGGCGGGAAACATCGCCTACAATCTCAAGCTGCTCGGAGCGGATCCAATCGTCGTTTCTTCGGTCGGGAAAGATGGGAGCGAATATCTGAATTATTTCAAAAAACTCCAGATAGCAACGGATTTAATTGGAGTTCACGAAAAAAAACATTCCGCTTCATGCTATATCACCACCGACCGAGATGACAATCAGATCACCGCTTTTCACAATGGGGCGTTGGAGTCGGCGCCGGACATCAAGTTCGAGAAAAGCAAAAAGAAACCGGAATGGGCGATAATTTCCCCGACTCAAAAAAACGTGATGCTCGCGCATTTGTCCCAATGCGCCGATTCGGGGATAAAAATAATTTTCGATCCCGGTCAGCAGATTCCGGCTTTCTCGAAAGGGGAACTCAAGAAATCAATTTTAGAGTCTCAAGTGCTCATCGGAAACGATTATGAAATAAAGATGATCCAAAAAAGAACCGGCTGGAGCGAAAAAGATATTTTGAAAAAGACAAAAATGCTTGTGACGACGTTCGGCGAAAGAGGATCGCTCGTGAAAACATCCGACAAACAAGAAATACGAGTTGAGGCGGCGAAGCCCAAGAAAATCGTCGACCCGACCGGCGCGGGGGACGCCTATCGGGCAGGATTTCTCTTTGGCCTTGAAAAGGGATATAATTTGCGCGGGTGCGCCCGGATCGGGAGCATCGCGGCAAGTTTCGCGATCGAAAAATACGGAACGCAAGAACACCTTTTTTCGCTGGCAGAATTCGAAAAAAGATACAAAAAATCATACAGAGAGGATATTCGACTCTAATGAAAGCTGGTTCAATTTTCAATTTCTAATTTCAATTTTCAAACAATGATTAAATTATTAAATTTTTAACTTCATGAAAACGGACTATAAAGTGAAAGACCTGAAACTCGCCGATTGGGGGAGAAAAGAGATTAAAATCGCTGAAAAGGAGATGGTGGGACTGATGGCTATCCGAAAAAAATACGCTCCGAAAAAACCGCTTAAGAATGCGAAAATTGCGGGGTCGCTCCATATGACGATTCAGACGGCCGTGCTCATTGAAACTTTGAGAGAACTTGGCGCCGAAGTGCGCTGGTCGAGTTGCAATATTTTTTCCACGCAAGACCACGCGGCGGCGGCGGTGGCCGCATCCGGCGTTCCCGTATTCGCCTGGAAGGGCGAAACGCTTGAAGAATATTGGTGGTGCCTTGAAAAAACATTAGACTTCAAAAATGAGGAGGGACCAGATCTCATTGTCGATGATGGCGGGGACGCGACGCTGATGGTTCATCTCGGAGCGGAAATTGAAAAAAATCCAAAGATGCTCGAAAAAAATTATCAGAGTTCGGAAAAAGATTTTCAGGAGCTCATAAAAATATTAAAAAAAGAATACCGAAAAAATCCAAAACGCTGGACCAGCGCCGCGAAGAATATCAAAGGCGTTTCCGAAGAAACAACGACCGGCGTACACCGGCTCTATCAGCGCTTTGAGCAAAATAAATTGTTATTTCCCGCCATCAACGTGAATGATTCCGTGACCAAGAGCAAATTCGACAACATTTATGGATGCCGGCACTCGATCATTGACGGACTCAACCGGGCAATGGACGTGATGCTTTCGGGGAAAACGGCGGTAGTTTGCGGGTACGGCGAAGTGGGCAAAGGCTGCGTCCAGGCCCTTCGCGGGCAAGGAGCGAGAGTAATCGTCACCGAAATTGACCCGATCTGCGCTCTTCAGGCGGCGATGGAAGGATACGAGGTGACGGCTATCGAGGATACTTTGGGAAGAGCCGATATCTATATCACCGCGACGGGCAATCGGCACGTCATCACGCTCGCGCATATCCGCAAAATGAAGAACCAGGCGGTGGTCGCGAACATTGGCCACTTTGACAATGAAATTCAGGTCGAGCAGTTGAACAAAGCGCCGGACATCAAAAAAGAAAACATCAAACCGCAAGTCGACAAGTACACTTTTCCGGACGGCCGAGAAATATATATCCTCGCCGAAGGGCGTTTGATGAATCTTGGCTGCGCGACCGGGCATCCAAGTTTTGTGATGAGCAATAGTTTTTCAAACCAAGTGTTTGCTCAAATCGAACTATGGACGAAGAAATATAAAGTCGGAGTCTATACCTTGCCCAAACACCTCGACGAGGAAGTGGCCCGACTCCACCTTGGAAAACTCGGAGTGAAACTCACGAAACTAACGAAAGAACAGGCAAAATATCTCGGCATTCCCGAGAATGGGCCCTACAAGCCAGATTTTTATAGATATTAGAAAAATATCAGTAATCAGCCAAATTTATGAAAAAAGGAATGGAGACAGAAGCCGGAAAAGAGACTGGTGAAAAAGCAGAAGATTATCTTCGTATGCTTCTTGAAGATCTTCTTAGAAGTGAAGATGTTGAATATGACGAATCACTTCTTCAGAATTTAAAATCGTTTATAAGTTCAGAGCAGGGTATCAAACCAGATCTTTTGAGCAAGGAAGATATCGCTTTATGGTATAAATATGAAAAGGACACGGTTTCAAATAAGGATTTAGAAGAGCACGCACGTTATGCTAACAGCCTTACAAATAATAGCCAAAAGGAAACTAGTCTGGCGCTGCACCAACTGATAAGAAACAGAAACATGCTTTTTGTTCGCCACGCGGGCAACTGGACCGAGAATGAAAAAGATTAATCAACCTTAACATTTCCTAACGCCTAATATTAGAAAAACACCGGCACAAGGAAAAGACATTATGGGTGAGAATAAATACAGAATCTGTCCGGTGGAGAATGCGGGAGTGCTGGACATCAGCCTGCGAAAATGGATTCACAATCCGCAGAAAATTTTGGCTCCGTTCGTGAAGACTGGAATGACAGTGCTTGATTTCGGAGCGGGACCGGGATTTTTCACATTGGAACTGGCGCGGCTTGTCGGCGAATCGGGAAAAGTGATCGCGGCGGATCTGCAGGACGGCATGCTTGAAAAAATTTGGGCGAAAATCAAAAATACCGATCTCGGGAAAATCATCACTCTTCATAAAGTTGGGGAAGATAAAATCGGCCTTGATGAGAAAGTTGACTTCGCGCTCGTTTTTTATGTCCTCCATGAACTTCCGAATCAGGGAAAATTTCTCGCGGAACTCAAAACTATCCTCAAACTCGGCGCGAAGGCCTTGATAGTCGAACCAAAATTCCATGTTTCCAGAAAAGCGTTTCAAAATTCCGTGGAACTCATGAAAAAACTGGGTTTTGAAATAATCGAAACACCAAAAATATTCATGAGCCGGGCGGTGGTAATTACAACTTCTAAATAAGTATTGGTTTAAAGGATATTTTTATGCCCGATATAGAAAAGGAAACGCAGGAACCATCGCTGAATAAAATGTCCCAGGTTAGGAGAGATGCGATGGATGCGATTGATAACCAGATACAAGGTAGATCGTTCTAACTCACCCTAACATTGAATGTTAGGGTGGATTTCTCCTCGCGGCGATGAGTCCCGGGCCGGATTTCGTGATGGCGATCCGGAATTCACTCACGTATTCTCGAAAAACCGACCTGTTGACTTGAAAGGCGATATGATATATAATTCTAATATATGTTAAAAATAACATAATATGGAATTATGAATTATTTGACTTTTCAGAAGCGATTCGGGAATTTCCCTCTCGTGGACATACGGGACGTTTTCACGGTTTTCCCCGGTTTCGACCGGCGCAGAATCAGCGAATGGCGGGAAAAGGGCTATCTCAAAAAGGTTGCCAATAATTTCTATGTCTTTGCGGATCAAGCGCTTGACGAACGGAAGTTGTTTTTCATCGCCAACAAAATCTATGAACCTTCATATGTGAGTCTCGAAACCGCTTTGGGCTACCACGGTCTTATTCCGGAAGGAGTTTTCAGTATTTTTTCCGTCTCAACCCTTAAGACCAGGACCGTAAGCGCGCGTCTCAACGCGATTGAAACTAATTTCTCATATAAGCGGATAAAAAAAGAATTTTTCTTCGGTTATTCTCTGGTGAAAGATGGGGGAGTCTCTTTTCTCGTGGCTGATCCGGAAAAAGCCGTCCTTGATTTTCTGTATTTGCGCGAGGATCTCAAGACCGAGGGAGATTTTTTCGAACTTCGCCTCAATCCCGAGTCCGCCGGCAAAGTTTTGAACAGCCGAAAAATGACAAAATATCTCGCAATTTCAAATTCCCGGATCCTGGAAGAAAAAATTAGAATCCTAAGAAAAGTCTATGCTTGATCTTGGAAATATTTTAAGTGAATATCCGGAGGAGTTTCGGGAATTTCCCAGATTCGCCTATAAGGAATATCTGCAGTATAAAATTCTTTCGATTGTTTTCCGTCACAAGCTTGGCAAAAAGCTGTCTTTTTTGGGCGGAACGGCTCTTCGCATTGTTCATGGCAACCGGCGTTTCTCGGAAGATCTGGATTTTGACAATTTCGGCTTGAAGCTCGCGGATTTTTCAAAAATTATTTCAGAAGTCGAAAAAGAACTTGAAAAAGAAGGTTTTCTGGTTGAGACAAGAATCGTTGCCAAGGGCGCTTTCCGCTGCTATGTGAGATTTCCCGAAATTTTTCAGCGCTATGGTCTGGCAATCGCAAAGGAAGAAAAAATTTTGATTCAAATCGACACTGCAGCGCATGGCGTTCGATACGAACCGGATACATACCTTCTCAACAAATTCGATGTTTTTCGCGAAATTCGGGTGACTCCGCCGGATATCATCTTGAGCCAGAAAATATTCGCGGTATTTAACCGAAAACGCGATCTGGGAAGGGATTATTTTGACGTCGTTTTTCTGCTTTCCAAAACAAAACCGAATTGGAGATACCTCAAAGAGAAACTTAGCGTCGGGTCGGCGGCGGAGCTCAAAAAAAAGCTGCTTCGGAAATGCGGGAAGCTTGATTTCAGGATTCTTGCCCGCGATGTCGAGCCGTTCCTTTTCAAAAACAGCGACAAGGAAAAGGTGCTGAAATTCACAAAAGTGATTGAGAATCTGTAACTCGAAGCATATTCTCCAAATTCTTCGGAGGGTTGCTAATCCTTCTTGGTCACATGGAAGTCGCCTTACTACGATATATGGTAGTAAAAAAGGTAAAATTTATGCAAATTCGGAAAGCGAAAATTGGGGATATAACGATTGAAAAACTAACTCACCCTAACATTGAATGTTAGGGTAGATAGAAGTGATTTGAAACTGAACTTAGGTGGTCGCTGGCGAGGAGGTAGAATATTTAAAATTATGTATAAAAAAAGATTCAAGGGGAAAATGAGTTCGGAGTATAATCTGATCGCACTGGCGGCGCCGCAGTATACGGATTGCGAGAAGGAAATCGGGGAGATTCTCAAGAAATACTTTCATGGCCAAAGGAGCAACAGATTCGAGATTCTTGAAATTGGTTGCGGAAGCGGGTTTACGTCGGAGATCATTTTGAAAGCTGACAGAAGAATTCACCTCACCGCGGTTGATAATGAACCAAAAATGATAGGTCAAGCGAAGCGTAAGCTGGCGAAGTACGCAAAAGCGAAAAGAGTTAAAATATTCAGAGCTGACGCGCTGGATTTTGTCAAAAGATTGAAATCCGGCAATTTCGATGCCTTTGCCTCCGCGCTCACGATTCACAACTTCAATTTCAAATACCGACGAAAGTTTCTGCTTGAGGTTTATCGTTCACTGAAGCCCGGTGGGCTGTTCATTAACATGGACCGCTACGCTCATGATGACCCGAAAGTTTTCAAAGAATGGCTCGAATGGCAGATCGGAATGTATAAAAAAGTATTTTCTGAACTTGGGGAAGATGAACTTATTGAACAATGGGTAAAGCACGAAGCATATGACTCACGTCCGGATGTCATCATGAAAATGAAACCGGCACTTTCTGACATGAAAAAAGCGGGATTCAAAAATAGCAAATTTGTTTATAGAAAAAGAACATATTCTGTTTTAACCGCCAGTCGGGCTGGTGGCGCGTAAGGTATAAAATTTGTAATATATAAGCGTTAAGCAATAATAACATGAACAGGAGAGAAAAAAGCTTTTCGCCTGAAGGTGGATTCTCCGCAGAAGAAAATCGAATAGCCGAAGAATTGGAGAAAATAAATGAGATTATAGGTACAGCTGAAGGCATTAAGTATTGGGAACTTACATCGCCTTTTATTGAGAGATTGAGAGACAAATACAAAGAAGGCATCAAAAACTACCTCCTTTATCATATTTTGATCGGAAATAGCGGGGAGCCAAGAAAGAAAGCTTTCATGTTTGATTTCGAAGGAGAGGATTCCATTGAGAAATTTATTCGTAAGTGTCACATTGAATTATTACCGCCGCGGGAAAATGATAAAGCAAAGTAATTATTCCCGAAAATTAATCTCTGGAATCAGATAATTTTTTAAGAAACAATACTATGAACGAAACATTGACCTGCCAATCTTGCGGGATGCCGATGAAGAGTCCCGAAGACTTCGGGACGAACGCGGACGGAAGCCCATCGGCCGAGTATTGCCGATATTGCTTCCAAAGCGGCGAGTTCACGGCCAAGATGGAAATGCCGGAGTATATTGAGATGCAAATCAAGATTGCCGTCGAAAAACTGGGAATGCCCGAGGACAAAGCCCGCGCGATGGCCGAAAGCACGATTCCGAACCTCAAAAGGTGGAAGAAGTAATTTTATGGCCGATTATTATATCGATGTCGTTAATGAAAAGGATGAGGTTATCGGAAAAGAACTCAAGAGTAAAAAACTCGAGAAGGGATTTATTTCAAGAGTCGTTGCTGTTTATCTCCGGGATTCCGAAGGGAAATTTTTGATGTGCCGGCGAGCGGACGGGAAAGACGACGCTCCGGGGCTTTGGGACCTGGCGGTTTGCGGGAATGTCGAGAGCGGGGAAGAATATGAGCAAGCGGCGAAGAGAGAGCTCGAAGAGGAGCTTGGCATAAAATGCGATTTGAAATTGCTTGGAAAATTCTATGAAGAAGTCGAAGCGACGAAAGGCGGGATTCTCAAAGTTTTTTGCGGAATTTTTCTCGGGCATAGCGACGAAACACCGAAACTGAACCATGAACTCGTCGAATTTCGGAAAATGAGCCTAGATGAAATAGAAAAAGAGCTCCGAGAGAGTCCCAAAAAATTCTGCCACGGATTTCGAATCGACTTTGAGTTGGTGAAGGAAAAATTGAGAAACAAAATCGGACAGGGTTGAGTACTAATATTCATAATCAGTGATCAAAATATATGACCGAGCTAAATCAAATCTATAAATGCAAAAAGTGCGGGAATATCGTGGAAGTAGTCCACGCGGGAGGCGGAAACATGATCTGCTGCGACCAGCCGATGGAGCTCTTAGCTGAAAAGATCCAGGATGAGGGTTATGAGAAACATGTTCCGGTGGTTGAAAAAACAGAAAAGGGAGTGAACCCCGTACCACAAGAAACACCGTATGCAAATTCACCGACAAATGCTAAGCTCCCCAAGGATGTCATTTTAGAAACTGTGGGCAAAAACTTGTGGTACGGGGTGAAAGTGAAAATCGGAGCGGTTCCTCATCCGATGCTCGAGGATCACTACATCGAATGGGTCGAGATTTTGGCCGACGGGAAAACATATCGAAAATTTCTGAAACCCGGAGACGCTCCCGAGGCGGAATTTTGCGTTGAAGCGGAAAACATCACCGCGAGAGAACACTGCAATCTGCACGGGTTGTGGAAAGTGTGATGCTAATCCGCAAATAAACGCTAATCCGCGAATCGCGAATGATGTTTTTGCTTTTTTGATTGCTTGCTATGTCCCAAAAAAGAAATAAATTGCCAAAAAATGCCAAGCGCGTTTTCAAGGGCGTTATTTTTGAGGTTTGGCAGTGGAAGCAGAAAATGTTCGACGGGAGCACGGCAATCTATGAAAAGCTTGAGCGCTCGGATTCAGTCGAAATTATTCCCGTGGTTGGCGACAAGATACTTATACAAATTCAGCGGCAGCCGGACAGGCCGAAATTTCTTTCTCTTCCCGGTGGCGTATGTGACAAGGGGGAAAAGCCACCGGCGACGGCGAAAAGGGAGTTGCTGGAAGAGACCGGCTTTTTCTCGAGAGATTGGACCCTTTTGAAAAAATACGAACCCTATTCCAAAATAGTTTGGAATGTATATACTTATTTGGCCAAGAACTGCGAATATAAAAAAGAGCAGCGTCTTGACGCGGGAGAAAAGATAAAGCTCAAGCTTCTGACATTCGAGGAATTTTTGATGCTTTCGGATGAGCCGACTTTTCGCCATAAATCCCTGAAAGACATGTTGATTCGTGCCCGATTCAACAAAAAATCCCGAAAAGAATTCAAAAAACTTTTGTTTGGGAAATGAAAAAGGGCAAGCCTCGGCGAGGCCTGCCCCTGCAGATTAGATCGGAGGAAGTTTTTGATTTTTTAGTTTTGGATGCGTTGTACGTAGTTGCAGACATCGCAACAAAAGAGCAGTAGTTGGCGCACTACACTCGTTTCATCGTAAAATGGTTGAAGTTTTCCGATGAGATGCCTGTGGCCGTTTGACCTGAAAAAACCGTCGCTTTCGATTTGGTTGCTGATAAGACGCGGCGGAATATCAAGCCTTAAAACGACATCTCCAACGCATTTCGGACAACATTCCAAGTTGCTTTTCTGGTCCAAAACAGCCTCCTTTTCCCCGGATCAAAATTTTTTGCAGCCAGTGTGTTAGCCGGCGGAAGTTCTGCCTATATTATAATTTATTTACGGTTATCTTGGCAAATTTGAATATTTCCCCCTTTTGGGCTAGAGTGAATATATGCCCGGTAGTGATCCGCCACTATATCGCTAACTGCCGGGAATGTGCATTTTATTTGATATTTTTTCCCGCCTTTACCAAATTAAGCAATGGGCGGACTGCTACCGGGTATGGCAAACAAAAAGGAAAAACTCCGTTTGGCTACAATCACGATTCTCGTCGAAGATCGCCAGATGCATTCTCCGGAGGTGAACCGGATTCTCACCGAAAACGGGCATCTTGTGATGGCGCGTCTCGGGGTGAACGTCCAGCGGCATTGTGTTTCCAACTGCACGGCCATGATTACGGTGGCGCTTGAGGCGACGGCCAGAGATATCACAAAAATCACCAAAGAACGGAACAGCCTTTACGGAATCACGGCGAAAGCGTGTGTCATGTAGGAATTGAGAAATCAAAAAAATACTGATTTTCTCAAGAATTAACTCGAATGTGGTTTTTATACCCAAAAATTTTCCTCGGATCACGAACCACCCAAGCAAATTTTTGGACAAAAATCACATTCTCAAACAAAATTCTTTTCGAAAATCACCATTTTTTGATTTTTACCTCTTGGATTTCTAAAGCTAAATGTCTGACGTCGAAGAAGTAAAAAACAGAATAAACGTCGTTGATTTGGTTGGCGAGTATATTCGCCTCCAAAAAGCAGGGAGCAACTGGAGGGCTCTCTGTCCTTTTCATAATGAAAAAACTCCTTCCTTCATGGTGAGCGAAGAGCGCCGAAGCTTTCATTGCTTCGGATGTGGAAAGGGCGGAGACATTTTCACTTTTGTGATGGAAATGGAAGGGATTGGTTTTCGGGAAGCTCTCGAGCAATTAGCGCAAAAGGCGGGAATTCAATTGAAAAGAAATGAGAATTGGGAAGCAAGAGGCGAGAAAGGGGAGAAAAAAAAGAAATTGTATGACATATTGGAATTGGCGGCGAAATGGTATGAAAAAAATCTTTGGGAGGGAAAAGGCCGGGATAAAATTTTGAAATATTTGCGCGGACGCGGGCTCCGGGATGAAACGATAAAAAAATTCCGCCTGGGATACGCGCCGGACGGATGGAGGAATATGTTAGAGTTTTTGCCGAAGCGAGGGTATAAAGCTGAAGAAATTACAAGAACAGGATTACTAGTTGAAAAAGAATCAGGAATCAGGAATCAGGAATCAGGGGAAAGATATTATGACAGATTCAGGTATCGAATAATGTTTCCCGTCCAGGACGTGATGGGAAGAGTGGTTGGATTTTCGGCCCGCGTCGCGCCGGGCGGAGACGAAAAAACGGCCAAATACATCAACACGCCGCAAACGGAGCTTTATGACAAAAGCAAAATTCTCTACGGCCTGCATCTCGCCAAGACTGAAGTCAGGAAGCAAGACGCCGCTGTTCTGGTCGAAGGAAATACGGACGTCATCGCGTCGCACCAGGCCGGCTTCGGGAACACCGTCGCTGTTTCCGGAACGGCGCTCACGCCGGAGCAGATAAAAATCGTGAAGCGCTACACCAACAATCTGAAGATGGCATACGACATGGACTCGGCCGGACAGGCGGCGGCGAAAAGAAGCGCCAAGATTTGTCTCGAAAACGATTTGGATGTTAGAATAGTTTTGTTGCCCTCGGGAAAAGACGCAGCGGACGTTCTGAAAGACGGCAAAGACATTTGGAAGAAAGCGCTTGAAAAAGCCCGCAATATCGTCGAATATTATTTCGAAGACGTGTTTTCCCGGCTCAATGCCAAAAATCCGACCGACAAGAAAAAAATCGCCCGCGAGATCCTCAATGTGGTCAAGGACATTGCCGATCCGGTTGAAAAATCGCATTGGCTGAAAACTCTTTCCCAAAAACTCGATGTTGAAGAAAAAATTCTTATTGAAGTATTAAACAGAGCGGGAAGGAGCGAAAAAAGTCATCAGGAAGAAAAGCCGGAAGCGGCCGAAAGGGCAGGGAGAGCAAAAATTCTGGAAAAAAGAATTATCGGACTTTTAGTCGCTTTTCCGGGGGAAACTGAAAAGGGAAAAGGTTTGGTCCGGGAGAAAGATTTTTCCGGCGGCGGGGAAAAGAAAATTTTCGGAATAATCGCGAAGGAAAAGAAAAGGCCGGATTTTGAGAAAATAATCAAAACAATTTCCGATTATGAATCCCAAAAGCTCCTTGAAGAAGCTGTCTTTGAAATTGAGGTTGAAGCGGAGCAAAGGAGCGGGACGGTTTTCGACCCGGCGGACGAGCTCAAAGAAGCGCTGGAACAATTGCGAAAATTCAAATCAAAAGAAAAAATCGCCGAAATCACCAAGCAAATCCGGGAAGCGGAGAAAACGGGAAACAAGGAAGCGGTGAAGAAGCTCATGAGAGAATTTCAGGATTTGTCGGAAGAAATCAAGGGGTAATTCCCGAAGAACTGCTTACAAATTCTATTTTTTTTCAAGGATTAACGTTTTTAGGCGATAGTTTGCGAGGATATATCGTTGTTTGGAACAAAGCTATCAAAAAAATTAAGCAATCACATCATGGCCAGGAAAAAGAAAAAAAAGGTGAAGCCGAAAGCGAAAAAAAAGGAGACGAAGAAAAGAAGGAAGAAAGCGGCCAAAAGACCGGCGGAAAGTATGAAAGCGAGAAAGAAAAAAAACGCGCTGAAAAAAAAGAAACTGCGGGCCGGGAAAAAGAAGGCGGGCAAAAGCGGGTTGAAAAGAAGGGAGAAAGAAGTTTTCGGAAAAGAAAAAAGCCGAGCCGAAGAACTTCTCAAGGTTGGAAAACAAAGAGGTTTCGTAACGGAAGACGAAATTTTGCAAGCCATTCCCGAGGTTGAGAAAAATTTGAGCGGGCTCGAGGATCTCTATGAGAAACTGGAAAAAGGCGGAATCAAAGTCATAAGCTCCGACGAGGTGATCAAGGGAGAAGTCGAGAAGGAAACCGAACTTCGGGAAAAAAAGGTCGAAGAAATTGATATTCCTCTCGACCTTGACGACGTCTCTTCGGATTCGGTGCAAATGTATCTTCGGGAAATCGGCCGAGTCCCTCTGCTCAAGGCCGAAGAAGAAGTGAGTTTGGCGAAAAGGAATGAAAAAGGGGACTTGGCGGCCAAGCAAAAACTGACAGAGGCTAATTTGCGCCTTGTTGTTTCGATTGCCAAAAAATACGTAGGAAGAAGCACAAATCTTTCGCTGCTCGATCTCATCCAGGAAGGAAACATCGGGCTTTTCCGGGCGGTGGAAAAATTCGACTACCGGAAGGGATACAAATTCTCGACTTACGCCACCTGGTGGATACGCCAGGCTATCACGCGGGCGCTGGCTGACCAATCACGAACAATCCGCATTCCGGTGCATATGGTTGAAACGATCAACAAATACACCCAAGCCACGCGACGTCTGGTTCAGGAGCTTGGCCGCGACCCTCTCCCCGAAGAAATTGCCGCGGAAATGGGAATCGAGGTGGAAAAAGTACGCCACATCATGAAAATTTCGCAGGAAACGGTTTCTATTGAAACTCCCGTCGGAGACAGCGAGGATGACAGCATCCTTGGAGATTTTATCGAGGACACGGAAACGGTTATGCCTCATCACAGCGCGGCGCGAAAGCTTCTGGCCGATCATGTCGAGCTGGCGCTGAAAGACCTCACGCCCCGCGAACAGAAAATTCTCAAAATTCGGTTTGGTCTTGAAGACGGAGTGACGCATACACTGGAAGAAGTGGGACACGAATTCGGGGTGACGCGCGAGCGGATCCGGCAGATTGAAGCGAAAGCTCTTGATAAAATCAGAGAATCAGGCCTCGCGGGGAAGTTGAAGGATTATTAGGTGGCATCGCAAAAGGAATCCAAATTTTCTTGAAATTGAACTCGAAGCTGGTTTTTTGTGGTAAAAATTTTCTAGGCAAGCGAATCTAAGGCGAAAATTTTTGACAAAAATCAGCTTCTCAAACAACAATTTCTGCAAAAATTAGAATCCTTTTTGCTCCGGATGTATTATAAAAACTCGGCCCCTTTAAAGGGGC
>JASEHL010000030.1:0-4460 GCA_030018805.1 Patescibacteria group bacterium
AAACGGCACGCATTTACTTTCTCATAGAGTGCAATATGTTAATGAACTTATGCAGGAAAAGCCGCGGGCGATACCGGGCTTGTTTTTTACCTATAAAAAGGATATAGTTTGAATAGGTTAATTATACGGTCATGCGCATAGGAATCGACGCCAGAGCCATTTTGAATCCGGAAAAATCCGCTCCCAGCGGAGTGGCGCATTATGTTTGGCACCTCATCAAAAACCTGCTTGAGATTGATAGGGACAATCAGTACGTCTTGTTTTTTGACTTCAAGGTGCGCGACAAGGACGTCAAAAAATTCACGCGCGAAAACGTGAAGATAAAATTTTTCCCTTTTTCCGACTACAAAAAATATATGCCGGGAGCTTACAGTGAAATTCTGGGGATGGCCACGTACGCGCGGGAAAAATTGGATGTTCTCCATTCAACTTCGCCGCTCTACCGCGTGCCGGCAAGTTATCGCGGAAAAATAGTCACGACTTTTTATGATTTCGCGCCGTATCGCGTTCCGGATTTGTTTCCGCGGCTTTCAACGGCCAAACTGAAGGCCCTCTACGGTTTTATGGCCAAAAAATCGGATCGGATTATTGCCGTTTCCGAATCAACCAAGAAAGACGCCCGGGAATTTCTGAAATTCCCGGAAGAAAAAATTAGCGTGGTCCACAACGGAATCGACAGGAGGTTTTTTGAAGAATGTTCCACCCCGGCGGAGAAAATAAAAAAGGATTACAAAATAAACGGCAAATACATTCTCTTTCTGGGAACGCTCGAGCCGAGAAAAAACCTGACGCGAGTTTTGGAGGGATTCTCCCGCTTCAAGAATAATTTTCAAGGGAAATTCGATTATCAGCTGGTTGTTGCCGGAAAGCGCGGCTGGCTGTTCAAGGAATATTTTCAGATGGCCAAAGACTTGGGAATCGAAAACGACGTGATTTTCACGGGATACGTCGGAGGAGACGACCTGAAGCCGCTTTATTGCCACGCGGAGTTTTTCGTGATGCCTTCGCTCTGGGAGGGATTCGGCCAGACGATCGTCGAAGCCATGGCTTGCGGCGCGCCGTGCCTTGTTTCAAAAGTGGCTTCCATTCCGGAAATCGCCGGCGACGCGGCGCTCTATGTCGATCCGCATGATACGGAAGGGATCGGAAAAGCGATGGCGGAATTGGCTGGCGATAAAAATCTACGCGAAAAATTGTCCGCGGCTGGCAAAGAACAGGCCAAAAAATTCAGCTGGGGAAAATGCGCCAAACAAACATTGGATGTGTATCGAAATATATAGTTTTTACCGGATAAATTATTTTTCCGTAATTCGTCGATAAGCTCAAAACTCAAAACGCAAAGCTCAAAACCACAGCTTAAAACTTAAAACTGTTAAATTTTTGAATTTTACGCTGCATTTTTGCGCTTTGAGCTTTACGCTTTGAGTTTATTTTATGTTCGATCCTGTCGACCCGAAACAATCTCTTCCCGAAATGGAGGAAAAAATCCTCAAGTTTTGGGAAGAAAACAAAATATTCGAGAAATCTTTGGAGCTTCGAAAAGACGCGAAGCTTTATTCCTTTTATGACGGGCCGCCTTTCGCGACCGGTCTTCCCCACCACGGTCATCTTCTGGCCTCAACCTCGAAGGACGTTGTCCCGCGGTATTTCACCATGAAGGGGTTTCGCGTGCCGCGCCGCTGGGGATGGGACACGCACGGACTTCCCATCGAAAACATCATCGAAAAAAAATTCAGCTACAAAGGAAAACGGGACATAGAAAAAAATATCGGAAAATTCAACGAAGAAGCCCGCAAAACCGTTCTTCAATTCGCGGATGAATGGAAAAAAACAGTGCGCCGGATCGGCCGCTGGGTCGATTTCGACAATTCTTACAAGACGATGGACAATTCGTATATGGAGTCGGTTTGGTGGGGTTTCGCGGAGCTTCAAAAAAAAGGCCTGATCTACAAAGATTCAAGGATATCCCTTTTTTGCCCGCGCTGCAGCACGCCGCTTTCGAATTTTGAAGTGGCGATGGACTCAAGCTACAAAGACGTGAAAGACGCCTCGGTTTTCTTCAGGCTGAAAATCAAAGGCGAAAAATATCCGAACACTTTTTTCCTTGTCTGGACGACAACGCCCTGGACGCTTCTCGCGAATGTCGCCATCGCGGTAAATCCGGAGGCGAAATACGTCGTGGCGGCGCGAGGAAAAGAAAAATACATTTTGGCCAAGGACCGCCTCGAAACGCTTGACGGCGAACATAAAATCGAAGAAGAAATGTCCGGCAAAGATCTGGAGGGGCTCGAGTACGAACCGATTTTCCCTCAAAAAATAGAAAATGGATATCGGGTGGTCACCGGCGGTTTCGTGAGCCTTGAAGACGGAACGGGAATCGTCCACGTCGCGCCGGCGTTCGGAGAAGACGATTTTCAGACGAGAAAGGAAAACAATCTTCCCATTATCGAAAACGTGGATGACGAAGGAAAATTTACCGAAGGGCATTGGAAGGGCGAAGGAGTTTGGGAATCGAACTTCAAGATTTTGAAAGACATGTCCGACAAAGGATTTGTTTATAAGAAAGAAAACGTGAGTCACTCATATCCATTTTGCCATCGCTGCGACACGAAACTCATATATATGTCCCAGCCGGCCTGGTTCGTGAAAGTTTCGGAGCTGAAGGAAAAATTGCTTGCGGAGAACGAGAAAATAAACTGGCACCCGGCGCATCTGAAATATGGAAGATTCGGCCATGGGCTCGAAACGGCGCCCGACTGGAATATTTCCCGGTCGCGCTATTGGGGAAATCCGATGCCGATTTGGCAATGCGAGAATAAAACCAAAAACCAAAAACCAAAAACCAAAAATAAGGAATGTAATAATATCAAAATTATTGGTTCTTTCAGGGAGTTGGAGAAATTGTCGGGGAAAAAACTCGACGATTATCATCGGCCGATGATCGACGAAATAACTTTTCCCTGCGAAAAATGCGGGGGAGTGATGCGGAGAATCCCGGACGTGTTCGACTGCTGGGTGGAATCCGGATCAATGCCGTTCGCTGAATTCCATTATCCTTTCGAAAACAAAGATGAATTCGAAAAAAGATTTCCGGCCCAATTCATTTCGGAATATATCGCCCAGACACGGGGGTGGTTTTATACCCTTCACGTCCTTTCCGTCGGTCTTTTCGGAAAACCAAGCTTTTTGAACGCGGTGACGACGGGAACAATCACCGGGGCGGACGGAAAAAAACTCTCGAAGTCCCTCGGGAACTTCACTGATCCGAATATTCTCATCAACCGCTACGGCGCGGACGCTTTTCGGTTTTATCTCATGCAATCGCCTCTGATGGAAGGGGAAAATCTGAATTTTTCCGACGACGAGTTGAATGATATCTTCAAGGGAATGTTCCGCATGCTTTGGAATACTTATTCGTTTTTTGTGTTGTACGCGAATATAGATAGATTTGAAGTCAAAAGTCAAAAGTCAAAAGTCAAAAGTTTGGGAAATCTATTGGACAAGTGGATTGTTTCGGAGTTGAATAACTTAATAAAAAATGTAAACCGGCACATGGACGCCTATGAACTTTCAAAAACAGCCAGGTTGTTTCCGGCTTTTATCGATAATTTATCAAACTGGTATATCCGTCGGTCGAGGAAACGTTTTTGGAAGAGTGAAAATGACGAAGATAAGAAGCAAGCCTATGAAACTCTGCGTTATATTCTCATCGAGCTCGCAAAACTGATGGCGCCGTTCACGCCGTTTGTAGCGGAGGAAATTTATAAAAATCTCACCCGCCCAAATTTTTCTGGCGAAAAAATTGATGGCGGGCAGGCCGGCGAGTCGCTGTCTGTTCATTTGACTAATTTTCCGGTGGCGGACGAAAAATTGATTGACAAAGAGCTCAATGAACAGATGCAGCTTGCCCGGCGGTTCGTGAAATTGGGGCTTGCGGCGAGGGCGAAGGCGGGCATTAAAGTCCGCCAGCCGCTTTCGGAACTCCGGGTAAACCAGCCCGTCGATAACGATCTGATGAACCTCGTGAAAGACGAAATAAACGTCAAAAAAATAATTTTTGTCGGTTCGGTCGAGCAGGAGCCGGGAATATACACCGAAGAGGAAGGAAACTGGATGGTCGGTCTCAACATCGCCATTTCCGAAGACTTGCGTCTCGAGGGTGAAGCGCGCGAGCTCATCCGCCGCGTTCAGGAGCTTCGCAAAAAGG
Organism: Patescibacteria group bacterium; assembly: GCA_030018805.1. Classification (GTDB taxonomy): domain Bacteria; phylum Patescibacteriota; class Minisyncoccia; order Moranbacterales; family UBA11712; genus JASEHL01. The sequence goes on from JASEHL010000030.1 coordinate 4,208, forward strand.
CGGGGTACGACGTTGACAACCGGATCACGCTGTGTTATCAAGGGGGACTGAAGATTTTTGAAAAATTCGGGGAACTGATCGCCAAAGAAACGCTCGCCGAGGGGATTTTCGAAGCCGACAATCCCGAATCTGACATTTCCGAATTCATTGATCTTGAAACCACGCCGGTGAAAGTGTGGCTGAAGAAAATATGAGATATGAGAAGTGAGAATTGGGAAGTGAGAAGTGAGAATTGGGAAGTGAGAAGTGAGAA
>JASEHL010000030.1:4559-12141 GCA_030018805.1 Patescibacteria group bacterium
GTGAGAAGTGAGAATTGGGAAGTGAGAAGTGAGAATTGGGAAGTGAGAAGTGAGAAATTTGGAGGGAATTTTTTTGATAAATTTTGGCTCCGCAACGCGGAGAGATCCTTAAAAGGAGAAAAACGGTGAAAACGGAAATCAACACTTATAAGGCCCTATCATGCAACGATCAGTGCAGAGAGGAAATACGAGCTCTGTCTCTTCTTCCTGCTATACTCGTTTTCATTCTGGGGTTGATCTTTGTCCCCTTAAGTATGCCTGAAAATTTTTGGCTGGATTTGGTAGTATGGAAGCCGGACAGATATGCAATTGCTTGCACAATATCCATGACGGCGTTTGCTGTAGTCTGGGCTGTCTCCAGAAAATTTTTAACCGAAGAATGCCTGGCTTGCCGAACTAGAAAAAAAATTCAATGGTTCGGTTATTTCTAAAATTCCGGCATTGCCGGTGAAAAGGGAGGTGATGGCCATGAGGCAATCTATGAGTGGCGATGGAGCCTTTATGATAAGGATGCTGATTTTCTTTCTCTTCTTCGTTATCACGGTCGTTTCCTCCGTGACGCTGATTCGTGAGGCGCGTTCGTGGATCACGAGACTGAAATTCAAAAGGGCAATTTTTTCCGGGATGGTTTTGGGTGTCTTTGTGATCATTTGCCTCGTCGCGCAAAAATGCTGCGTTAGCTGGCAAAACGGACTTATCTTGTCCATTTGCGCAACGGCAGTTTACGCGTCTTTTGCGGGAACGTTCTTTTTTGAACCGACAGCATCATACGCAGAGAAAAAAGAGAAAAACGTTGCCCCGGAAAGAAAAGATTATCTCATGGCAATTTTTCCGGTCGTGGTGATTTTTCTCCTGTCTTACGGCGCGTATTGCTGCGGGTATTGTTTTTCAACATCCTTCATAATTTGGCTTTTCGGTTCGTTTATTATTCTTGCCGCTATCGTCGTCTACGGTGAGGTAAAAAGTTGACAAGACAACCAGCGTAATCAACGTTAACCAACTTAGCCGGAAAGGAGAGGAAAAGACATGCACGGCGTGGGAATGATAGCATGTATGGGCTTGGGAAAGATCGAGAAAATTGAAAGGATCATTGTTTATGCGGCCGCCATCGCCTTTCTTTCAATTTCCGATTACCTATAAAAAAACCATCCGACGATTCGGGAGGTTCACGGACCGGAGAGCAGCTGTTTCTCCGGTCTTTTTTATTTTTGAAGATTGTGTTTCGGGTATCCGGACTATATAATCAAACTATGCAAAAATTCACTTCCATAATTCTAACATCGCGCGATACCAACGAATTTGACCGGATATACATTATGTACACCCTCGAGCAAGGTCTCGTGAAAGCGGTGGCCAAAGGCGCGAGAAAACCAACAGCGAAACTGACAGGGCATCTTGAGCCGGGAACTTTGAGCGAAGTGTATATTGCCCGCTCGCGCGGCCTGGGGCAGATTACAGGCGCGATCACGCTTCATGATTTTTCGAATATCAAAAAAGATTTTGAAAAACTGGGCAGCGTTCTCGAAATCTTCCGGTTTTTCGGGAAAAATTTTGCCGAAGGGGAAAAAGACGAGAAGATATTTTCACTCCTTAAAAGTTTCTTATCCCAGAGTTCAACTCTGGGACTGGGATATGGAATTATAACAGAAGCTTTTTGGTGGAAACTTTTTGATCTGCTGGGACATAGGCCGGAGGTGATGAAGTGCGTCAGTTGCCGGAAAAAACTTGCCGAAAAGACGAAAAAATTTTTTAGCGTCGAAAAGGGCGGGATTGTTTGCGCCGGTTGCGTTTCAAATTTTTCGAACCTGCTTTCGTTAACCGACAACCAAATCAAGCTGCTGCGGATTTTTTTGGGAAATCCGCTCCGAAAAATCGCCAAAGTGAAAGTGAACAATGAAGAACTCGAAAAATTGGCGAAAATCAGGAAGGCTTTCAGGAAATATAATTTTCAAAGCTGAACTCCGCGCCATATTTCAGAAAGCGCAAACCCGGGAGAAAAACGGCAAAAACAGTTCGGCAGTCGGGATTTGGCTCGGGTTGGATTTGCCGCGGCTGGACAAATATTGTAAAATTATAGCTAAATGGGCCTTCGCGACGTAGAAAAAAAACTTTTTGACAAAAGCGAGGAGAGCGGAAAAAATTCCGTCGATTCTTTTTGGGAAAAGAACCGGGAAAAAACGGCCGAGGAAAATCCTTTTCGTCCCGAGGAATTGCTTCCTCCCGAAAAAAACAAAGGCGCCATCTGGATAAAAGAAGACGAAGAGAAAAGGAAAAAAAAGCAGAAGCTCAAAAAAATTTCTTTGATCGCGGTTTCCGTCATCGCCGGCTTCCTGATTTTGTTTTGGGCGGTCAATTTGATAAGAAAAGGAGTGTTTTCCGAGGAAAAAGTGAAAATTTCCGTGAGCTCCGAGGAAAAAGTGCAAAGCGGAGATTTGGCGACCTTCACCATAGATTATCAAAATCTCAACGGTGTGTCTCTCCGCGAAGCAGTTCTTCACGTCAATTTTCCGGAAAATTTCAAGCCGGAGGGAAATATCAATTTTGAGTCCGAGGGGCCAAACGCGCTAAGATACGTCGTTGGAAACGTTCCCGGGAAGACAGGCGGAAAAATTTCTTTCCGGGGAAAATTTTTCGGACCCAAGGATCTTCTCGCCTACGTCAACGTCCTTTTGGAATACAAATCTTTCAATTTCAATTCCACCTTCAAGACGGAAGTCAAGAAGGGAATTTTCATAACTTCGAGTCCTTTGTCTTTGGAACTTGGAGGGCCGAGAGAGGCCGCGTCGGGGAATACCGTGAATTATATAGCCAAATACAAAAACAACGGCGAGATTGCCTTCAAAAATCTAAAATTGAAAATCGAATATCCGCCCGATTTTTCCTTTGCGGCTTCCGAACCTTTGCCGGCGAGCGGAAACAACGTTTGGTTCATCGGCGAGCTGGGCCCGGGCGAAAGCGGCGAGGTGAAAATCAGCGGCAGCGTCAACGGCCGCAATGACGAGGTGAAAAGGTTCAAGGCCGGCATCGGAGAAATGAAAAACGGCGGTGATTTTTTTGCCTATTCCGATTCGGAAAGCAGTCTCAAGATTGTGGGCTCTCCCTTTGAAATTGAACAGACGATCAACGGGAAAAAAGACATTGTTGTCGTGAACGCCGGAGAAAATCTCCAATTCAACATCAAATTCCGAAACGCCAGCTCCATCGGTCTCAAAGACGTTGTGCTGACGGAAGAAATCGCCAGTCCCATTTTGGACTACACGCGTCTTAGTATTTCCAATTCCAAGGCTTTTGTCGATTTTGTGAAAGGAACGCTCACTTGGAAAGGGGCGGAAAATCAAATTTTGAAAATGTTGAATCCCAATCAGGGAGGAGAAGTGAGTTTCTCGGTCCCGGTGAAGGAAATCATTCCCGTTGCCGGATCAAACGACAAAAATTTTTCGATTTCCGCCGTTTCCAAAATTGACAGCCCGGATGTTCCCACTCCGGAAGGAGCAAACAAAACGGTGGCCTCGAACACCGTGAATGTTCGTTTGAATTCGAAAATAGCGATCGCGGCGGAAGGCTATTTCAACGACCCGGAAATCCAGAATTCCGGTCCGCTTCCCCTCCAAACCGGCGCGGAAACGACTTTTGCCATTCACCTCAAGCTTCTCAATGTTTCCAACGACCTCGCGGACGCGAGAGTGGTCGGGTCTCTTCCGGCGGGCGTGAGCTGGAAAGGAGTCGTCATTCCGAAAAACGCGAACGCTTCATTCAACAGCCGCACCAACGAGTTTGTTTGGGACATCGGAAAATTGCCGGCCGGAATCGGGGTTCTCACCGATCCCCGCGAGCTGATTTTCCAGATTGGAATCAAGCCCGGACAAGATCTTGTCGGCGGATACGCGCCGCTTCTCGGGAGGACCGTTTTTTCGGGACAGGATTCTTTCACCGGGCGGGCGCTTGAGGCTTCGATTGAAGGAAAAAATTCAAATCTTTCCGAGGACATCAGTGTTGGCGGGTCGGGGGGAATGGTGGCGAACTGAAATTAAAAAGTAAAAATTAAAAATGAAAAATTTAGGAATTCCGAAGGTTCGACCTTCGGAAACAATTTTTATTGCGTGATCAACATCACAAACGTTGAATTCAAAAAAGATTTTTCGCCGGTGGACAAAAATTGCAGTTGCTACACTTGCCGGAATTATACCCGGGCGTACCTTTGCCATCTCTTCGCGGTGGGCGAGCCGCTCGCCGGTCGTCTCGCCACGATCCATAATCTGAAATTTTATCTGGATCTCATTGAAAGATTGAAAAATATTTCTAGTACAGTAATACAGTATACTGTACTGGCGTCCTTTCTCTGTGCAATATAGAGTTGGCATGCTTTACATTTTGAATTTGTAGGATTATCATTTCTAAAGATAATAATTAGAGGTAAATTATGTCTAATAAAGGAAAAAAAGTGGCCGTGGTCGGCTACGGCTACGTGGGAAAAGGAGTCTATAATTTTTTCAAGGACAATTTCGAGACGATTTATTTTGATCCCAATGTCGAGGGCTCGGCCTCAAAAGAGGAAATAAACTCGTGCGATCTGGGAGTGATCTCGGTTCCGACGCCGATGGGCAAGGATGGCGCTTGTGATCTTTCAATTATCGAAGAAACTTTAAATTGGCTCGCGACTCCCTTGATTCTTATTAAAAGCACAATTCCTCCGACAACCACGAAGAATCTGGTCGAAAAAACGGGAAAGAAAATTTGCTTTTCGCCGGAATATATGGGTGAAGGCGGGTATTTCGTGCCTTTCTGGAAATACTCCGATCCGAAAGACATGAAACGGCACAGTTTTCAGATTATCGGCGGAGAAAAAGAAACGGCTTCGAAAATTATGGATTTTTTCGTCCGGGTGATGGGGCCGGATGCGAAATTTTATATTACCGATTCGACTACAGCGGAAACGGTGAAATACATGGAGAACGCTTTTATCGCGACCAAAGTTACTTTTTGCAACGAATTCTACAACATCGCCCGGACATTCGGAGTAGAATACAAGGAACTTCGCGAGCTGTGGCTTCTCGACAAAAGAATGGGGAGGATGTTTTCAGCCGTGTTTCCTGACACGCGCGGCTTTTCCGGGAAATGCCTGCCCAAAGACGTGAACGCGATCGTGAAAGCGAGCGAAAAAGCGGGATATGATCCAAAATTCATAAAAGCGGTGATGGAGAACAACGAGAGAATCAAAAAAGAATAGGGGGATAGTTCGGAAAAACCGAAAAATGTGATAGAATTGAGGCCAGCGGGGGTTACTCGAAAAATGAAAAAGAAAAAAAATTCCGCAAAAATAATAATCGCGCTTATTCTTGTTTTTGGTTTGGCAACTGTTTGCCGAACCTTTTTTATTGAGAAGGGAATGATCGCGGGCGAGGAGTCAAAAAGCGTCGGCGCGGACATCGAAGAGCTCAAAAACAAACTCGGACCCGGAATTGAATATTCCGTGGACAAAAACACCGGTGCTCTCTCTTTCATTTCCGCGAAAGACAGAAAAATTCCCCTGACTTTTGAAAAACCTCTGTCAGCCGATCCGACGGTGGCGGCGAAATATTTCATGCAGGAATACGGAAAATATTTCGGGCTTTCGGTACCGGCCAAAGAACTTGTCTTTGCCGGGAAAAAGAGCGACGGCAAAAAAATGAACCACGTGGCGTACATTCAAAAGCGCAAAAACGTCCCGATATTCGGAGCTTACGGAATTGTCCACCTGAAAGAAGACAATTCGGTGAGTTCGGCGAGCGCCAATTTTTTGCCCGGCATCGTTTCGGAAACACGGTCGAAAATATCCCAAAACCGCGCGAAAAAAGAGGCGGAAAAATATTGGCAGGATTGGGGATACGGCGAAAAACCCCAAATTTCAAAACCAAAACTTTTTGTTTTCAACAAGGGTCTCGTTGAAAACAAAAAAAGCAACTTCAATTATTTGGTCTGGATGGTTGAAGTTTTCGGAAAAGAAAAAGGCGGACACGAATATTTTTTCATCGACGCTTTGAACGGAAGTTTTGTTTATCATCTGGCGGGAACGCGAAACCTGAACAGAAATGTCTATGACGGAAATTCAGGCGCCCTTGTTCTTTCCCGCTCCGAAGGACAAGGGGCAATCGGTACGGCCGACATCGACAACGCTTATGATTATCTTTCCGGCGCGCACAGCTATTATCAGAACAATTTCGGACGGGACGGAGCCAACAAACTAGGAGGGCTGGGCGATGGGTCTGCAAGCGCCTACACGAACACGGACGCCTATGTTCGGATAGACAACGTTCCTAATACGGCTCTTTTGTGCCCCAACGCCTGGTACGACTACTATTCGATCAAATTTTGCTCCGGAGAATTGACGACTGATATTCTCGGACACGAATATATGCACGGAGTGGAATATTATTCGGTGCTTTGGGGAGGCCTGCCCTGGGGATTGAATTACACGGGAGAGTCCGGCGCGATGAGTGAGGCGTATGCCGACTTTTTCGGTTCGGTGACAGAAAATAGCATCGAAGGGGTCAACGATTGGATGATAGGGGAAGATTCCATTCTGGGATTTTCCCGGCGCCTCGACGATCCGGGAAGCGTTAATGACGGATGGGGTCCTTATCCGGGGAAGATGAGCGATTCGGGATTCTATTGCGGGGAAAGCGATTATGGCGGCGTTCATCAAAACAGCACCGTCTTGGGGCATGGGGCGTATCTTGCCGCGGTGGGCGGAACGTACAATGGTTATTCCGTTTCGGGGATTGGCATCGGCGACGTGGGGCAGATTTTTTATCGGGCTATGAATTATTACTTCGCGATAACTTCCTCTTTTGAAGACGCCTACAGCGCTCTCAACACGTCCTGCTCCGATCTTTACGGCGCGGGAAGCACGCTCTGCAGCGAATTTCAAAAAGCGCTTCAGGCCGTGGAGCTCGACCAGGCCAGCCCCTGCGAAGACGGAAGCTCGGCCCAAATCACTTCCGACGTTTCGACTCTTTCTTACAGCACAAGCAAAAAAGCGAAAGCCAGAATCAACTTGACCGTAAGCGGAATAAGCGTGAGCAAAAAAAAGCATCTCAAGGCGCGGCTCGGCGGCAGGAAAGCAAAGGTGATGCGGGCGACACTGTCCGGAAGTTCGACAATCGTGAACGTGATGATAAAATACAAAAAATGGCCGAGAGGAGACTATAACGCCGTTGTCACCTACAAGCAGAAAGTCGGGAAGTCCTGGCAGAGAGGAACGATAAGCGAAAACGGCGTCTTGTCGATAATTTGAGGATGTTGTATAATAACCGCAAAGATTACAAAAATAAATTTACCCTGTTGAATCCCTTGACTAAGTCAGGGGGCCTCGCATAGCGAGGCATTTAACAGGGCGAGCAAATATGCCAAGGAGGAAAACATCGAAAAAAAACACAAAGGAAAACAAGAAAAAAGCATTCGCGTTGGATTTTGGCGGCAGGCAGTCCGAGACGAGATTCAAGATTTCGCTCATTTTTCTGATTGCCGCTTTGCTTATTTCCGTATTTATTTTTGGAGTTAGTATAGAACACGACTAGAGCTACTTAACAATTTTCTAATAATT
>JASEHL010000031.1 GCA_030018805.1 Patescibacteria group bacterium
ATCGAGCCGTCATAGATTTAGCATAAATCTCTATGCTGTTCTAGACAAGCTCCTTTATTTTTGTTCTTTTGCTTCTGATTTTTCTTGTTCTTCTTTCCTTTCTTCCAATTCCTTTTCTTTCGAGTCATCTTTTTTTTCTGATTCCAATTCTTTTTTATCTTTTTCTTCTTTGTCTGTCTTAGTTTTAGCGGTGGCAGGTTTCTTTTTCATGGATTTCTTTTCTTTCTTATTCGTTGCGGCTTTAGCAGATTCCTCTTCCGCATCTTTTTCAGATTTTTCACCTTTTTTTTCGCTCTTTTCTTCGTCATCCTCCCCTTTTTTCTCTTCGCCCGTTACCACGTCGATTTTCCAGCCTGTTAGTTTGGCGGCTAAGCGTACGTTTTGGCCTTGCTTTCCGATGGCGAGAGAAAGCTGGTCGGCCGGAACGGAAACCCTGGATTCTTTTTTGCTCTCGATCACTTTCACGCCCAAAACTTTGGCCGGCGAAAGGGCATTGGAGATGAATTTAGCCACATCGTCATTCCATTCAATAATATCGATTTTTTCTCCGCCCAGTTCATCAATGACTGCCTGAACGCGAGTTCCTTTCTGTCCAACACAGGAACCAATCGGATCGACCCCCTCTTCGTTTGAAGCGACGGCGATTTTCGTTCGCGATCCCGCCTCACGGGCCATTGATTTGATTTCCACCGTCCCGGTGAATATTTCAGGAACTTCAATTTCAAAAAGTTTCTGAACCAAAGCCGGATGAGAGCGAGAAAGTATTATGCCCGGCCCTTTCGGGTCCGCCTCGACTTTCATGATATACACCTTAAGGCGCTGGCCGATGCGGTACCTTTCCCCTTCAACTTGCTCTGAAGGAAAAAGAACCCCGACTGATTTTCCAAGGTCGACAAAAATGTTGCGACCTTCAATTCTTTGAACAACGCCGCTTATGACCTCGCCCTCTTTTTGTTTATATTCATCATACATCGCATCGCGTTCGGCTTCGCGGATTTTTTGAATAATGACTTGCTTGGCGGTTTGGGCGGCCACGCGGCCGTAATCGCTTTTTTCCTCAAGTTTCGTTTCAATTACATCCCCTACTTTGGCGTCCGGTTTTATTTTTTGGGCTTCTTTCAAAGTCAAATCGCGTTCTAGATTATAACGGGGAATTCGGATTTCTTCCTTGTCCTCCGTAGTCCCGCTTAGCGGGACGGAGGAGGATTCGCCTGTTCTCTTCTCTTCCTGCTGGTTTTTGATCTTCTTTTCTTCTTCCGGTTCTTTTTCTTGCGCCTTTTCCTCTTCAGTTTCAAAAACGCGGGTCGTTTCGTCGACTACTTCTTTCACTAGGAAAAAACTGGCTCCGCCGGCAACTTCATCAAATTCCGCCCGGATATGCTGGCCGCGCTTTCCGTAGTCTTTTTTGTAGGCCGCGGCCAGCGCCGACTCAATCGCTTCGATCACTTTCTCTTTGGAAATGCCTTTTTCTTCGCAAATTTGAGCAATAGCGCTGCCAAACTGTCCCAGTCGCCCGCCAGATTGCCCTTCTTCGTTGGTTTTTGTTAGTTTTTTTCGTTTAGCCATAAAGATAAATAAGAAATTAGATATAAGAAATAAGAAAGAATTTCTTCTATTTTATTTCTTGTATCTTATCTGATAATAAAATGCCCGTTCGCACGGACATCACAAACAGCTTCAGGACTGATTATAATTTAGCGGGTAATTATTTTTTTGTCAAGAAAAACCCCCAACGTAATGTCGGGGGAGAATTTGTTTTGTGAATTTTTACGGATTCGGGTTTTCTTGCGGCGGCTGATTCTGCTGGTCGGGACCTTGAATCGGTGTTTCTGGTGGAACAGGTTCCTGATCGCGCTGGACAGCAGGAGCATTTTGTCCGCCTTGTGTTCCTTGAGCTGAACCGGTTACATCCATCCCGTCAAGAGCCTTTTTTCCGGCTTCAAGATTGGAAACGATTTTCTTCACGTCTTCATTGTCAGGATTCAGCTCGGCGATTTTTTTGAATTGCTCAAGAGCGCTCTTTTTGTCGTCCAACTTGTCATAGGCAAGTCCAAGGAAGTACCTAGCATTGGAATAATTCTCGGCCAGCTTCACGGCTTGTTCGAGCTCGGCGCGAGCCTGATTGTATTTTTCCGCTTTGTAGTAGAAAACTCCAAGCTGGAAGAGAATCCCGGCGTCCTGCGGATTCATTTTTTTGCTTTCTTCGAGCTTGGCAATCGCCTGGTCTATTTCACCGAGACGGTCAAGGCAAACGGCGACCATAAACTGGGCTGGAATATAGTTTCCTTTTTCCCCAACCGCTTTTTCGAAGTTCTGCCGCGCAAGAGCGATATTTTCCTTTGCTTTTTCCGGAAGTTGCGCTTGCTTTCCCTGCTGCTGGGCGGCAGCTTTGGCCGTTTCCATATCAGCCATCAGAAGATACACCTGTCCAATTTGATAATATATGGATGGGTCTTTTGGGTTGTAGTTCAAAGCGTCTCGATAGGCTTTTATCGCCGCGTCCTCTGCTCCGTCCTTCGATCCAATGACATTCTGGTTAATTTGAGCGAGCTGAACAAGATTATCAGAATTTTTCGGATTGAGATTTATGGCGGCATTTGCCTGTTCTTCAGCGGCGAAATACAAGGTGCTGATTTCAGCCCGGTCATTTTCAGAAAGATTGCTTATTCCCTTTTCGGAAACTTTTTGATTGAGAAAAGCGAAAAGCGCGACTGACAAATTGCGATGATAGAGATCTCTTGACGGGTCAAGTCCCGTGACTCTTCCAAGTTTCCCGACCAAATCCTCAAGATTTCCTCCCTGGGTGTCACTGGCGAGCGCTTTGTTATAAGCGGCTGCCGCGGCGTATTTTTGGCCCTCAAGGAAAATGAGAGAAATGAATCCGACGATTATGGCCACAAAAACAAAAGAAAGAATAAGAGAAACGCGAGGCGAGGAAGTCTCGCTTATAATCTCCTCTTTTTTTCGGAAAACAAGAGTCGTGAGAACCACGAAAGCGGCTGTGGCGATCCACCAGGTAAAATCAAGAGTAATGTTCGAAGCACAGACAAACTGCAAAATCGTGAGGTATATCCACATCGCCGTCACTCCAACAAGAGTATATGTTCCCTCCTCCTTCCGGCCAAAAATTTTCACCAGCGATGAAAACATATAGACGAGCATGGACCCGATCAGGAAAATGAACGCGGCGGCCCCCAAAAATCCGGCCGTAGTGGCCAAAGTGAAAAACCTGCTGGACGCTTCATTGAATTTCACCGTCCAAAAATTGGTCAGATTTATTTCCGAGGGTTTTCCTTTGAGATAAGCCAAATCATACATGGAAAGTCCCGGTCCCAAAAGAAATTTTTCTTTCCACATGGTCTTGAGAACGTCGAATGACGCGCTTTGGGAAAGGCTTACTTCGACGGGAAGCTGGACTTTCACGACAGATCCATTTTTTCCGATGAGAGTAGCAAGAAGAACAAGTGTCAAGACAACCATAGGAAGAACAAGCGCACGGTTTTTTTCTTCACTTCCGCTGGTGATTATGGCCAGACCCAAAAGAACCGCCATGCCCACCAAAAAAGCGATCAAGGTCGTTCTGAAATTTACGGCTATCAAAACGAAAACAAAAAATAAGGAAAATACAATAAGGGCGATTTTGACCGCCATTGGCTGTTTTTCAAGAATGGTCGCAACGGCAAGAATAAGAATTGCCCCTATAAAGGCGGAAAAAGCGTAAACCGACCCCACGCTGTTGAAAGAATTTTGAGCGAGAGCCGGATTTTTGAAGATAAATTTTCCGAACATTTGGAAAATCGCGTAAAGCGAAGCCAAAAAAGAGGAAGATATCAAAACAAGAATAAGATATGAAACCTTTTTCTTGCTGTCGAAATTGTTCGTGATGACGAGAAAAGCGGCGACAAAAGCGATTATAGTGACAAGAGACAAACTTTCCGTTCCAAAGGATCCCCACATGCTTTGGTCGCGGTAAGCCGAGAAAATAGTGCCAAGCGCCAGGATAAGCAGCAGTACAATTACGGGCAGAAGAAGAAAATTTTTCTTTATTCTTATTCGGCCCTCCCAGGCGAGTTTTCCTATCCAGGAAAGAAAAGCAATTCCGCCGAGAACAATCAAAAGCATTTGCTTGTTCAGCTCGAGTACGCTTGGAACATTTGGCAAAAAGAAAATTGGGAGGAGGAAAGTAAGAAGATAAACAGCTCCGATGATTACCCAATTGAGAATTCTGGGCGTCAGCGAGTTTTTTATCTCTTGTTCTCTCCGCGGCTGTTCCAAAGTTTGTATTGTAGGAGTGGGCTCTCCTTGCGGTCTTTGAGGCATTGGCCCTCCGCCTCTTCGCAGGTCAATTTTCATTTTTCGTTTGTTAATATTGATTATTTTTATATAAAGTGGCAAACCCCGCACCAAAATACAAGTGAACAATACGAAAACATTAAGTATTCTAGTGCAATTTTTGTTTTCAGAAATATTGCCCCGACTTTTGGTGCGGGGCAAGGTAACACCCCGCTTATCTCGCGCGCTTGAGTCTGGAATACCTTACAAATAGCTTTTTTTTGTTTCTTTTTGCGACTGCGCGATTTTGACGGGGTTTTATTAATCTTCATTATACCAAGCTGAAAAAAATTGTCCAATTTTGTTTCACGCAACATATGGCTTGTAACATATAACATGAGAATAAAAAGGGTTTGTCAGTCGCTTATATCTTTTCGTTGCTTACCGTTTTCAGAAATATAATCGGCAATGTGAAGATAATTAGTCCAAGTTTTATATCCCAGAAGTAGTGATCAAAAAGAGAGACGAAAAGAAAAGATATTATTATACAACAAAAAGTGAGATATGTCAGTAAGTCGGACCGTAATACGGATTTATTACGGTCGGCTTGATTACACTTTATGCAATAATTAGTTAAAATAGTCAATACCAACAAGAGGAACAGCGCAAGGCCGACAATTCCCAATTCACTAAAAGCAAGAAGATAAATATTGTGAACCGGCTGGTATTGCCAACCTGCCAGTTTTAGATGCCGCTGATATTCATTGAGGACAAATTGGCCGATGCCAATTCCAGTCGCCGGATAAGCTGAAATTGTTTCACGTGAAATATTTTGATAAAGATTCCGTTCCGCAAGTGATTGGGTGGAAAGCAAAGAAATAAGGTTTCTGTTGAAGAACAACAAGGAGCTAAAGATAAGAACAATGAGAATAATCGAAGGGAAAAAAAAGCGGCGAGGTTGTTTTGGGATAATTTCTCTACAATAGAATAGAAGAACTAGAGACCCTACGGCCATTCCCAAGAAAGCGGATCTCGAAAAGGTTAGCAAAAGGCCAGTTAGCAAAAGCAGGAAAAAAATTATAACCAGCCAAGTTGGAATAGCGTCTACTATTGTTCCACGTGGAACTTTTTTATCCCGCACCTCAACAGGCTGATTTGATGGCCTGTGAAATATATGTTCCAAAGTCTTTGCGAAAGTGCAATTTTGTTGATAATGTTGCGAAGTTGCGGAGCGGGGCTCGTTGATTTTTTCCGCGCAAGTCGATCTTTTCAGTAGTTCAGCTATTATGAGGAAAATGGGAATTATCAGAAATCCAGCTAAGATGTTCGGATGCGGGAATGTTCCATAGGCCCGGATATGTTTCCCGCCTGTTATAATAATTTTAGCCACACCCGGCAGATTCGGGCTCAAAATGCTTTCGCCCAGGATCCGCAGCCCTATGGACTTATTAAAAACAAACTGGACAATTCCCAAGATTGACTGAAACAGGCCGTTAGCAATAAGTGTAAAAATGCCTATTTCTAGCCATCTTGGGCTTTTTAGCGACTTTATTGCCACTAGGGCGAAAAGAACTAATTCAATTAAGGTTGCAAACCTGTAAATGGCTATAGGCTGATAGCTCGACCACAGGATAGAAAGGCCAGTCCAGAGTAAAAATAAAAACAACAAAAATGTTTCACGTGAAACATTCGTAATACGCTGTATCACACTTGACAGTATTGTTTTTATATTGTTGTAAAAAGAATTATTAAAATTATAATTTTTGATTTGACTATAAAACAATTTTATTGTATAAATAAGAATAACTGAAACCATCAGCAAATCCGCCCAACTGAAGCTCAAAGTCATATATTCATTGAACTCCCCGTTTAGGTATGAATATTTCGTCAAAAAAACCTTCCTGATATTGAAAGGAAAGGTGGCTAAAAAAAGAAATATTAGAATTGTCTCAATATTGTTCCACAAAAGCCTAAATTGTTTCACAGGAGAGTACTCCATAATGGAAGTTTACCCCCGCACCAAATTTTACTCAAGCAGCTACTTTGTGAAAAACTGAAAAAACCGTAAATTGGTGCGGGGCAGGCATGAAACAAATTGACGGCGAAAGAGAATAGAAATAGTATAAGACATGTACAGGGGCCAGTAGTCCCGACGTGAAGTCGGGATCCCGACCGAAGCGTCGGGACTCAAGGCGAACAAGCATCTGGCGGGGCTAAGACAGATATAATTCGGGCCTATGGTATAGCAGTAACACGCGTCCATGGCATGGACGAGTCCGGGGTGCGATTCCCCGTAGGTCCACAAATGCAATCGAAAAAATTCCAACGCCGAATTGAAGATTTCGGATGCGAAAATTGCGGGGCGAAAGTAAAAGGAAATGGCTACACTGACCATTGCCCCGTTTGTCTTTGGGGAAAGCATGTTGACGTGAATCCGGGCGACCGCGCGGCGGGCTGCGGCGGGATGATGCGGCCCGTGAATGTTTTTAAGAAAGACGGTCGATATATGATTGAATACGTTTGCGTGAATTGTAGATATAAATTCCGCGTGAAGGCGGCAGCAGATGACAATTTTGAAGCAATAATAAAGATAAGTAGAAAAATTCAAAAATAAGTTTCAAAAGCAAGTTTATTTTAGATGGCAGATATTACACTTAACGACGATCGTCGTTAAGTGTAATATGCGGAATTATGAGATTGACCCAGAATAATTTTCAAGCTCCCCATAGTTCAATGGATCAGAACGAGGGACTCCTAAGCCCTAGATGAAGGTTCGATTCCTTCTGGGGAGACAAAAAAGTGGGTGGGTGAAATTCCTGCCGAGGGCACAAATGACACTACTATATATAGTAGTAAAAGATAACTTATTATTTTCAAAGCCATGAACAAAAAAATCAATCTTGCCGTTGTTTTCGGCGGGCGGTCGGGGGAGCACGAAGTTTCGCTCTCGTCGGCGCGGGGAGTGATGAAAAATTTGGACAAGGAAAAATATAACGTCATTCCGATTGCGATCACAAAAGGCGGAAACTGGCTGATCGGGGACAAGGGGGAAGAATATATGAAAATGAACGAAGATAAAATCGGCAAGGAAGGGGCGATCAGTCTCGCGGATTCGCAAAAACTTGTGACGATCAAAGATTCGGAAAAAAGCATTTCGAATTACGCCGAAGGGGAACTCAAGGCGAAAATTGATTTGGTTTTTCCAATCCTTCATGGGCCGTTCGGTGAGGACGGACGATTGCAGGGGATGCTTGACATGCTTGGCGTGCCCTATGTTTTTTCGGGAGTGCTCGCGCACGCGATCGGGATGAACAAACCGAAGGCGAAAATTATTGCGGGGCAGGCCGGCGTTCCGGTTGCGAAAGACTTGGTTATAAATAAAAATGAAAAATATAATCTTGACGAGATAATTGAAAAATTATCGCTACCGCTCATGGTGAAACCCTCGGAATTGGGTTCGTCGGTCGGAATATCACTCGTGAAAACCAAAGAGGATTTGGAAAAGGGGATTCAGGATGCGTTTTCCCACGGGGACGAAGTGATCCTGGAACAATACGTCAAAGGAAAAGAATATACAGTAACGGTTATGGGCGGCGACGAGCCGCGGGCGCTCGCGGTCACGGAAATCATCCCGCTCATTTCGGAGTTCTATGACTACAAAGCCAAGTACGAAGACGGGGGTTCGAAGCACGTCATCCCGGCGGAGATTTCAAAAGAGGATGAAGAGAAACTCAAGGGCTACGCTGTTTCCACTTTCAAATCAATTGGTTGCAGTGACCTTGCCCGAGTTGATTTTCTCTGGAGCGAGAGAGAGAACGAATACTATTTCACGGACATCAACACTATTCCTGGAATGACTCCGACGAGTCTTGCTCCCGAAGCGGCGGCGCTTGCCGGAATGAATTTCACGCAGTTTTTGGACGCACTCATTGAAGGGGCGACGAAGAGAAATAAAAAATAAAATAAGCGGAAGATAAAAATAAATTTAGAAATTATCATCAGACTATTAAAAGTACTCAAATTTATCCACGTGGATAAAAATGAGTACTTTTGTTTTGGGGAAAATTTTATTGGAAAAGAAAACCTCAACTGTCAGTTGGGAGTTTGAATTTTGATTTTTTGCCTGATTTGATTTAAGTTATAAGTGTATGATCAGCAAAATTCCACCTTATATAATTGAGATCATTCAAAAACTTGAAGCCGCCGGTTTTGAGGCTTTTATAGTTGGAGGTTGTGTCAGAGATTTACTTATGGATATTGAACCAAAAGATTGGGATGTGACGACAAACGCGAAGCCGGAAGAAATAATGAAGATTTTTTCGGATAGTTTTTATGAGAATAAGTTTGGAACAGTGGGAGTGAAAATTCCAAAATCTTCTTTTCAAGGTTCGACCTTTCCCTTGTCGTCCGCTGGGGCGGACTCCAATTCCTCAAGGTCGAACCTTTACGAAGTTGTCGAAGTCACGACATATCGCATTGAATCAAAGTATTCCGACAAGCGGCATCCGGATAGGGTGAAATTTGCAAAGACTTTGGAGGAAGATTTGAGTCGTAGAGATTTTACGGTGAATGCTCTCGCGCTGCACGTGAATTTTTCTAAGGTTCGACCTTTCCCTTCCCCAACTTTTCGTCGGGGAATTCCTCAAGGTCAAATCTTGAAAAATTCCTCGTATGAAATAATTGATTTATTTGGCGGACAGGAAGACCTAAAGAACAAAATTATCCGTGCGGTGGGGGATCCGAATGAGAGATTTGATGAAGACGCGCTCCGGATGATGCGGGCGGTGAGATTTGCCGTAACGCTGGGAAACGATATAAGCGTAAAGCGGACAAAAGGACCGAGAAAGTTGGAGGATATGACGCCGTTTACGATTGAGGAAAAGACCAAAAAGGCGATTGTGAAAAATGCGAAGAATTTGAAATTCATCGCTCTCGAGAGAATTCAGGACGAGTTGAACAAGATTTTGGTTTCGGATTTCGCGGCGGAGGGGATTGAATTGCTACGGAAATTAAAATTATTGCAATATATTATTCCTGAACTCGAAAAAGGATATGGAGTGGGGCAGAATCGCCACCACATCTATACAATATACGAACATTCGATTTTATCGCTCAAAAATTGCCCCTCTGCTAAGCTTGAAGTTCGCTTAGCCACCCTTTTTCACGACATTGCCAAGCCCGAAACAAAAAGAGGTGAGGGGGCATACTCTACATTCTATAATCACGACCACGTCGGCGCGCGAGTCGTTGAAAAAATTTTGCAGAGGCTGAAATATTCGAGCGAAATTATCCGAAAAGTGAAACTCCTCGTCGACAATCACATGTTCTATTACAATGTGGACGAAGTTGGAGCATCGAGCGTGAGACGTCTCGTGAAAAGAGTAGGTCTTGAGAACATTGACGACCTTATCGATCTCCGCGTCGGGGATCGATTGGGAAGCGGAGTTCCCAAAGCCGTGCCGTATAAGCTTCGCCATTTCAAATATATGGTGGACAAAGTTTCCCACGATCCGCTTTCGGTCAAGATGCTCAAAGTGAACGGCAATGACCTGATGAAAGAGCTGAAACTCAAACCCGGCCCGATAATCGGAGCGATTTTAGACGTGCTTCTTTCGGAAGTAATGGACGAGCCGAAGAAAAACAAAAAAGATGCATTAATGAAGCGCGCAAAAGAATTGTCAAAAGAAAATCTGCCCAAGCTTCGCGAAATGGCGAAAGAAAAAATCGAAGAAAGAAAAGAAGAAGAGGATAAGGAGATAAAGAAAAAATATTGGGTGAAATAGTTTCACATAACACATAGCACATAACATGGAACATTTTTTTGTTATGTGTTCCATGCTACGTGTTCCATGAAAATTTGGCTTCTCAAATCGCACACGTCGTCTATGCGAAGAAATATCTGGACCGGCATCCGGCAATGAACGCGGATCTTTTTTTGCTTGGGACACTTCTTCCAGACGTTCGGCGGGTGACGGATGAGGTGAAAAGAAAAGACACGCACATAATATACAAGGAACTGGATTTAGAGCTCAAAGACCTATCTCCGTTTGAAGCCGGGTATCGTTTTCATCTTTGGTGTGATATGCGGCGGGAGGAGATCCTCAATAAATACGATTTTTATTCTTTGAAACGCACAAACGCGATTGATCCAACGGCGAAGCTTGTGGAAGATGAGCTTGTCTATGATAAATATAAAAACTGGGAAAAGCTTCGCTGGCTTCTCAACAACCCGCCGGAGATAAAAACCGAGCTTCCTGTTTCGCGGGAAACGATAGAAAGATGGTATTCAATCATTGCCAAATATTTTGAAAAAAAACCGGATGACAAGACAATAAAGGCGTTTCTTTTCAAACAAAGAAAGCTGCGGGGACAAACGGACGAAATCATTGACGGAGTAAAGAAGTTGAAGGAGAATAAAAAAGCGACAGATATTTTGAAAAGGGTTTGTGAAGAAATAATCTAACGGGGCATAGTATACCGGTAGTACGCACGATTCGGGTTCGTGTAGACTGGGTTCGATTCCCAGTGCCCCGAAAAGAATTGGTGCGAGGTGAAGGTTCGTGAGACAGAGGGTTCGATTCCCTCCAGCCCGACCAGGACTATGAATAAGAAAATTGAAAAAATAAAAGAGATTGTCAGAAATAAGCTTTTTGATTGTCCAGCGCATAATTTCGATCATGTTATTCGAGTTTATACGTTGGCTGTTAAATTGGCTAAAGGAAAAAAGGTTGATATCAATGTTATAAAGATAGCAGCCTTGCTTCATGATATTGGCGGAATGAAAGAAATGAATGATCCCAGCGGGAAAACGGATCACGCTATAGAAAGTGCAAAAATGTCGAAACCTATTTTGAAGAAATTGGGATATAGTGATAAAAAAATCAAGCACATTACAGATTGTATAATTCAGCATAGATACAGAACGGAAAATATGCCAGAGACTCTTGAAGCAAAAATTTTATTCGATGCTGATAAACTTGAAACGGTCGGGGCTATAGGGATTGCGAGGGCAATGACATGGGTCGGAAGAAATAACGCGAGTATTTTCAAAAAAGTTGACATAGATAAATACGCAAAAGAAAATCTGGGAGGTTGCATTAAGGGAAGAATTAAAGATAAAACCAAACATAGCCCGCAGATTCAATGGGAGACAAAGGATAAGAATATCCTAACTTTTCTTTATACAGATAAAGCAAAAAAAATGGCGAAAGAAAGAATGAAATTTTCGATCGATTTCTTTAAACGACTGGAAAGAGAAATTAAAGGAGAACTTTGAGAAAAGTAATATGCAGTGTCAAAAAGAAAAAAATCTTGAATCGTGTCCCTGCACATATCCAGGTTGCCATAGAAAAGGCATCTGTTGCGAATGCGTGAAACACCATCGGGAAAAAGGCGCGCTTCCGGCCTGCTATTTTTCACCCGAAGCCGAAAAAACATTCGACAGGTCCATTGAAAATTTTATCGGAGACTATCACAATAATATAGGTTCATAAATCTATCTCGTTGCTAAATTATGCTATCGCAATATCTAGCAAGATGTGATAAAATTGGTATAATTGCAAGATAATATGGAATAAAATGAAAAAAGGTGACGCGGTGAAAATAATTTTGAAAGGAATTTTATACGCGGGGGGATTCGTTGCCTTGTCGATCGCCTCGCCGACTTTTCCGGCAAGAATTTTTCCAAAACTTATAAAACATTTGAAGTATAAGATAGAGAAAAAGAAAAGAGACGAGGAAAGAAGATTGTACAATGCATTTTATTATCTAAAGAGAAGAAATCTAATAGATTTTGAATATAAAGGAAAACAACTTTATATTTCTTTG
>JASEHL010000032.1 GCA_030018805.1 Patescibacteria group bacterium
TAAGGCGATCCCACTCATCAAGCCACCGCCTTTGGCGGGGGTGAACTGACTAAAAGGCTTCCCGGCTGGAAGCCCCGATAAATCGTGGGTCTCCCGCCGGGAAGCTAGTCGTATGCATGGCACTGCCATGCTCTTTTGTTCTCGGATCGGTTTATTCAAGGCAGCAGCGCGTCTCAGATGGCAATCCCGGGAAGGAAATTTCGGTGGTGTTTTCCTGCGGAATTTGAAATGAGTGACACCGCGGATCCGATCCGTTTTTTCATTGACGCCTCCTTTCTCCTTGTTGAGATCAAGGAACTCACAGCAGAACCTCACGCGCAATAATGTGAGGCACTAAATAAGCTAACACAAAAAATCAAATTTGAAAATAGTAGTAGATTGCGAATACATTGAATTTACGAATTCCAGTACAGTAATACAGTATACTGTACTGTATTATTTATATTCTACGATAAAAAACTTAAGCTTGTTGGAAAATTTTTGCATCAAAAAAACAACGCAACAGTGTCAAGTTATTCCAATCCGTGATAAGTCTGAAATAAAAATCCCCGCAAGCAGGAGGAGTTTTAGCCGGCGAAGGAGGAAAACCCGGCGGTGCGATGAGAAGAGAAGCTTCGGCGAACTGCCTCGTCGTGACCCCCTTTTTTTCCTCCGAGGCGCTCTTAGCCCGGCGCGCGGAGCTCGATATACGCGGCACGCTTCTCTTTGTCACCGCTGCCCCTTTTTTCTCCAGCTGCTTGCGGGAAATATATTATTAGCAAATGAATAAAATATTGTCAACAAAACAAAAAAATCCCAACATCGAATATAAAGAAGTTGACAAGCATCTTAAATTTGCTAAATTAAGCTGTTATGAATACCGCGAAAAATCATCGAAAATACACCTGGAAATTCTGGCTTGTCTTTTGGCTGGCGGCAATTCTGGCTCTGTTCGCTTGGTACGTTTTTCTTCAGATTCAAAACAGAAATTTTCAAAATCTCAAGCCGCTTGCCAAAATTCTGCCGATTGGATCCGAACGAAGGAATGAGCTTGAAATTTTGGCGGATGTATATCAAAAAGCCGGGGGATTTTCCCGCGAGCAAACTTTTCTCGTCCTTTTCCAAAACGACATGGAACTGCGGCCGGGAGGCGGATTCATTGGATCGTTTGGAATCGTGAAAACAAAAAACGGAAAAATATCCGGCATTGAGGTCCTCGACACAGGTGTTTTTGACAGGCAAATCCCGGACGTTGAGACCGCGCCTGCCCCGGTCATGGAAGCTTTCCGCGTGAATTTCTGGAAAATGCGCGATTCGAATTGGTTGCCGGATTTTAAAACTAATGCCGAAAAAGCAAAATATTTCTACGAGCTCGGGGGCGGAAAAGAAAATTTCGACGGGGTGATCGGCGTCAACACAAATGTGCTGAACTCCATCCTTTCCATAACCGGTCCGGTGAAAATCAATGATTATCCGGGAGAATACAACGACGAAACGGCTATTCTTCAGCTCGAGTATCAGGTTGAAAAAGGATACGTCCAGCAGGGAATCCAAAAGGGCGAGCGAAAGTCGATTATGAAAGAAATGGCTGATGTTCTCGCGAAAAAAGCGCACAATTTCACTCTCTCCGAACAGCTCGAAACGGCGAAAAAAATTGAAGAGCACCTCAAGCGGAAGGACATTCAAATATTTTTTCAGGATGATGATTTACAAAAGGAAGTTGACGAGATGGGCTGGAGCGGCCGCGTGAAAGATTATCCCGGAGATTATTTAATGCTTGTCGACGCCAATCTGAACTCTCTCAAGAGCGACGTCTGTATCAGGAGAAAAATGAATTACTCGGTCAATTTGAGTTCGAATCCACCGGCGGCGACACTCGTCATAACTTACGAGCACACTTGCCGCGCGCGCGATTGGATGACGACGAATTATAACAACTGGGCGCGGATATATGTTCCCGCCGGCACGTGGCTTGTTGAATCAAGCGTGCCGCAGGAAAAAATTGTATTCGGCGAGGAATTCGGGAAAAAAGTTATCGGTTTTCCGGTTTATGTCCCAATCGGAAAAACGGAAACCATCACGCTGAAATACAATCCGCCAAACGGTTTCGAGGAGAAACCGTATAAGTTGCTCGTTCAAAAACAATCCGGCTCGGGGGAATTGCCGGTTGAAATAATGATCAAAAAAAAGGACGGCAGTGTCCAGGAAATCGAAGATGTCTTGACGGGAGACAAAGAATTCGATTTTTGAAAAAAAGAGAAGGGGATGCCCAAAATTGGGCAGCCCCTTGTTAGTTGCATTTCCTTCTTCTTTCTCCCCAGATATAAAGGATGGTGTCCTTGTCCGTGAATTCTTCATACAGCCATTTTGCAATACGCAGGCTGACACTGATGCATCCATGCGAAGCATATCCATGGACCGGATCCGGAAATTTTTCATCCCAGGACCAGGCATGGATCGCGCAGGAATTAGTGAAAAACATTGCGTATGGCATAGGAACGCCATCGCGGTTCACATAATTCCGCACTTTTCTGATTATGCGGCGCTTTCCCTTGGGAGTAGGCTTGTACATTGTCCGACGACCGTCGGGCGTTGTCGCAGGGTCGTCTCAGCCGGAGACAATTGGGAAAACCGCGATTAATGACCCATTTTCATACGCCCAAGCCTGCTGCCTATCCAGCAAGAAGTAAATTTCCGTGTCCCGCTGGGAAAAACAGAGACCTGGGAGCGCCAAACTCGCAAGAGTTAGCGCACCTATCTTAATGAACTCGCGCCTTTCCATTTTTTTCTCACCTCCTTTGGGTTTTATGGGAAAGCTTTGGATGTTAGCACGTATTGACAAATAAATCAAGTCGTGATACATTCGAGGGTTAAAAATGCGCCAATTTTGAAACTTGAAGTGTTCTCATTTGTGCAACAAATCAGGCTAGTTCAAGCTCCAAAAGAGCTTTATATATGCGGCTAAAGGAGAGCCGGTATTTTCGGCCCTTTGAAAAATTAACTTCAGACCATAAAAGGAGACGCCATTGAAAAAAAGATTGATTTTGGCGATTTTTGTCGCCGTGGCATCATGGCAGATTGGCTTCGGCATCGCGGATGCGCAGATGCAAAATCCGTACTACGCCGTCCGAAATCCGGACGGCAGCGTTACGGTATCGAGTCCTGGCGGAAGGGTTTTTATCTCGCCCAGGGACCCGCGGCTTCCGATTCCGCATACGCGGCCTGTGCCTCAACCTGTCGATGGTCGGGCTATCGACGACCGGAGGCCGCTCGTGAACAGAGTGGCCCCGACTCCGCCGTCGCGAATGTATGCGGTTCCGCTGCCCCCGCGACAGCAACCTGCACTGCGGCCACAGCTGCAACCTCCGGCGCGGCCGATCACGGTCATGAGTCCGCCGAAGGCGCAGCCAACTCCGCCGCGGGTATATGCGGCGCCGCCCCCAAGGACAGTCCAACCTCCACCACCGCAACCGGTTCCGGTGGAGAAATCTAAACCGGTTGAACAGGCGAAAATTAAAGTGCCTGCCAAGCCGCAAACTATTACGGCTCCTACGTCTCCGACGGTTCAAGCAGCAAATGAGAAGAAGTCGGCGGAGACACCAAGCACCTCCAGAGAGCCAACGAAGTACGCGATGAAACTGCCCGTGCCTCCTCAAGACGGGAAATATCTGTGGGGAATCGCTTATGAACTGGGAGATTTTGTTGAAACGCGCTCCGAATATTCCGTGGAGCCCCCCGCAGGCGCGATTATCAAGGAATACCAATACCCTACGGGAAAGGAAGGTTAAGATGAAAAAGAAAAGGGTTTTACGGCTAGTGATTGCCGCCTTCTGTCTGCTCTTGTTGGCGGGTTGCGGCCCGCAGCTGGTCACCGATTTCAAAAAAATTGGAGCGACCACCAACAATGATTATTATGCAGCGATGGCGGCCGTCAATAATGAACGCGGACCGGCCGCTACGGCCGTCTCCATCATTGCGGAGGAAAAACAGTCTTCGTGGTCACAGACAGTGACCAACAATCCTGCTGCTGCGGCCCAGCCACCGGCTCCTGCTCCCAAGTGGGAGCCCCCAAAACAAAGCCCAAGGGGCAAAAAGGCTCTTCTTTGCCCGCCGCCTCCTTGTCCTCCGGCTCAATCACCGGCGCCGCAACCGACTGTGGTTACAACGACCAACAGTCCCCGGACCATGTATATGGGCGGCGCGGGAGGAACCGGGCCAAGTACTCTGCAGTCCTGGGGCAATGCTTTGCTGGGAAGCGCTGGGCAGGTATTTACCGGTGCATTTATGCCGGGAGTAAATATCAAGACGGGTGGGGCCAGCTCTTCCGCCACCGGTGGCGCTGGTGGCCAAGGCGGAAAGGGTGGCAACGCTTGGCAGCAACAAGGTCAACAACAGGGCCAGTCCCAAGCCCAATCTGAATCCCAATCCCAGTCGCAGGCTCAATGAGCCAGCGGCCAACAGCAAACCAGACCCAGACCCCAAAATCTCGAAAGGAGGTGAAATACGAGATTGCGGGGTCTTCTTTTTTATTCTGCTGGCAAAAGATTCAGCGAAATTTTTATTACAATATATTGCTTTGTATAAGCCATATTTAGGCAGGTAATGCGAACGGCCTTTGAAAATTGGCTCTACCTTGACAAAAAACTTGTCCTTTGCTAGCCTGTTATATTCTCCGATATAATCAATAATCATCATTATAATCATTAAGCCAACAAGAATGACAAAGCAAATCTTCGGCAAAGTTTTGGCGGTTGCGATTATGGTTTTGTTTTTTGGCGCGGCAAGAGTTTCTGCCGAGTCTCAAAGCCAGTCCCAAGCCCAGTCGCAGTCCCAAAGCCAATCGCAGAATCAAAGTCAGTCGAAACCGGGCTCGCAAAGTCAGAGTCAGTCGGAGAGCCAGTCCCAAGCCCAGTCGCAGTCCCAAAGCCAATCAGAGTCGAAAGATTCGGATTCCGGTTCCAGCTCATCTTCAGTTTCCGGCTCTGCCTCCGCTGGTTCTTCGGCTTCCGGTTCTTCTGCCAGTTCGAGCGCCAGCTCCAGCACGGAATCTGACGACAAGGACCATGACGACAAAGACCACCACGACGACAAGGACCATCACGACGGTCATGATCGCAAACACTATCACAAAGATGGAAAAGTCGTCTTCGTGAACGTCGCGCGAAGACTGCCGGCGACAGGCGCGGGAACAGCCGGACTCGGACTTATCACCGCTATTTCAGGACTGGGCGTGTTCGGAATCAGAAAATTCAGAAAGTAACACAACAACATAAATCAAGATTCTTTGAGGTCCGTCCGCTCTCCTTTTTGGATGGCGCCGGACCTCTTGTGTATAGATTGGGAAGACAATTTGTATCTATAGACGTCTATAGACGTCCGACGTCTACAAAGTCTGCAAAAACGCCATGAAAAATATTTTCAAAACTTTGAAAGCCAATTGGAAAAAAACCGTGAGCGCCATCCTTATATTTTTGGTTGTTTTCGCGACGCTTTTTGGGCTTGTCAATTTCGATTTCGGACCCAAAACAGCGCCGAAAACTTATTCGGGAGAGTCATTCGCCGGAAAACTAGGGGAAGATTTCCAGAAAAAAATAGGCGGAAATGAAGTCTATGTCTTGGCCTACAACGAGTGGGCCGATTATCACGCTCTTTCGGCCCTGGCAAACAAATACGACGATGATCCGGACGGGGACGGCTTGCCGAATTATCTCGAATATGTCCACGCGACCAATCCCGCCAATCCCGACACGGACGGTGACGGGTTCACCGACCGGCAAGAAATCACAAACGGCTATGATCCGGACGCGCTTGGAGACGCGAAACCCTCGGCCCAAATCGCGATCAAAAAAATCAATGCCGCCGTTCCAATGGTTTGGTCGAAAAGCGAGGACGAAAATAGCTTGCAGGAAGATTTGAAAAACGGAGTCATTCATTATCCGAAAACGGCCGCTCCCGGACAAAGCGGAAATATGGTCCTTTCCGGTCACTCAAGCAATTATGTCTGGGCGAAGGGGAATTACAATTATATTTTCAAAGATTTGAACGATCTTGCCGCCGGCGACACGGTGGACGTGAAAACGATCCAGCAAAACGGAAGAGTTGTCGTTTATCACTACAAAATCGCGGGCGAAAAAAAGATTGTCGCTCCCGACGACCCGGTTATTTTTGAAAACACTTCCGAGTCCAGCCTGACTCTTTCTACCTGCTGGCCGCTCGGGACGAATTTCCGCCGTCTGATTGTGAAAGCGGACTTGGTGAAGTGAATTAGAGGGGTCAGACCGCAGTCTCATGAGGAAAGCGGTCCGACCCCTCTAAAATTGACACAAAAAAAATCGCGTGCTAAGTTTATCTATCCCTTTGTTTCAGCAATAATATGACTATGGCCGGCCTAAAAAAATTTATTTCAAATATAATCCTCGCGGCACTTGTCGGCGCGCTCATCGTGTTTGCCGCTTCTTTGTTTTTGCCGAAAAAGTGGCAAGTGAGCGGAAAAATTGTTGTGTTTCCTTCGGGAAAACCGGCGAGCGCTTCGCAAAATTTGTCCGAGGAGATAGGAAATACGGCTTGGATCGTGAACGGCGACACTTTTCAAAAAAGGAATTTTGGGGACTTTGGCGCGGATTTTGCCGGCGCGGAAGTGGTCAAAAATTCTTCGATGGTCCTCGTGAAATTCCGAAGTGCCGAGAGCGACATTCAGGCGATCGAAGACCTTATTGTGAAAATACCGGGCCAAGTGGACGAATACGCCCGCGACCTTTATGACGGCTCGCCTTTCAAATACAAAATGGCAAGCGATCCGGAAATTTCCGCCCGCCCCGCGTGGCCAAATGTCATCGGAAACACGGCGTGGGGGTTCACCATTGGCGCGATTCTTTATTTTCTCTATTGGCTGATGGTTGAGGATTTTATTTTCAAAAAAGACCAAGGCGGAGAGGAATCGCCGATTGAGCCGAAAAGAAAATCAGTTTTTGATTTTTTTCCGGAAATGGAGGAAAAAGAAACTTTTGAAAAAAAAGTTAAATTTGAGAAGCCGGTAGTTATTGAAGAAAAGAAACCGGAAGCGGAAATAATCGAGAAAAAAACGGAACCGGTCGAAAAAACTTTCTCCGCGCCGGTCAAATCCAGTTCGGCGCCTTCAAATCTTCCCATTGCCGAATCTGAAATCCCGCCCGTTTCCGAAGCCTCCGAATACTCCGAACCGAGCGACGAAGAGGTGAAAGAAAGATTAAACAAGTTGATGCGAGGGGAATTGTAGAAAATTGCAAGAAATATTTTTGTATAAAATCTGACAAGAGGGCGCTGCCATGAAATTTGGAGGGATCGAAATTGACGGTGATCAATTTCAAAGACTCGCTGAGATAATGCGGCATCCTGAATTTCAGGATATATTCAATTTCGTTTTGAATGAAGCCGTTAAGTTTCCCATCAATAATCCCAGCCCTTTAGAGGATAGGGTTTGGAAACTTTGGTCTGATTGGTTTCGAGGCCAAGAAGTCAAAGAAAGCGAGGTTAAAGGTTTTCTCGCGAGGATTATCCTCGGCCTGTTCGTGTTTAATATCATTGAAGCGAATAAAGCTGCTGATAACCTAGGGAATTTTTGTGGTCTGTCAAGCCTCCTTTTCACTGGAAAATAACTTCTATATGTCCTTTTTTTGTATTGGGCGCCGGTGTTCCGGTGGCCCTTTTACTTTATGTATAAGGTAATATTGCTAAATTTTGCGATAGCAAAATTTAGCAATGGCATCCCAACCACATTTTGATTTTTTTGCTAAGTTAATATACTATTGTATAAGGAAAAGTTCATAATTCGTAAATCGTAAATCATAATCCTTTCCAATGGAATTTATTGAAACATCTCTAAAAGGCGCATATCTGGTGAAGCCCAAAGTCTTCCGTGACGAAAGGGGTTTTTTTCTTGAGTGCTGGAATGAAAAAGCCTTCGTCGAAAAAGGAATTGACGCGAAATTCGTTCAGGATAATCATTCGCTTTCCAGCAAATATGGGGTTCTGCGCGGACTTCATTTTCAGCTTCCGCCCAATGCGCAGGCGAAGCTTGCGCGGGTAACGCGGGGGAAAGTATACGACGTGATTGTTGACCTTCGCAAAGATTCCCCGACATACGGAAAATGGGAAGGTTTTGAATTAAGCGGGGATAATTTCGAGATGCTTTTCATCCCGCGCGGATTCGCCCATGCCTACTGCACGCTCGAAGACAACACGGAATTTGTGTATAAAGTCGACAATTTCTACGCCCCAGAGTCGGACAGCGGAATCATTTGGAACGACCCGACACTGAACATCAATTGGCCAATCAAGGATCCGATTTTGTCAGAGAAGGACAGCAAGTTGCAATTTTTCAAAAGTTTTAATTCTCCGTTTTAATTAGTACAGTAATACAGTATACTGTACTAAAATTATTATGAAACTATTAGCCACTGGCGGATCAGGATTTATTGGCAGCAATTTCGTTCGCTATATTCTCAAAAAATATCCGGATTACAAGGTCGTCAACCTTGATCTCTTGACGTATGCCGGAAATTTGGAAAATCTCAAAGACGTTGAAAAAAATCCGAATTACAAATTCGTGAAAGGCGACATTGCCGACAAGGAGTTGGCAGAAAAACTGGTAAAAGACGCTGACATTGTCGTCAATTTTGCCGCTGAATCTCACGTTGACCGCTCTATTCTCGACAGCGCCGCGTTCATTCATACGAATATAATTGGTACACACACGCTTCTTGAAGCGGCGAAAGCGAGTGGCGGGAAAAGATTCCACCACGTTTCGACAGATGAAGCTTTTGGCCATTTGGGGCCGAATGACCCGCCTTTCAACGAGAAGACTCCCTACGCGCCCAGAAGCCCCTACAGCGCCTCAAAAGCGGCGGCGGACCACTTAGTAATGGCGTATTATCACACTTATAACTTACCGATCACAATCTCTAACTGCTCAAACAACTACGGCCCTTATCAGTTTCCGGAAAAACTGCATGGATTGTTTATTACAAATTTACTCGAGGATAAAAAAGTTCCTGTCTACGGTGACGGAATGCAGGTGCGCGACTGGCTTTTTGTCGAAGACCACTGCGAGGCAATTGACAAAATCATCCATGAGGGAAAAATCGGCGGGACTTATTGTGTCGGGGGAAACTGCGAAAAACCGAACATCGAAATCACCAAAAAAATTCTCGAGCTTCTCGGCGCAAGTGAAGAGATGATAGAATACGTGAAAGACCGCCCCGGCCACGACCGAAGATACGCCATTGATTTCTCGAAAATAAAATCGGAACTCGGGTGGGAGCCGCGAACGAGTTTTGACGAAGGCATGAAAAAAACGGTCGAGTGGTACAAGAATAACGGAGACTGGTGGAAAAAAATCAAGAGCGGAGAGTATTTGGAATATTACGAAAAACAGTATAAACCTTTGCGAA
Source organism: Patescibacteria group bacterium (assembly GCA_030018805.1). Classification (GTDB taxonomy): domain Bacteria; phylum Patescibacteriota; class Minisyncoccia; order Moranbacterales; family UBA11712; genus JASEHL01. Next base: position 9,408 of record JASEHL010000032.1, read on the forward strand.
TTCGCGAATAAATTCTAATCCACAAATTGCGAATGAATGAGGAGGGAAATAGTTTTTTCAGAGCTATCTTTTATTATTAACGGTTTGTTATTTGATGTTCATAATGAACTAGGAAGGTTTTGCAATGAAAAGCAATACGGAGATTGTTTCGAGAAAAAGTTGCAAGAAAAATCAATAAAATATGAAAAAGAAAAGATATTGCCAAAATCATTTGAAAGTGAAAAAGCTGATAGAAACAGAAAAGATTTCTTAATAGATGATAAAATAATAGTTGAATTTAAGTGTAAAAGAGTCATTGAAAGAGTGGATTATTATCAAGCAAAAAGGTACTTGATATCACTAAACAAGAAGTTGGGTATAATTGTAAATTTCAGAGAGAAATATATAAGACCGCATAGAATCCTCAATTCGCAATTCGTGGATACGCATAATTAGCATATTCGCATAGGTATATGAAAAGAATTCTCATCATCGGTTCACACGGAATGTTGGGGCAGGACCTCGTCAAAGTTTTCGAAGCCGACCAAAATTGGGAAGTTTTTGCCTATGACCGGAATGAAATCGACATCGCGTCCGAGAAAAGCCTTCGTGAAAAAATCGAAAGGGCCGATCCGTCAGTCGTCGTGAACGCGGCCGCCTACAACGCGGTTGACAAGTGCGAATCGGACGAAATTGAATATGAGCTGGCGAAAAAAATAAACGGATACGGGCCGGGAATTCTCGCCAAAATTTGCGCAGATACGGGAATCTCTTTGGCGCACTACGTGAGCGATTATATTTTCGACGGGGAAAAAGGCGAATATAAGGAAAACGACAAGCCCATCCCCATCTCGAATTACGGCCGTTCAAAGTTTTTGGGCGAGGAGGAAATTCAAAAAAATACGGACAAATTCTGGCTAATCCGCACTTCAAAATTGTTTGGAAAAATCGGGAAGTCGCCGATGGCCAAAAAAAGTTTTTTTGACACAATGATTCAAGCCGCGAAAGACAATAGTGTTCTCAAGGTGGTTGACGAAGAAAAAAGCTGCTTCACGTATACGCCGGACCTCGCGCTTGAGACGAAAAAAATAATCGAAGAGCAAATTCCTTTCGGCATATACCACGTCGTGAACGAGGGAGCTTGCACCTGGTATGAAGCGGCTCTCGAACTCTTCAAGCTTGCGAAAATGGAAGTTGAAATTGTCCCTGTTCCATCATCCGAATTTCCGCGTCCGGCCAAGCGCCCGAAGTCTTCAGTGCTCTTGAACACGAAACTCAAACCACTGCGGCATTATACCGAAGCGTTGAAAGAATATTTGGATAATAATTATAATTTCTAAAATATATGCCCAATCCAAAAATGAAAGGCATTATCCTCTCCGGGGGAACAGCGACTCGTCTTTTTCCATTGACCCACACAACATCAAAGCAACTACTGCCTGTCTACGACAAGCAGATGATTTTTTATCCTCTGAACACGCTCGTGAAAGCCGGAATCAAAGATATCCTCATCATCGTCGCTCCGCGCGAGGCCGGCCAGTATCTGAACCTTCTCGGGCCGATTTTTGACCGTCATGACGTCCGGCTCGAATTCAAAGTGCAGAGCGCGCCGAGGGGACTCGCTGAAGCTTTCATTTTAGGCGAGAATTTTATCGATAACGACAATGTGACGATGATTCTTGGGGACAATATTTTTGAAGACGATCTTTCAAGTTCAATTAAAAATTTTCACTCCGGCGGTGAAGTATTCGCCAAAGTCGTTCCGGATCCGGAACGATTCGGAATTGTCGAATTCGACGCGAATGGAAAGGCTATTTCAATCGAGGAAAAGCCCCAAAAGCCAAAAAGCAATTATTGCGTGACCGGCGCTTATATATATGACAATCGGGTGGTTGAGATCGCGAAAAATCTCAAACCGTCTGATCGCGGCGAGATTGAGATAACATCAGTTAACCAGAAATATCTCGAAATGGGAGAATTAAAGGTGAATATTATCAAAGGCGATTGGCTTGATGCCGGAACTTTCGACGCTCTTCTTGAAGCGGGCCGGATCGTGAAAGAAAAAAATATTTCCAAAAATTTCGACCCGAAAATCGAAAAAGCTATTACCGAATTCAACGAAGAGATGAAGGAGTTTTCCAAAAAACTGCTTGTTAAGGGTAAATAGTTTTTCCCAGTGGGTAATCCACTAGTTCCACTAGTGAGACTCGAAAAG
>JASEHL010000033.1 GCA_030018805.1 Patescibacteria group bacterium
TTAATTATTAGAAAATTGTTAAGTAGCTCTAGTCGTGTTCTATACTAACTCCTTGTTTTAATATGACTCACTGCTCTTTGACAGCAGAATATACTAAATTCCCGAAAAGGAGGCTCGCCATGCCCAGATGGCCCGAATGGATCACGGCAGAATACCTGCGGCAAATGACGCGATGCCTCCGGATCGGAGACATCGTTTTCACCCCGAGACCTTTTTTCAACCCGGAGGATTTCTTTCAGCTTATGGAAATTCCCCCGTTCGTCCAATCTCTCGCAATTGTATCGGGAAATGTCGGCGACCTGGTGCCAAAAACTGAAGATGCCGAGAGTATCATCGAAGAATTGAGAAATAACAAGTCATTTAGAGATATTTTCCCGTCATCACTTTCTCAGGGAGAGGCGCATGTTAGCCTTTTCAGCCTTGTTCGCGTGTTAGAGCAAGCCTACTTTGATTTTTGCGAGGATAACAATCCGTTTTTCCTGCCCAAAAAAAAGGGGATTAAGGAACCCCGCTGGTTCCACGGACTTCCTGAAAGCGTAAAGGGGGACCTCCGCGCTTTCGCGGCATCCCAGGGATTCCCAAACGAAGTCCTTCATGTGTTGTTTAAAGTTCCGCTCACCGGAGTCAGCTACGTTGTTCTTGAAAACGGGATTACGGAAAAACTGGAAAGGGCCACAAATATGTGGCGACTTTTCAGGATTTTTCAATTGGCAAACTTAACTGATCCGGTCGTTACTGAAGCCGGGCTTGAGGCTTATGCCCGGCGTTTCAATCATAACGCCCTTGTTCATGCTCTCGACACCGAGATGATTTCGATTCTCATTGCTTTCAACAACCGCCGTAATCTATCGTCTTATCAGCGAAGAAACTTGAAAGTTTCGGCCGCTGAACACGACAACGCCATACCCGCAGGGAGAGACGGCACAAAGGCTATCGACCCCATTGTTTTCTGTGAAGAGATCAACATCGGTGATGTGCTGCGGGGAGAAAAATGGAATGAACTAAGAAAAAGTTTCCGACTATCCACAAAACTTATCGTGAACACCATTCGCGGACAGGGAGTTTTGGGAAAAATTCTCGATATCGCGGACAAAACCGCCTACCTTTGCCGCGATATTGGTGCGTATCTCGGACGATACTGCCCGGGCGCTGGCGAGGAGTGGGGTAAGAATTATCAGACGGTTTTTAACTTCGTCTATGGGAAAAATCCCAATGTTTGCGCTATCTGGGATTCAGTTACCGTTGAAGGAGAAGATGTATTTTTTTCTGACCCGAACCGTCTTGGTGATTTTCTTGAAGCCAGGGCGTTGATGATTCGAAACCTCTATTATAATCCGGGAGGAAGAGGATCCGAGGTAACTATTAGTAATATTGTTGTAAGTTATCTCTATTCTCTCGGCATTCTAACAAAAAAAGATCTCCTCAAGATGGATGATCACGAACTCGACCACCTGATTGAAGATTTTGTCGGCGTTCCCTATATGATGGGAACCACCTCCTCCATTGGTGACCCTTTTGTGGAAACATTCAAAACTTTGGATGAGGCGTTGGAGCGTGAAGCCTGGCTCATGAAAGAGGAAAAGCTCCTTTTCACGGCCGTGGATAATTCCGCGTGCAGCGTCAAAGCTGCCACTGATTATCTGGTCCAAACTCCTTCTCTGGAAAAAATTCCCTTTCATGAAGCCTGTCCTGAAAGGGTCCAGAAAATCGCGGAGATTGTCCGTCTTGAAAAACCCGTCTTTCTGCATTATTTCCGGAATCTCAAAATTTCCGATGAATCCCACCAGAAACTAAGGGAATTTCGGAAACAAAAACTTGAAAGGAGGAACTACAAAAAACAATAGGGCAGTCAGCCCCACGCGGCCGGCTGCTCTATTTCATTTATTGACAAAAATAAAAAATTGCGATATTGTGAATCGCTGCTCTTTTACATCAACGGCAGCGGATAAATTAAATTCTCCTAAGGAGGAATCGGTCATGCAATTGACTGCGGATTATTTGCAAAACAAGATGACACGATGCCTTCCTTTGCGGAACATCGTGTTGATTCCCGGATTGATCGGAAAACCGGAGAGCGACAAAATTCTCTCGCGCTGTAACATTCGCTCAATTGTCGAAAATCTTTCCAGAGAGATTGCCGGATTACGGAGCCTTCTGCCTCTTGCAGAGAGATTCCGTGAATTTCCGTGGCAGTCAGATAAAGGCGGGTTGAACTCGCTGCTTCTGGCTGGATTTCTGATTGAGATCAATAACGCGTATTTGCAATTTCGGTGGAGTAAACCCGGAAAGGATTCCCTGGAGCCGGGATGGTTTTTCTCCCTGCCCCGGGAAATAAAAGGGCATTTGCGCACCGCTTTTTTTCTTTCTCAACTGAATCCTTACCTGAATTTTCCCATCACAATCCCGTTTACCGGTGTGCAGTATATTTTCCGCCGTGGCGGACCGATGGACAAACTGATTCTCAATTCTGATTTTGAGAGACTGGCCGAGTTGGGCCAGCTCGCCAACCTCATTCTTTGGGATCACAACAAAAAAAATAATCAGCCCTTTCCCCGAGTTCCCGAGCATTCAAGATTCACACACAGCATGGGGACTCATGGCCTGATGGACCCGGTAACATTCAACAACTGCCGCCGATTGCCGCCTTTGCTGCGCCTCACTTTGAGCGTCTCGTCCCTGTTGCACGACATCGGAATGCCCGCGGGCGGCGACGGCATAAAGCCTCTTAATCCGAAATACCTTGCCGAAGAAAAGGCGGTTGTCGAAGTTTTACGGCGCGAGCCGTGGCAAGTATTTTTCTGGGAAATCGGAGTTTCGCCGCAACTCGTCATTGATATCATTCGCAACGAGGACCGCTATGGCCTGGGAGAGTCGCAAAGTTGGGTAGACCGTATTGATTATACAGCGGACGATACTTTCGAATATCTCGGAGGTTTTTGCCAAAAAAATCCCGCAAGCCCGGAGCCGCGCGATTTTTTCATTGGCCATCCGGACGCTCTCACGGTGTGGGACTGCATCGAGCTGGTTCCAAGAGACGGCAAATATCTCACTGTGTTCAATAACCCGGAAAAATTGGGAAATTTTCTGGAATTGCGAGCCTTGAATTTGCGGCACATATACTACGCGCCGGAATCCAGGTCGCAAAAAAACACTTGAGACAGAACTGGTCGGCGGTTATCTCGTCGAGAGCGGCCGGCTGAAGATTCAAGAATTGCGCAGGATGACCGACGCGCAGCTCAACCGGATGATTGCCGATTTTCTGCAAATTCCGGTTTGCGAAGCGGATTCAGGCATCCTCGGAGATTTTCCGATAACGGAATTGTTCCGCACCCACGAGGAAGCGCTCCTCCGTGAACTGGAAATTCTTCAGAAAGAAAAGGCAGTATCTATCACGGAGATCTGCAAGAACAAGATCAATCCCGCGACCCAAGAAGCGCTGACGAAAAGTTCGGCCGGAGAAATTCGGCCTTTCTCGGAATCTTTTCCTGATCAATCGCGTAGGATCGAGAAAATTTCCCACCTCGAAAAGCCTTTTTATCTGCATTACCTCCGTAACCCGAAGATTAGTCCCGAGATAGCCCGGACTCTTCGGAACTACAGAAAAAAAGAAATAAGGAGGAGATTAAAACAATAGGGCAGTCAGCCCCACGCGGCCGGCTGCTCTATTTCATTTTCTGGATAAACAATTTTTCGCTTTCAGCTAAAATATACATTGTCAACATTTCTTGCTATAGCATAAGATATTGACAATAAATTAATAAAAAAATTATTTTTTGCGATTGATATATTTCGTGTGAAGCAGCTCTTCCGCCTTTTCGCTGCCGGGTTGGCCGAGGAATTCCTTGTATATTTTCTTCAGCACCGGATTTTCATGTGATTTCCGGAGCGGCATTCCCTTGTCGCGTTTCAAAATGCCCTTGATCCGCGCATTGCGTATATTTTGATTGACTGGAACCGGTTGCCCGCCGCCGCCGATGCAACCATTAGGACAGGCCATCACTTCTACAAAATCATAACTGGCGCGGCTGGCTTTTATGTCTTCCAGTAACTTTTTGACATTTCGAATTTCGTGAACAACTGCAATTTTTAGTTTCAAATCATTTATTTCTATTTCCGCGCAGCGAATTCCCGCTTCGCCTCGCACCATTTCAAACTCCATTTTTCCCAGTTCTTCTCCGGTTATTTTTTCCACCGCCGTGCGAAGCGCCGCTTCCATCACTCCCCCGCTTTGAGCAAAGAGCAGTCCCGCGCCGGTTGAAATGCCAAGCGCCGGATCGTATTTTTTTTCCTTGAGCTTCCGCGGGTCAATTTTCTTCTTTCGCAGCAAACGCGCCAACTCCCGAATCGTGAGAACAATGTCAACATCTTTATGATCGCTCCCGTTGAGTTCCGGTCTTTGCGCTTCGTATTTTTTTGAAGTGCAAGGCATGATCGAAACCGAAACAGTCTGCGCCGGATTTATTTTCTCGCTCTCGGCATAATACGTCTTCACGAGAGGCGCCAGCATCTGCTGGGGGGATTTGCAACTCGAAAGATTAGGAATGAATTGGGAATAATATTTCTCGACATACAAAATCCAAGAAGGACAACAACTGGTGAACATCGGAAAGGGTCCCCCGTTTTTCAATCTTTTTATCAGCTCGTGCGCTTCTTCAACAATAGTGAAATCAGCCCCCAAAACCGTGTCAAAAACCTTGTCGCAACCCAGTTCCTTGAGAACCGCGACTAATTTTCCTTCCCAGAAAGTTCCGGGCGCTTCGCCGAATTCTTCGGAGAATGTGAACCGGACGGACGGTGCTGTCTGAACGATCACCATTTTTTTTGGATCCGCAAGAACCTTTTCAAATTTTTCGATGTCGTCTTTTTCGGTTATCGCCGCCGTCGGACAGACCGCGCTGCACTGGCCGCAAAAAATGCAGTCGAGCGGAATTTCGTAAGGTGTGCCGACATTTGTTTTGGAACTGCGATAGTTCACCCCGTAAGCTTCGACTGTTTGCATATCACGGCAAATTCGCACGCAGCGCCGGCATTCAATGCAATACTGACTGTCGCGGGCAATACTCTGATTCTTTTCATCGAGAACAGTATGTTCCCAATTGTCTTTGAGAAGATCAAGTTCATCCTTGTTTTCAAGCTCTTTCCGGCGGGGAACAAATTTAAACTCATCAATTTTGAATTCTTCGGCTAAATTCTGAAGTTCGCACCGGCGATTGCGGCGGCAGCTCGCGCATTTTCCCGCGTGATCCGCCCACAGAAGTTCCAAATTGATTTTCCGCGCCTTGTTTATTTTTTCCGTTTCCGTGAAAACTTCCAGACCTCGAGAGACTATTTGCGCGCAGGCAGGAACCAGTCCTCTTGTTTGGTTGGTTTCCACGAGACACATCCGGCAGACGCCCTCCGAAGGCGAAAGATTCGGATGCGCGCAAAGTGCCGGAATCCGAATTTTATTGCGCTTGCAGGCGGAGAGGATGGTTTCCCCTTCGTCGGCTTGATACGATTTTTTATTTATTTTTATCTGCATTAATTTTAGCTCAAAGCGCAAAGCTCAAAACTCAAAGCCACAACTTAAAACTCAAAGCTTGTATAGTTTTTAGTTTTTCGCTGTGGTTTTGCGCTTTGCGTTTTGAGTTTTGCACCTACTCAACGAAAAATTTCTTTTTCAAACATTTTTATTGCATCAGTCCAGGCGACAGAGGCAAATGATCCCAATGGACAAAAACTAGTATTCGACAGAGTCCACAAAATTTCTTCGATATTCTCGCGATCGATCTTCTGAAGATCATTGTTTTTGAGTCTTTTCGCGATTTCCCAGAGCCGGAAGGTCCCCTCCCGGCACGGTACGCATTTCCCGCAAGATTCACGATGAAAAAAATCCGCCCAGGCAAAAAGGAGATCTTTGGGATCAGCTGATTTGTCCACAACTAAAACCGAACCGCAGCCCAGCGGACAATCGCCGGCACCATAAACAAGCGGCTGGTCCATTTTCGCTGGAGAAACCAATCTTCCCGAAGCTCCTCCGATCTGCACAAACCAGAGGTCTTTTCCCTTTTCAACTCCCCCTCCATAAATCGAATTGAAGACCAATTCCTGAATCGTCGTTCCCGTTGGCGCTTCGAAAATCCCCCGGTTCTTTACCGCTCCTTCAAGAACAAAAAGTTTTGTTCCCGGCGAAACGCTCGACCCGATTTGGGAGAACACTTTGGCTCCCCGCCTTATAATATACGGCACATTTGCCAAAGTTTCAGCGTTATTCACCGCGGTTGGTTTTCCGAACAAACCGGAAACCGGCGGATAAGGAGGTTTTAGCCTCGGTTCACCCCGCTTGCCTTCAATTGTATCAATAAGTGCCGTCTCTTCCCCGCAAATATAAGCCCCAGCCCCTTGAAAAATTTGGATCTCAACGTCAACCGGACTTCCCATGATTCCGCCTCCGACAAATTCTTTTTCCCGTGCCTGGTTGAGGGCAATTTCGAGAATTTCCGCCGGTTTCTGATAGTGGCCGTTTATATAAATATAGGCGTGCTTGGCGCCGATAGCGTATGCGCCGATGAGAAGCCCTTCGATGATCTGATGAGGATTCTTTTTGGCAATCGTCCGGTCCTTATACACTCCGGGCTCCGACTCATCCAGATTGCAGATAAAAAAATTTTCCGGAGACTTGGTTTTTGCCGCGAGCTCCCATTTTTCGCCCGTCGGAAATCCGGCTCCGCCCCGCCCGCGAAGCCCGGATAATTTTATTTCCGCGATTACATCTTCCCGTTTCATTTCACGAATAACTTTTCGCAAAGCCTCGTATCCGCCGTTTTTAACGTAGCTGTCTATTTTCAGCGGATCCATTTTATTCCAATTTTTCGAAATAATTTTCATAGATAATTTCGTATGATATCATCCACGTCCTCCGGCCTCACTCTTTCAAATACCTGATCGTCCACCATTACGACCGGCCCCTGGTCACAAAGTCCTCGGCAGCTTATGAATTCCAGTTTGTATTTCGGATGAGCGTCGTTTCCGGCCTCAATTCGCAGATGCAGTTCGATTTGACGGACAACTTCTCTTGAATCTTCCATGAGGCAAGGACCGCCCGAGCAGACTTTTATTATTTTTTTACCGCCCTTTCTCGTCTCAACCTCGTCAAAAAAGCTCGCGAAGCTGAATACTCTCGCGAGCGGCAATGAGAAATATTCGGCGACTTTCTCGCATTCTTTTTTTCCGATGTATTTGTTTTCCTTTTGTATTTCTTTGAGAACTTTCAGCAAATTTTCCGGTTTCGGTTCGTGTTTGAGAAGAATCTTCTGAAGAGACATGACGTCATTTTACCATATTAGCAAAAAATGATAAAATATTTGCAGATGAATTAATTATCAATTTCCAATTTTCAAACAATTCTCAATGAAATAATTTTCAATTTGAAAAATTTTTTAATCGAAAATTATCAAAAACATGCGAATAAACGAAGAAAAAACAACTATATTAGCTTTTCCTATCGCGACTTATCGAGTGAAAGACATTGCCTGGACTCTCGCTTTCACCATCGCCGCCGTCCTGCTCCCCGCGCTTCTTGCCCACACCCCCCACAATCAGTGGATAACAGGAACAATCGTGAACGCCATTTTGTTTTTAGCCGTTTGGCGGGTGGGAATCGCGAATACGGTTTTGGTTGCCATACTGCCGTCTTCAGTCGCCCTTTCGCGCGGCCTTCTTCCTGCTCCAATGGCGGTTCTCATTCCGTATATAATTTTGTCGAATATCTTATTGATTTCCGTCTTTTATTTCACCTCACGCACTTGGAAACTTAGTTTCCAAGTGGAAACTAAGTTTCCAAGTCTGCTGTTCGCAATGTTCTCTGCTTCCATCGCAAAATTTTTATTCCTCTTCGCCATCACTTCCTATTTCGTGAAAGTTGCGACACCCCTTCTTGTCATGATGCACTGGCCACAGTTTTTTACGGCGTTGGCGGGAGGATTGATCGCGCTAGGAATTGTCGAGTTATTCAAAAAAAATCCGTCTCATTAAGTCAATATTTTCCAAAAAACAAAAAAGGGCTCCCGTGTAACGTCGGAGCTCTTTTTCATTTCCCGGCATAGTTTCCTAAAGTTTAACTTTAGGAACGGTCAGTCTTTCCACAAAAGCTTAGCTTTAGCGAAGCTCTACCCTAACATTGAATGTTAGGGTGCGTTTCTACACCGCGGTTATATATGTGATAATACTCATTGTTTACTAATTGTGATTTTCTCATGCAATCCTGCTAAGGTTGAACCTTAGCGAAAGTATAACATATATTTTTACATAGCAAAAGAGCGGGTTTTTCCCGCTCTTGCTAAGGTTCAACCTTAGCGAAGCTCTAAAGGCCGGTCACTCCGTAAATAAACCCCAAAAGCGAAACAAGCGCCGTTACTCCGGCTGCAACAATCAAAACCTGCCCCCAAAAGATTTGTCTTTTTTTTCTAAGAGTAAAAAGAAAGAGAACCAGGCCCACAATCGCGAAATTAAAAGCGCTTTGCGGCGACATCCGGACAACATTTCCGCCCATTTTTCCGCGGAAAAAAATATTGTCAATCCCGAAATTCATTCCCGAAAAATACTCAAGAAGAGTTACGACACCCAAAAGAGACACGAGTAGCGAAAAAAACAAAATTGAAACTTTCAGGGGATTGTAGCCCTCTCTTTTCATCCATCCCAGTGAAAAAATGAAAAGACCCACAAAAACAAAAGAAATAGCAGTATTCGGCGCAATTATCGGCAAATTTGGAGATATTCTCTGAAAAACTTCGATGTCGAATTGCCATCCGCAAACCGCTAAAAGCCCAACAACAAAAACCAAAGTCGCGAAAACTTTGGAAAGTAATTTGAAGCGGAGCATGAGCCGATTATCTATTTGTGTTTTCATTTTTTGCTGGTTTCATGAAACAAATCAATCTTTTTCTCTATCACTCTTTGCACGGCTTCGCGCGCTTCCGTCATAACTTTTCTGGGATCGATAATGTCGCATTTGTCGTGAGTAAACTGGCAAAGTACCGTATTGAAAGCAATCCTTAGGTCGGTATCCACGTTGAAACACACCACTCCCCGCTTCACTGCCTCAACTACTTTATGATTAACCCAATCGCTGGCACCGTGCATTATGAGCGGCGTATCGGGTAACAACTTGTGAATGGATTCCAGGCGCTCCCAGTCCGGTTCCGGCCGTTCTCGAAAGAAATCATGAGCATTACCGATCGCGACGGCCAGAGAATCCGCTTTCGTTTCGTTTATCAGCCATTGGGCTTCCATCGGATTGGTCATTATCTTGTCCCAATCAGGGTCGGCGCTCATTTCTCCCAAACGCGGGGCCTTGCCCAGCTCCGCTTGCACGAAAACTCCTTTGGCGTGAGCAAGTTCGACCACTCTTCTGGTGATCTGGATATTTTCCTGCAAGCTTTTGTGTGAAGCGTCAATCATCACGGAATTCATTCCCATTTCAATGGCCCTGACGACCGTGTCAAAACTGTACCCATGGTCCAGATGAAAGCCGATTGGAATAGTGGCTGATTCTCTGTCAATGACAGCTTTCACCACGTCATAAATTACCTTGTCGCCGGCATAATTCATCGTTTTTTCCGTTATCTGGACGATAACCGGCGTATGTTTTTTGACCGCCGCCCGCACCACCGCTTGCACTTCTTCCATGTTGAAAACATTGAACGCGCCCACGGCGTATCCGTTCGCTTTTGCCTCCTCGAGAATATTTTTGACGCTGGCCAGCATAAAATCAAGCTTGTCTACGAATTACGAATCTAGTACCAAATATACGAATTCGTATATTCGTATGCGATTCGTAATTCGTAGACCGGATTAATTGTCGTCTACAATTTTAACAATCTTTATAAACTCATACGGCTCCAGACTTTCGCGACCGACCAGCACCCCATCCATAGCCGGTTCAAGGCAAACCTGGCCAATGGAATATGATTTTACGCTCCCTCCATAAAGCAATCGGATTTTTTCCATTCTTTTTTTTGGATACATTTCCGCAAGCGCTTTTTTGATAATAATTTTGGCTTCGAGTATTTCATCCGTCGTTGGAAGCTTGTCCGTACCGACTGCCCAGATTGGTTCATAAGCAATGTCCACACATTCAATTTTCCCCGCTCCTATCCCGGAAAGCGAACCTTTGAGCTGACTCTTGAGAACCGAATCCGTTTGCCCTCCCTTTCTTTCTTCCATGCTTTCCCCGATGCAAAGAACCGCCCGCAGGCCATTCTTGAGGATTGCTTTCAGTTTCAGATTAGCAGCCTCCTCATTTTCTCCGAAATATTTCCGCCTCTCGCTGTGTCCAACGATCGAATACCCGGCGCCGCTGGCTTTTGCCATCCCGGCCGAAATTTCTCCCGTATAGGCTCCTTGATATTCCCAGAAAACATTCTGCGCGCCCAGCTTCACGTTTTTGAATTTCCGGTCCAGAAATTGCCGGAAGTATATAGCCGGCGGGCAAACCACAATTTCCGTTTTGGCAAAATCTTTATGTTTTGTTTCTTTCTCAAGCATATCCAAATAACGGCCGAATTCAACCGGGCTCACTGGATTCATTTTTAGATTACCGACAACTAGTTTTTTATTCATTGAAAATTATTTTTAAGGCTAAACCTTAAGGTTTAGCCTTAAAAACCGTTAACAGACAACAAAGTAACAATAGTTACAATCACCCCCGCCGTCATACACCCCAAAATTATAAGCGGGATTGATTTTTTCAGTTTAATGTCAAACACGAACGCCGCCAGCGGCCCGGTCCAGCCGCCGAGAAGCGGGATGGGAGTGGCTGTCAGAATAAACACCGCGAATTCTCCCCATTTTTCAAATTTTTTCTCTCCCCGATGACGCGTGTGCCGAAAAAGCCATTCGAAAAATTTCTGGAATAATTTTATATGACGCGACAGAAAATCAGCCACCGGCGCGAGAATCAGAACAATCAGGATCATCGGCACAAGATTTCCCAAAACGGACCAGAGATAGGCCGACCAGACCGGTAATTCATAGATTTTCAACGCAATTGGTATCGAAGCCCGAAGTTCGCTGATTGGCACCATGGCGATGAGAAACGTCGCGAGCTCGGGAGGAAAATTTGCGAATATATGGGAGTAATCTATACTAAACATCCGAAATCTACTTTTTTAACTCACCAGTCCACCAGCTAAAGCTGGTGGGTTGAGTCGGGACTAAAAGTCCC
>JASEHL010000034.1 GCA_030018805.1 Patescibacteria group bacterium
GTCTTCGCCTAAAGGCGAGGGAATTTCTCCCATTCCCCGAGGGGGACATTAAAAAAAGACACATCACCGGCAAGGTTGCTTTTTATACCGACACTGCCAAGAAGATTATTTAGATTCATGTTTTTTTATTTATTTTAATCTCTCGAAAATTTCTTTCTCCTCGCGACTCAAATTCTTCGGCGTCACCACTTGTATTCTAACATACTGATCCCCATGCCCAAAACGCGACAGATGCTTCACGCCGTGACTTTTGAGACGAAATACTTCTCCCGATTGCGTTCCGGCGGGAATTTTAAGCTTCACTTCGCCATCAATTGTTTCGACTGTTATCTTGTCTCCAAGCGCCGCTTGGGAAAAAGAAATTTCAACAACCGATCGGATGTCGTCGCCATCGCGCTCGAATCTTTCGTCCGGCAAAATGTGTATATTGACGTAAAGATCACCGGCTTCCCCGCCCTTTTCTCCCGCTTCGCCCAAGTTTTCGAGGCGAATTGTTTGTCCGTCTTTTATTCCCGCGGGGATTTTTATTTTGATTTTTTCATATTCGCGAGTCCGTCCGTCTCCGCCGCATTTCGCGCATTTCTTTTCGGGAATTTTTCCTTCCCCTTGACATTCCGGACAAACCGAAACCTGCTGGAAAGTTCCCAGAATCGTCCGCCGCGCGGTCCGCACCTCTCCTTCGCCGTGGCACTTTGGACACTCAATTTTTTTCGAGCCCGGCTCTACTCCCTCGCCATGACATTTTGAGCATTTCACTCTTTTATAAAGCTCCACCTCTTTCTCGGAACCCTGCGCCATTTCGGAAAATGTTATTTCAACGTCAACCTGAATATCCTCGCCCCGATAGCGGCGGGTTCTTCTGCGACCGCGTCCTCCAAAGCCAGCTTGCGAGAAAATATCCCCGAAAATATCTTCAAAGCCGGAGAATCCCTGCTCTCTGCCCCGCCCCGATCTAAAGTTGAAATCAAAACCCTCGGCGAAAGAAGAAAAATCCCGAAAACCCTCAAAACCGGAAAATCCGCCCTGTGATTGGGCCTGTTCAAAGGTCTGGCCGTATTGATCATATTGCGAACGTTTTTCTTTGTCCGAAAGCACCTGATAGGCCTCGTTCACCTCCTTGAACTTCGCCTCGTTCCCTTCAGTTTTGTCCGGATGGTGCTGATGAGCCAGCTTTCTGTAGGCTTTTTTTATCTCGTCGTCAGTTGCGTCTTTTGAAACGCCGAGGATGTTGTAATAATCTTTGGGCATAATAAAAAGTAATTCGTAATTTGTAATCAGTAATTCGGATGTGCCAGAAAAAAATCCTAATTACAAATTACCAATTACTAATTTCAAACAGAATATTCAATCACCGCCACTTCCTTCTGCTCTCTATTTACTTCGACTACGCCAAAGGTCCGCAATAATTTGATGATTCCCAAAATAAGCAGTCCCAGAAAAATATCAACGGCGGTTCCCAGAATTCTTGCCGTCAAGAATATTCCGAAAGCCAAAATTATGGGTATATAGAATTTATCCGTTCCTGAATATTCAAAAAAGCTTCTTTCCGTCTTGTCGATATAGGCCATCAGCACCTCTTTCATCGGCTGCTCTCCGACGACGTTCACTCCGAGTTGCTTGGCAAGGTCGCTTTTCGCTTTCGAAAGCATTTCTTCCTGAATTTTCACCGCCGTAGCGTCTCCAATGATTTTTGTCGTGTCTGTCGGTCCGCCGGGAAGGATGCTCCCTACTGCGGCCATATTCTCGTCAATTCCAGGTTTCACGAAATTTTTTGAAAGGAACTCGTTCACCGTCACGTTATTCGCGATTTCGTCCACCAATTTCTTTTTGTCTTCCGGAAGGACAAATCCTGCCGCTTTTAGCCCCCAATCCATTTCCATTTCGAGGGTTTTTGTTTCGAGAAAGGTCGGCGTTGGCGTTGGTTTTTCGGTGATTGAGAAATAGTACGCTACCGCGATCACAATACAGATTGCTGTCACGAAAAATTTGAGAGTGTGGCTAACCAGGTGATAAAAATCAATTTTTATCCCCCGGGCAATTTCTTTCTTCGTACGGTTTTCCGTGAGGATGAAAAGCAGAACCGCGATCGCGACTCCCGCGATCGAAAGGCTCAAGCCGAAAAAAATGGGATAGCCGATCGCGCCGGCGAGAATGCTGGCGTAAAAATACTTTCTGTTTTTCACGAATATCGCGCTCAATGTGAATACGATTCCCCAGAAACTAAAGACGAGAATAGGATAAAGCCAAATATGCCTCATTCTTCCGTAAATCGCGCCCGCCAAAACCCACCAGCTGACCCACGCGGCGATGACATTCAAACCCAGAACTGTATAAGCAAAGATTTTGTTTTTCACGATATTTTATCTCAAAGCGCAAAACGCAAAGCTAAAAACCACAACTTAAAACTCAAAACTTTTTTAAAATTGTCGCGAAGCGACACCAAAGCTTTGAGTTTTGACTTTTGAGCTTTGAACTTATTTGTCTATGTTTCTATTTTAACTTATAACCGAATTAAGCTCCAGCGATAACTATTTTTTCTCCTCATCTTTATCGTCCACGACTTCCCCTTCTTTCACGTCGTCTTTTTTACCCTCCGTAGCTTCAGTGGAGGGGGGCTTCTCTTCGGTTTTTTCGCCGGCTTTCGCTTTATCCGCTGCCTGAGCCGCTTGATAGAGTTCCTGTCCGATTTTTTGCGCTTCTTGCGAGAGTTCTTCGGTCGCTTTTTTGATCGCCGCGATATCGTCGCTATCCTTGAGCTTTTTCAAGGCTTCGATTTTTTCTTCGACCGGTTTCTTTTTGTCAGCGGAAATTTTTTCACCTGCTTCACGAAGAGCTTTTTCGGTCGTGTAGACCAGAGTATCGGCAAGATTGCGCGCTTCGACGGCTTCTTTTTTCTTTTTGTCCTCCTCGGCGTGAGCTTCGGCGTCTTTGGCCATTTTTTCCACTTCTTCCTTGGAAAGACCCGTGGAGGCTTCAATACGGATGGATTGTTCTTTGCCGGTCGCTTTGTCCTTGGCTTTCACGCTCAATATTCCGTTCGCGTCAATGTCAAAGGATACTTCGATTTGAGGAACGCCGCGCGGAGAAGGAGGAATTCCATCCAGCATGAACCTTCCAAGAGTTTTGTTGTCCACCGCCATTTCCCGCTCTCCTTGAAGAACATGGATTTCCACGCTCGGCTGGTTGTCGGCCGCGGTTGAAAATACTTGCGATTTCGAAGTCGGAACGGTTGTGTTGCGATTGATAAGCGCCGTTCGCACTCCGCCTAATGTTTCAATGCCAACCGTGAGTGGTGTCACGTCGAGAAGCAAAACATCTTTCACGTCTCCTGACAAAACTCCACCTTGAATGGCAGCGCCAAGCGCCACGACTTCGTCCGGGTTGACCGTCGCGTTCGGCAATTTTGCGAAAAATTTTTCAACTGTTTGCATGACAAGCGGCATCCGGGTCATCCCACCAACCATCACCACCTCATTGATATCAGAAGTCGATAATTTCGCGTCTTCAAGAGCATATTTACACGGACCAAGTGTTTTTTCAACCAAATCTCCGACCAGCTCTTCAAGTTTCGCGCGCGTCAGCTTCATCACCATATGTTTCGGTCCGCTCGCGTCCGACGTGATGAACGGCTGGTTGATTTCCGTTTCCATCGCCGTCGAGAGCTCCACTTTCGCTTTTTCAGCCGCTTCCTTGATGCGCTGCAAGGCGAGAGAGTCTTTTGACAAATCAATTCCCTGGTCTTTTTTGAACTCATCCAAAATCCAGCTGATAATTTTCTGATCAA
This sequence comes from Patescibacteria group bacterium, assembly GCA_030018805.1. GTDB lineage: Bacteria > Patescibacteriota > Minisyncoccia > Moranbacterales > UBA11712 > JASEHL01. The sequence goes on from JASEHL010000034.1 coordinate 3,785, forward strand.
AATCATCTCCCCCAAGATGCGTGTCGCCATGCGTTGATTTTACCTCGACTGTGTCGTCGCCCACTTCCAGAATGGATATGTCAAAAGTTCCGCCGCCGAGGTCGTAAACCGCGATTTTTTCATTCTTTTTCTTGTCGAAACCGTAGGCGAGAGCAGCTGCGGTTGGCTCATTTATAATTCTCTTCACCGTCAGTCCAGCGATTTCCCCTGCTTCTTTCGTCGCTTTTCTTTGCGAGTCGTCAAAATATGCCGGAACGGTGATCACCGCTTCGGTGATAGTTTCGCCGAGTTTCGCTTCCGCGTCGGCTTTGAGTTTTTGCAAAATCATCGCGCTGATTTCTTGCGGAGTATAACTTTTATCCCCCATTTTCACTTTCACTCCGCCATTTGATTTTTCAATTTTATACGGCATCAGTTTTATGTCTCTCTGCACTTCTTCATCCTCAAACCTTCTTCCGATCAATCTCTTGATAGAAAACAAAGTGTTTTCCGGATTGGTGACGGCTTGGCGCTTCGCCAGAAGCCCAACCAATCGTTCATTTGATTTTGAAATCGCCACCATCGAAGGAGTCGTCCGCGCCCCTTCTTTGTTCTCGACTATTTTTGGCGACCCGGCCTCAACCACCGCCATCGCGGAGTTGGTCGTGCCGAGGTCTATTCCTAATATCTTTGGCATATGTTCGTTAAGATTATTAATTAATTTTCAATTATCAATTTCCAATTTACAATGAATTTTTAATGATTCAATTAACAATGTTTGAAAATTGAAAATTTAGAAATTGATCATTGATTGAAAATTGTGAATTGAAAATTGAAAATTTTTTACTATAACCAATTGTAGTAAACTTTTATACCTACGCCACCTCTACTCTAACAGCACGCATTATCCTCCCGTTCATCCTATATCCTTTCTGCAAAATCTTTTTTACTTTCTCTCCTTTTCCCACGACCGCTTCGTGAATCTCCGGATCGAATTTATCTCCAATCTTTACTACAATTTCTTCGACATTATTATTTTTCAAAACATCTTCAATTTGCCTTTTTATATGCGTAATTCCGGCTACCCAAGCGGAATCTTTTTCCTTTTCCGGAATATGCTCGAGTGAAACTTCAAAATTGTCGAGAACCGGCAAAATTTGTTCGATCACATCCATTTTCGCGTATTTTGCAAATTCCTCTCGCGTTTTCGCCTGATCCTTCTTGAAATTCTCAAAATCCGCCTGGCATCGCTTCCAGGAGTCGAGATATTTTTCTGCCAATTTTTTATAATCAATTTCTATTTTCTTTCCCTTGTCGTCTTTATCTCCCTTTTTATCGGTTTCCGGATATTTTTTTTCTTCGCTCTGCATAAAAATTCTTTTTTAAGGCTAAACCTTAAAAATCAAAAATGTATTCGTATATTCGTAAGAGATTCGTAATTCGTAAAGAATATCGCAATCACCGCCGCTCCTCCCAACAGCTTCTTCATATACTGTATGAGCGACTTGTTTTTCGCGTAGCGCATCCTTTTCGGGCCGATGAGAGCGAGAATGCCTTTTTCGCCTGATTTTGTCCGATACGGCGATACCATCATCGACATGTTGGAAATTCCCTTGATCGGATTTTCTTTGCCGATGAAAATCTTGACTTCGTTATCTTTCAGTTTTCCAACCAACTGGTCAACCCGTTCGTCGATGTAATCAAGTGTTTCCGCCAGCCGGCACAAATCGTCCATTTCCCGGAATTCCGGCTCGTCGAGAAGCTCGCGCATCCCGAAATCATAGAATTCATCTTTTCCAATGACCCCCGAAATCGCGAGATTTCCGGAAAGACCCGAAAGCAGTTTCGCCGCAGTCCTTTCTAGTCTGGTATTTTTCGCTTTCAGTTTCAAAAGCTCCGCCTGCAATTTCTTCTGCTCGGACTTTGACAAATCGCGGTCCGGCATTATTTTCTCGACGAAATAGCGGTATCCTTTGTCCGTCGGAATCCGCCCGGCTGAAGTGTGCGGTTGAAAAAGATATCCCGTGTCTTCGAGCTCGTTCATTTCCGCCCGGATCGTCGCCGAACTCAATTCAAAACCGTATTTTCCGGCAATATGTTTTGACCCGACCGGCATTGCCGTGTCGGTATATTCCTTCACCACGACCGAGAGCAAATTTTTTTGGCGATCTGTCAACATTTATTTCCTAAGGTTCGACCTTAGGACACTCCTAAGGTCGAACCTTAGGATTCCCTATCCGAACCGATTAGCACTCACCTTACTTGAGTGCTAATTTATTATATTATACTCAAAAACATTGTCAAGACTTTCAAAAAGAAAAAGGCAGGGGGGGGTGAATTCCCCTGCCGGGTAAGTGAGGGTGCTGCCCTCATCCGAGACTCATTACCCCGCCTTGATTTCAGGCTGGGCGCCCTTGCCGCTCCGCCCGGTCAAGTTTGACCGGGCGCTAGTAAAAGTGTGTCACCGGTTTACCCTCCCGCGCAGGTGTGTCCTTTAGGACTGTTTTTGCAGAAACAGCCCTGCCCCATTGCCGCTTTGAAATAATTATAGCAAATCCAAAAATCTGCGCAACCTAATTTTTAGTCACCAAGACAAATCTTTCATGTTAATTTTCTCGGTTTTTTCCATGTTCTGCGTTTCCGAATAACTCATCGGCTCGAAATCAGCGCTTTTCAGCATCACCGGCGTCAAAGATCCGCTGTGGCTCACTTGGACGACATAGGTTTCCGGATTTTCAACATTAGTCCCGCTGGAGTTGTAGTATTTGAACCGCAGAAGAACGGTTTCGTTCGTTTTATGCCTATACTTCAGGCTCCATTTCCCGCTTTTTTTGATTTTCACCACTTTTTTTGACGAACCGCTGACCAAAAGCCGCACCCGCCCCTTTTTGAGATCCGTCCGCTTTCCGGAAAATTCGAACTTTTTCTTTTTCACCTTCATTTTCTCGCCGTTCCATAATGTCGCCGACTTGTTTTTTCCAATTGCGTATTGCGGACCGGCATCATAAATCAAAACGCGATTATTATCATAATCTCCCACAAACAGTTTCGTTCCTCCGCAGGCAATTCCTCTCGGCTCGTCCAGTGTGGCCGCGCCGGCCGCTCCGCCCTGGTCTTCATCATCGCCCGTCGTGTTAGCCTGTCCGAGCACCACATTGGCCCCTTCCCCGTTCGACGTCGGGATGTTGTTGTAGATCGTCACCCGATTGGTCAACCTGTCTGAAACCGCCAGTTTTTTTCCGAAAGAACAAACTTCCGAAGGCAAAAACAAGGTCGTGGCCGAAGCTGCGGACGGGGCGTCATTCGTGGTCATTGAGGATTGTCCCACCACCACATCGGCGGCGGTGTTGTTCGCAGTCGGAATTGAATTGTAAATGAGAACGCGATTATTTCCCCAATCGGCGATAAAAAGTTTTTTTCCGTTGGAACCTACTCCGTAAGGAACGCCCAAAGTGTTGGCTGTCGGATCCGACCCCCCCTGATTGGCGGAATTCGATGTCATATTCTGCTGGCCGACCACCACATCGGCGCTGGCGTTGTTCGAGGTCGGAATAGTGTTGTAGATCAGAACACGATTGTTAGCCACGTCCGAGATTACGAGCCTTATTCCGTCGGAATAGACGCTTGTCGGCTCTTCGAGCGTGTTTGCTCCCGCCGCTCCGCCCTGATTGGCGGATCCACTGGTCATATTTGTCTGCCCTATGACTACATCGGCGCTGGCGTTGTTTGAAGTAGGAATGGAGTTGTAGATAAGGACACGGTTATTGAAAGAATCAGCAACGAACAGCTTTTGCCCGTCGGAATAAACCGAGTAAGGGTATCTCAAAGTATTGGATGCTATGGACCCACCTTGGTTTTCATCCACAGCGGTCATATTCTGCTGGCCGACCACCACGTCGGCGCTGGCGTTGTTCGAGGTCGGAATAGTGTTGTAGATCAGAACACGATTATTGGCGCTGTCAACGATGAAAAGCTTTTGACCATCGGAATATATTCCGCGTGGCGCATAAATGGTGTTGGCTCCGGCTGAACCCCCTTGGTTATCGTCCGTGGCAGTCATGTTTTGCTGGCCGATGACGACGTCCGCCGAAGCGCCGTTTGAGAGCGCCGCTTTTGCGGGCGCGGGAATTGCTGCGAGCGTTCCCGCCGCTATCATCGCGACAGTCAAAACCGCCGCGAAAATTTTGTTTTGTTTCATTTTTTTATTGTTAAAAATAATATTTTATTTCCTAATCTCCGGAATTAGGAAAACCTATTGACTTACAGCGTCCGCTTCGGGCATTTTCCAATTCGACTGGCCTCCAGTTGATTTCTTTGCCTTTTCAGCACTCGATCCTTCAAAAGCGGCTTTTTCCAGCGTCGCTTCGACCAAGCTTCCTCGATTTATCCCCAACGCGTAGGTTTCCGAATTCATCTGAAGCGTGCCGCTGGAATCATAATATTTCAGGACAAAATCTTTTACCGCGCTTCCGGTATCCTTGAATTTGGCCTTCCATTTGCCGCTGTTTTTGATTTTCACGTTTTTCACGAGGCTCCCGTCGCGATAAACTTTCACCCTCCCTTTTTTCCAAGCCGTTTTCTTTCCGGAAAATTCCAGTTTTTTCTTTTTCACTTTCATTTTCTCGTCTCCGGAAAGGGTTTGGGAATGATTTTTGGTGATCGTCCACTGCGAACCGAAAGAATTATAGATCAAAACACGGTTACTCGTATAATCGCCGATAATGAGTTTCTGGTCGGCAACAATCGCTCCTCTGGGATAAGCGAGTGTGTTAGCTCCGATTCCGGCCCAGTTCCCTGTTTGACAATACAAGTTGCCGGTCACGTTTTGCTGGCCGATGACAACGTCCGCGCTGGCGTTGTTGGCAGTCGGGATAGAGTTATAAATCAAAACACGATTATTATATTGATCGGCAACAAACAGTTTTTTTCCATTGAAAAAAAATCCTTGAGGATACTCCAGTGTATTTGCTCCCGCCGCTCCGCCCTGATCGGCGGAATTCGAAGTCATATCTGTCTGGCCAATAACAATATCAGCTGCCGCATTATTTGAAGCCGGAAGACTATTATAAACAAGCACGCGGTTGTTGTAATAATCGGAAATCAAGAGCTGTTTTCCGGTATATAATATTCCCGAAGGTGCATACAGCGTGTTTGCTCCCGCCGCTCCGCCCTGATTGGCCGCGCTCCCGCTCATATCTGCCTGTCCAATCACCACATCAGCGCTGGCGTTGTTGGCAGTCGGGATAGAGTTATAAATGAGAACGCGATTATTGTTAAAATCGGTTATAATAAGTTTTGCCCCGTCGGAAAAAACGCTTGCCGGCTGATTGAGCGTGTTCGCCCCAACCGCCCCGCCTTGATTGGCTTGGCCTCCGCTTGCAAGACTGGCTTGGCCGATGACCACGTCCGCTGAAGCATTGTCAGAAGCTGGAATAGAGTTATAAATCAGCACGCGATTGTTTCCCCGGTCAACCACGAAAAATTTTTCGCCGTCAAAAAATGGATTGCGGGGCATATAAAGTTTGGTTCCGTCAACCCCGGGCCCCGCGTCCTGATTCGGCATATACGAAGTAAAGTTCTGCTGTCCGATCACATTGTCCGCCGATTCGTTCGTTGCCACCGCCGCTTCTGTTTGAGCGGGAATCGCAAACACGAAACCTGACACTGCCACTGCAACGGCCAAAACCGCCGCGAAAATTTTGTTTTGTTTCACCCCGTTAGAAATTTCGATTTTCTTTCTCATTTTTTTTGGGATGAACCTGCTAAAAATTAGTCTGGATAGACCCAATTTCTAACGGGGTTCATTTTTTTATCATTAAAATTTATGCAAATTATCGCACTACCTAAGGCTGAGAAAAATCATTTTACCAATTTTCGTCTTTTTTTACCGGATTGTCGGATGATTTTGCGGGAGCAGTCACAACCACGGGTTTTTCAACAGCCTTTAGCGCCGCGCCGGTCCGGTTGATCCGAAACACATAAGTCCGTGAGCTTTCCGTGTTGGCGCCGGCCGTGTCATAATACTTGAATTTATACGATCGCATCGCGCTCTCCGAATCCTTGAATTTCGCTTTCCAGGTTCCGCTCTTTTTGATTTTCACGACTTTTTTGAGAGCTCCGTTCTGAAAAATCCTGACTCGTCCTTTTTTGAAGGTTTTTTTCTTGCCAGAGATGGTTATTTTCTTTTTGGCGACTCTCACTTTTTCTCCGCCCGCGAATGTAGCTGATTTGTTTTTATTGAGCGTGAATTCCGGCCCGAGATTATAAATCAAAAGCCGGTTGTTGTAGGCGTCCGTCCCGAACAAACGAAAAGCGTCCACCCATAGCTGGTGGGTTTGATAAAGCGTATTTGCTCCGACTGCCCCGTCCTGATTGGCTTCATTTTGGGTCATGTTCGCTTGGCCGATGACGATATCAGCACTGGCGCCATTTGAGACAGGAATAGAATTGTAAACCAGCATCCGGGCATTTCCCATATCGGAAACATAAAGACGGGTACCGTCAACATAAATTTCCACCGGCATAGCCAGTGTGCCAGCCGAGGGGGTCATTCCTCCTCCCTGATTTGCGTCATTGTGACTCACCAGTCCACCAGCTAAAGCTGGTGGGTTGAGTCGGGACTAAAAGTCCCTT
>JASEHL010000035.1 GCA_030018805.1 Patescibacteria group bacterium
AAACGGCACGCATTTACTTTCTCATAGAGTGCAATATGTTAATGAACTTATGCAACTTCAACCCGATCCTTATTTCCAAATTTCCGGAAAGTGTGATCGCGGAGCGGGCGAGCGGAATCGAACCGCCGTTTCAGTCTTGGCAAGACCGTGTAATAGCCACTATACTACGCCCGCCTACGCTACGCTTTGGCGGGCAAGCCCGCTTTTCGCGTAGGCTAATTGTTGTGGTGCCGGGCCCCAGAATCGAACTGGGCACACAAAGATTTTCAGTCTTCTGCTCTACCACTGAGCTAGCCCGGCAAATTTATTATCTATTTGGGCGCGCCTGGACTTTCACCCCGCACCAAAATTTTGGTGGACGATGCTGGACTCGAACCAGCGACCCTCTGTTTGTAAGACAGATGCTCTAACCAACTGAGCTAATCGTCCGTTTTTGGCGCGGGGCAAGCCTCTGACCCTCCCAACGATGTTACGTCGGGATGCTCTGATCAGCTGCCTGTCCGCCTTTGGCGGAAGCTACGCGCCCAAATCTTTGTGGGGATAGAGAGACTCGAACTCTCACGCTCTGACGAGCCACGCCCCTCAAGCGTGTGTGTATACCAATTCCACCATATCCCCATTAAAGAAACCGGCTATTCCTTGACTGTCTTTTCCTTTTTGGATTTTTCTTGTTTATCTTCTTTTTTCTCTTTCTCTTCCTTTTTCTTTTCAGGCATTGTTTCTTCAGCTTGTTCCAGTTTCTCTTCCGTTTTCTCTTCCCCGGCGACAAATCGCGCCAATTCTCTCATTTTTAATTTTGACACTTTGAAGCCTTTTCGGCGAAGATAATAAAGTTTCGAACGACGCACTTTGGCGCCTTTCATGACTTCGATTTTTGAAATGGACGGAGAAAAAACAGGAACGGTTATTTCAACGCCGACGCCAAAAGAGACCTTCCGTACCGTGAGCATAGGCGAGGAACTTTGTTTTCCCTTCAAGGCAATGACAATGCCTTCAAAAACCTGGATTCTTTCTTTGTTCCCCTCTTTGATTTTCCGGTGGATTTTTATTATATCCCCTGCTTTCATTTCCGGCCTTTTTATTGAAGATCGGACTTTTTGATTGAATTGCTGAAGCTTCACCATATAAAAAAATGACTTCTTAAAAGCTTTTATATAGTAATATTTTATTCCCAATAAGTCAACCTTATCCGCGTGAAACAGTCCATTTTTCCGTGAAACATTGGGGTTTTTCGAGGCTTGACTTCTCCGCCTTGAAGTGCTATAATTGCCCGTTAGGTCCTGAAGAAGGGCTTTTTTGTTTGGAGAGCTTTTGCTCGACAGACAACCCCGCCTCTCGCGAGGAGCGGGATAGCCTGAAGTAAGGATCTGGCGCCCCAGTACTACCCCGACGTACATCGGGGAGTATGGAGTAAATTAACAATTGAATTTAATCTGATGCGTATTTTGGCGACTTTGGCTCTTGTTGCGAGCCTAGTCTCGGCTTTCCCCGTAGAAGCTAAAACTATGGCCGAGAAAGATCAAAACCAAAATACCCGCCTGCTTCGAATTGCGAAGCAAATCGGGCAGGCCAAACAAAAAGTAAAAATTCAGCTGGACAAAATCGAAAAAAGCGGCGCGGAAAATAAGGATATTGATATTAGCGTCGCAAGACTTGATGGAAAAGCAACCTGGCAGGATAACCTGATTCTTGCGGTTTATGTTCCCAATATATTCAAAAAGAAGAAAGACAAATCGAATCAACAGAGCGATTCTGCCAACGCGGACCTTCCGGACGGAGACTTCACCATCAACGCTTCGGCCTATACGGCCGCGGCCGACGAATGCGGAAAATCCGACGGAATCACCGCGAGCGGAAAGAAGGTTTCCCAAGGGCGGACATTGGCTTGTCCTCCGGGATACAAATTCGGAACGCAAATCGAAATTGACGGAATGGGAACCTATACCTGCGAAGACCGCGGCGGAGCGATCAAAGGAAACCACTTTGACGTCTATATGGAAACAAAAGCGCAGGCTTTCGCTTTCGGCCGAAGAAATCTTGTGGCGAGAGTCGTGAAGTAAAATCTACACAAAAGAAGAATCCCCCCGACATCCATCGGGGGGATTTTGTTTTGAAGATTGCGGTTTTTTGCAGATAATTATTCTATGGATATTCCTTCTTTCTTTTTCACCAATCTTCCCGTGATTTCGAAGCCGCTCGCCAAGCGATGACCGCCGCCCCGAAGATTTCTCGCGATTTCGGAAACATCCACGTTTTTATACCACTCACTGCGAAGACTTCCTTTGATCCGATTGTCTTCTCTCTCCGCCAGAACCAAAGAGAATTTCGCTTCCGAAACTGTGTTCAATATTTCCGCCACGCTCGAGATGTCTTCCGAAGTCGCCCCCAGTTCTTCCAGATCTTCTTTTGTTATATACGACATGATGACTCCGGCTTTCTCGTTCATTTCCGCCCGCTCGAGAGCCCGCCCCCAAAGCTTCAAGGTCTCAAGTTTCTTGCTCTTGAAGCTCAACTGGATGATTTTCGAAAGCGGCGCGCCTTTTTTCATGAGGCTTGCTGCTATTTCCATTACCCGGGGAGTCGTGTTGGCGTGCTGAAAAATTCCAGTATCGCCCAAAATTCCGGTGAGAAGATATGTCGCCATTTTTTTCGTAATCTCAATCCGGTGAAAATCGAAAAAGTCAAAGAGTATCTCGCAGACCGCCGAATAGTTTTCGTCGCTCACGACGATATCGGGCCTCACTTTTTTCATTTCGAGATGGGGATGGTGGTCAATGAGAATGATTTTTTGGTTTTTTTCTTTCCTCGAGACTATTTTTTCAAACCCCCGCTCAACCGCGTCGCATCCGACAATGAGATCATACAGCGAAACATCAATTTCCGAAGAACTCAAAAATTCGCTGCCTTCGAATATATCCGCGAGGTGTTCCGGAAAAGAATCCGGACAAGCAGCATCCGCTTTTTTCCCGAAATTGTTTCGCAAAAATTCCCTCAAAACAAAAACCGACCCGACTGTGTCGCTATCCGGCCGCTGATGAGCCACAAGAAGAATTTTTTTTGCCTTCTCGAACTCCCTTTTTATTTCGGTAAATTCTTTCGCGAATTTATAAGTCATTTTTAGTATCTAGTATTTGGCATATGGTATTTACTTCTAAATTTTCTTCAACAGTTTTTCAATCTTGTCCGCTTCGACTTCGGTTTTGTCGGCCATAAATTCGATTCTTGGCAAAGGCTTCATGTGAAGTCGTTTGTTGAGCGCGCCTTGGAGAAAATAGGCTTTCTTTTTGAGACTTTCCATAGTCTGCCCGAATTTCTTTTCCGGAAAAACGCTCACAAACACTCTAGCGTAGCGCAGATCTTTCGAGGTGTCAACTTTCACGACCGTCGCAAAAACGCCGGTGGGTATTTCCACCTCTTCCTGGATAATTTCAGCCAAAGTCTCTTTTATTAGTTCGTTGACGCGGTCGATGCGTGAAAACATTTGTTTATCCTAAAGCTCAACTTTAGGAAATTTCCTAAAGTTGAGCTTTAGGATTTCTCTACAAAGTTTTCTTTACTATCTCTTCATGAAAACAAACGAGAACGTCGCCTTCTTTGATTTTCACCTCCCCAAGAAATGTGATTCCGCATTCATTTCCTTCTTTCACTTCGTCAACATTTATTTTGTTTTGCTGAAGATTGGAAAGCTTCCCTCGGCCTAAATTTTTTTCCCCGCGTATAACTTCGATATTTTCTCCGTTCGCCATTTTTCCGGTCGTCACTTTCCCGCCCACGATCATATCGCCTTTCCCGGTTTTGAAAACCGCCAAGACCTTCAGTTTCCCGCGATCCGTCCGCACGATTTCTTCGGGAATCATTTTTTCGAGCCTCTTCTTGATTTCTTCAACAAGCTCATAGATCACCCTGTATGTCTTGATTTCCACGCCGCTCATTTCCGCAAGGCGCTTGGCAACCGTTGTCGGTTGGCTGTTGAAGCCGAAAATAACCGCTTCCGAAGTTTGTCCGAGTTTCACATCCGATTCGGTAATGTCGCCCACACCCTGTTTCACATAGTTTATCCCCACTTCATCCGATTTTATCGTCCCCAAAATCTGTTCAACGGCCTCGAGCGACCCTTGCACATCGGTTTTGAGTACGATATTCAGCTTGTTTATACTCTGATCCTCGATACTCTTGAGCATCGTCTGCGAGTCAAACTTTTTCACTCCGTTCCCGACCGTTCCAAAATCTTTTTGCGCCGCTCTGGCTGATTTGAGATCGGCCATGCCCTGCAAAACATCGTTCATGTTCGGCGAATCGTCGAGCCCGATCACCGTCACCGGCGTTGATGGTCCGGCTTCTTTCATTTGCCGTCCCTTGAAATCCTCGAGTCTTCTCACCCGTCCGACAATCGTTCCCGCGATCACGTCCTGACCTTCTTTCAGGGTTCCCGTCCGCACCAAAACAGTCGCTATATTCCCTTTTTTTGGATCAAGCCGCGATTCGATGACAACCCCGAGAGGCAACCTTCTGTAATCCGCTTTCAAATCTTCAACTTCGGCAACCAGGAGAATCATATCGAGAAGTTCGTCGATTCCGATATTTTGCTTGGCGGAAATTTCGGCCGAAACGACGTTCCCGCCCCATTCCTCAATCACAATTTCCCGGTCCGCCAATTCCTGTTTCACTTTTTGGATGTTGGCGTTGGGCTTGTCTATTTTGTTGATAGCCACCACCATCGGAATTTTTTTCTCCTTGAGATAATTTATCACTTCCTCCGTTTGGGGACGCACACCGTCGTCAGCCGCCACGACTAAAATGGCAATGTCGGCTAGGCTCACTCCCCTTTCGCGCATCGCGGAAAAAGCTTCGTGTCCGGGGGTATCGACAAAAGTAATGATTTCGCCCTTCTTCTTGACTTGATAGGCGCTGATGTGCTGGGTGATTCCGCCCGCTTCCTTTTCCACAACCGAAGTTTTTCGAATGGTGTCGAGAAGCGTTGTCTTTCCGTGGTCGACATGCCCCAAAATTGTCACGACCGGCGGCCGATGACGGAGGTTCTTTCCCGATTCCTTTTCTTTTTTCAAAGTCTCATCGAGCTGCTCAAGCGTCATGGCTCCGGTTCCCATCGTCTCGAGGTCAACCTCTGTTTCAAATCCAAGATCGGACGCGATTACCGCCGCCGTGTCATAGTCAATCTCGTCATTTATCGTCGCCAGAATCTTGTTTTTCATGAGTTCCTTGATCACATCCGTCACCGGCAAACTCAAAAGCTCCGCGAATTTTTTCACGGCCACTAACGACGGAATTTTCACTTTTTTCTTCACGATCTCTTCCATAAAAATTTCCCTAATCTCCCTGATTATCCAAATTCCCCCAATTTCCCCAATCTAATTCATGCTTTCTTTCCCGCGCTGCTCCCTCCCGCGTCGGCCCGCTTGATGGCTTCTTTTTCTTCTTCCGTCAAGGGGTATTTCACCGCTTTTCCTTGTTCGACCGGTTTGGAATATACCCGATTGCCTTCCCGCGTGTGAAGCGACGAAATTACTACGCCGGAATTTTCTCCATCAAGAAGCGCCACCGAAAAACTCTGGTCTCCGCCCAAATCTTTGAACGGATTGAAGCGGACAACTCCGACTTTGTGGACTGATTTTTTCGCCAGGCCGTGAATCTGATTTGAAATGCCATAGAGGTCCTGAATATCGCGGTCGAGTTCTTTCATGTTTTTCGCGTGCTCAAGAATCGTTTTCTCGAGGTCGGCTCCGTTCTTTCCCGAAAAAAGTTTTTGCTGATTTTTTCTGATTCGGCTCACGTTGAGGTGGAGAAAAATATTCCAGATCAAAAGCGCCAGCGCAACCACAACCGCCCCGATGACACTCAATCCCAAATTGTCTTGAATGATGGAGGTTAAGCTGTTCATAAAATAAGATAAGGATTTTTTGTCCTTATCTTAAATTAGCACTGGAATTGACTAATGTAAAGAAATCAGCTACTTAAAATACTCAGGGCCTCAAGCGCACGAACTTTGACGTTTTCGGGGGCATCAAGCTTTTCGATTTCTTCTTTCGAAAACCATTTCAAATTTTCCGTTTCGCCTTTCACGGGTTTCAAGTCAAATGCTTTCGCAGTCGCATAGAAAACGAAATCGATATGCTGGTGATATTCATTAATATTCTGAAGCATTATATGCGAAGGCAATATCAAGTTTCTGTCTCCCGTTGTTTCATAGCTTTCTCCCGACTGGTATAATTCAATGTCCAGTCCTGCTTCTTCTTTGGCTTCCCGCAAGGCCGCAACTTCGGGCAATTCATCCCGACCTATGTGCCCGCCAATTGGCAACCACTTTTTTAAGCTTTTATGAAAGTGCAGAAGCACTTTGTTTTTATGGACAACCGTGGTCGTGACGGTGAAATGTCTCGTAATCTCCATATTATTTCAATTTATCCCCAAAAGTTTTATAAATATTCTCGCTCGTCATTTTTTTGATCAATTCTTGGCTGACACCAATGTCCGGCAAAAAGTTTTCCACGAAATCTTTATAGAGACAAAGTGATGGATAGCCTGACATATACGGCGGGAATAACTTTTCCCCGACTTGGTGAGGAGCATAATCTGTCTCGATCCAATCAACTTTTCCTTCAATAATACACTTGCGCAGGCCCTCAACATCTGATTTGTCCCGAAGCGGCGGGTTCATTTTGTAAATCAATCCTTCGGGATGATTTTGCATTGTTTCATCCCAAAGAACGTGATGAGGAGTCGCTGCGCAGGTTATTTTTATTTCTTTTCGCGCCGCGTCAACAAGCGCAACTGATTCGGGTCCTGTGATATGACAAATATGGATCGTTCCGGAAAAACCAGTCTCCTTTACGAGTTCAATTTGATCCCTGATTGATTCCACCTCCGCCTCCATGGGCCTGCTTTGAGAATGGGTAATTGGTTTTTTCGGATCCCAAAGGTCGGGCTTCATTAAACTCTCTTTGTCGCAATGAACCGCGACCACTCCCTTATAGTTTGAATCCGCAAGTATTTTATATACTGTTCTTTGGTCTTCCTTTTCCACGACTGAAAGACTCCCGACGGAAGTGCCGGCATATAATTTCATTCCGATGACGTTTTTATAATTTTGAACACACCTTACGGTTTCTTTTATCTGCTCTGGGTCGGAAGTCAAACCAATCCAGATATAGTAATCGTTGATTCTTTTTTTTGGGACAAACTTCAAGCGTTTTTTGATATCTTTTTCGGTCGTGACTGGCGGGTCGGTGTTCGGCATGTCAAAAACTTTCATGACACCCTGCGCTTTCGCGACTTCAAGGCCATGTTTTATTGTTTCTTTATAAGACTGTTTTCCGTCTCGGAAATGAACATGCGTATCGATATACATACTTTTATGTTAAGGATTATAAAATTATTAATCTTCTCAAACTATCAACGATACTCCGCTCAAAAACAGTATTATGAGAAAAATATTGCGGAAAACATTTTCATTTATCCTATTATATAATATATGCCCAAGCCATAAGGCCAAACAAAAAGAAGGAATGGATATTATCGCCGCTCTAAGCAGATTTGCGTTAAATAAGTCAGAATAAAAAAACAGGGGTATCCTTGTGAAATTTATTATCCCCAAACAACCAATTACCGTAGCTCTAATAATCTCCTTTCTACTATTTTTATTATGGATGTAAGCTGCCAAAAGAGGACCGCCGGCAGAAAATAAGCCTCCGAAGATTCCGCTCAGTAGGCCAACTAACAAGCCGGCTTTTTTGAAAATTATAATTTCCTTATTCTTTATGAAATTATAGATAACAAATGAGACAATGAACAGACCGAGCGCCTTTTTGAGTATGATTGGACTTCCGAACTTTAATAAATAAACTCCCAATATCATTCCAACAATCAGACCCGGAAGAACTTCTATCACGACTTTCTTATCTATATTTACCCAATTTTTCACAACAAGTACCGTGCTAAAAAAAACATACAGGATTGCCATAATCGCCGATGCCTCCTGAATGTTATAAATGTAAAGAAGAATCGGAAAAGCAATCAGCGATGCTGCAAAACCGACAATTGTTTGCACAAAATAGCCGAGGAATATTGCTACAGACAAAATAATAATGTCCATCTATTTATCCAAATAATCAGTTGTCATAAATTTTATCTTTTTCTATCATATCTTTTTTATCCTCTCCCGTCGGAACGAATTTCACGGCAATGAATTTCACGATTTTGTCCGAGCGGTTTTCAAAAGTGTGCGACCCGAATCCGGGCTCAATCAAATCTCCCGCTCGCACGATTTGTTCCCTTATTTTTCCATCTTCTTTCCATCTCGCAACCAGCTCGCCTTCGATAATGTATATCGTTTCCCAGATTTTTTCATGGTGGTGCCATTTTAGCATAGTATGCGGCTGTTGCTCGTCATACTGAAATTCATATTCGGGAAATGAATATATCCAAGCCTTGCGCCCTTCGGGACTATCAAAAAATTTCGCTTTTTCTTGTGAAATAATTTTCATATATCTATTTCTCTCCCCAATCAGTCATTTTTCTTTTCGCTTTTTTGGTCGCGAAACCTTTGGGGCAGCGTTTTTTGAGTTTCGCCATGTTTTCGCCGATGATTTCCTCGATATCCCAGCCGAAAAAATTGCAAATGGCCGCCATATACCAAAAAGTGTCGCCGATATTTTCCCGAATTCCCGTTTTTTGATCATTTTCATGGGCGAAAGTTTTTTTGATGCAGCTCGCCACGTCCCCCGCTTCGCCCGAAATCCCAAGCCCCCAAGTCATGATTTCCTCATTGCGGTTCTCAAACTTCTTGGCGATTTTTTTTACAAACTTTTGGTATTCCCGAAGGTCAATTCTGTTTTTCATAATCTCATTATTAGTTTATTCGTATATTCGTAATAAATTCGCCCGCCTTGCCGGCGAGGCAGGTAGTTCGTAGAGAATCACAAATTCTCCAGCGGATAAACATCATATGCCACCTCCTCATAAGGATGCGCTTTTTTCATCGCCGCGATAACTTTTCCGATAATCTCTTTTCCACACAGGACTTCTATTTTTTCCTCTTCGATTTTTTCGATCTTGCCGACTTTGCCGAACGCGGGATGCGCGCCATATTCGGGCTTGAATCTTCCAATTCCACGCGAGCTGAAAGAGCAGTGGGAATATTTTCCCATTTTCCCGCCGCCGGCTTCGTGAACAGCTTGGCGCACTTTATTGGCATAATCAACCGGCACAAAAACAACCAGCTTATATTTTTTTGATTTATTCATTTCGGAAGCGGGAGGCCCCGTCATTCGACGGGGTAAAATTCTCACCCCGCATCAATTATTAATTTCGGAGAGTAGAGGATTCGAACCTCTGGTCCCGTTTCCGGGACAGCGGTTTTCGAAACCGCCGCTTTCGTCCGCTCAGCCAACTCTCCATATTTTTTACTGGCCCATTTTTACCCCGCTATTCGGGAATGGCGGGGCGGCCGCTCTGGCATCTCTCCAATTATTTTGGACCTAGGCGGAATCGAACCGCCGTCTCAGCAACTTGCCCCGCAGCAATTTTTTGGAGCTACCGGGAGTCGAACCCGGAACTCAGCAATGTCCCGATAATTTTTATGGGCTCAATTGGACTCGAGGGGAATCGAACCCCTATTTATGCAATGCGAATGCACCGTTCTACCACTGAACTACGAGCCCATATAAAAATCGGGACGAATGTCGCATTCTACCACTACACCATAGGCCCAATTTATCAAAATACCAAATACAAAATACTAGCCACCAGCTACTGACTTCAGTCTCTCGGCTTCTTCCTGCAGCAGTTTGCTGTCTTCTCCGTATTCTCCCGAATGCATTTTTTGTCCTTCATAACTCGCCGCTTTGTGGTCAATGTGAAAGTTCACGTGAAATTTGTAGTCCACCACCTTCACGAAAAGATGAAACCGCGGGAAAGGCTGGTCGGTGAGCCGCCTCACGAACGCCATTTCGTCGCCTTCGCGTTTTTGAAAATGATACCCCGCCCGGCGAAATAGTACGTTGATGTTCACTTGCGGTTTTTCAATGACAAATTTCATTTGACTTTAGCAAAAAGATAAGCGTCATAAAATTTGCTTCCTTTCCTAATTTTTCTTCTTAACTCACCAGTCCACCAGCTAAAGCTGGTGGGTTGAGTCGGGACTAAAAGTCC
>JASEHL010000036.1 GCA_030018805.1 Patescibacteria group bacterium
CAATCGAGCCGTCATAGATTTAGCATAAATCTCTATGCTGTTCTAGACAAGCTCCCACTTTTTTGTTTTTTACCAACTTTTTGCCTCAAGTGCCGCTTTGGCCGCCTCTCTTTGCGCTTGTTGTTTTGAATTTCCTTCTCCTTGCGCCACTTCTTCGTCGGAAAGATACACTCCAATGACAAATTTTTTGTCGTGGTCCGGTCCGGATTCGGAAAGAACCCGGTAGTTCGGGGTTATTCCGACACGGGCTTGCGCTTCTTCCTGAAAATTGGATTTTGGATCAATGTACAGTTTGCTTTTTATCACGTCTTCAAGGCGCGAAAGGATATTTTCCGAAATAAACTTTTTCGCCGAATCATATCCCTGGTCAAGATAAATCGCTCCGATGATTGCTTCAAACGCGTTCGCGAGAAGATATTCCCGCGCCCTGCCCGTGTCTTTTGCTTCCCCGCGACTCATCTGCAAAAATCCTTCGATGCCCAAGGAGCGCGAAACGCTCGCGAGCATATCTTTGTTGACAAGGGCCGCCCGCCAGTTGGTGAGCTCTCCTTCGGGATTGGGATAATTCCGATAGAGATGGTCCGTTACCACCAACTCCAAAACCGCGTCGCCCAAAAATTCAAGACGCTCGTTGTGGTCAAGTTTGTAACTTCTGTTTTCATTTAGATATGAGCGGTGGGTAACAGCCGTTCGCAAAAGGTCAAGATTTTTGAATTTTGTTTTTATTTTCTTTTCGAGGTCTTCGATTTTTTTGACAGCCATAATGGCAATGAAGCGCAAAACGCAAAGCGTAAAGTGCAAAACCACAACGTAAAGCGTAAAACTATCAAAAGTCTTGAGTTTTAAGCTGTAGCTTTGCGCTTTGAGTTTTGAGCTTTGAGATTAATTATATAAAAAAAACTGACTCACTCTTTTTCTTCATTATTCTCACTTTTATTTTCTTTCTCGTCCTTATCCTCTTTCATCGGCTCTCCCATTTCGCGGTAAATCGTTCCCAAAACTCCGTTCACGAACCGGCCCGACGATTCCCCGCCATATGTTTTCGCCAATTCAATCGCTTCGTTAATGGCCACTTTCGGCGGAACTTCCTCATAATTCCCGAAAACCAGCTCGAAAATCCCCAGTCGCAATACATTCCGGTCCACCACCGTCACTTGATCGAGCGGCCACTCCGGCGCGCATTTTTCAATGAGTTTGTCGATTTTCCCCTGATTTTTGAGGACTCCGTTTACCAAATAGTGCACGAAAGAAACATCTTCGGCTCCCGGACCGAATTCCTGGACATTGCGCGCTATAATTTCATCCACCGCGTCCTTTTTCTTTCCCTTGAAATCCCATTCATAGAGGGACTGCATGGCAATGGAGCGCAATAAGTGACGGTTGGCCATATATTAATTCAAAATGCAAAAATCAAAATGAAAAATGACAATGTAAAATGTAAAGTTATTTAAAGGAAATTTGGCTGAAGTGCTTCTTTCCAACTTTAACGACTTGGCCTTTATAATTCTTTCTACTTAACACAAACATATAATTATTAATTCTATTTCCGTCAAAACTAACGCCGCCTTGCTCTATTTTTCTTCGAGCATCAGAAATACTTTTTGCACTTCCGGATTGCACCATGAATTCCGTTAGTTTCGTTCCTTCCTTTATTTCCCACCAATCAATTACATTCAAATTTTTTGGACTTTCTTTTTTTTGAAATATCGTAATAAAATTCATTTCTGCTTCTACCGCCCTTTTTTCTCCACAGTATATCTTTACAATTTCAAAAGCGAGTTTCATTTTTATATCGCGCGGATTAGTTTTCTCTTCTTTCAAGCTATCGATTATTTTTTTGATCTCTTTTTTGTCCAAATCCGTCGCCAGCTCGAAATATTCCTTCATCGCCGTGTCCGGAACGGACATAATTTTCCCATACATTTGGTCCGCGCTTTCGGTGATGCCGATGTAATTGTCCAAAGATTTGCTCATTTTCTCTTTTCCGTCCGTCCCGACGAGAAGTTTCGTGATAATCATGCTTTGCGGCTCCTGGCCAAATTTCTGCTGATAGTGCCGGCCAAAAAGCTCGTTGAACTTCTGGTCGTTTCCCAGAAGCACGACGTCGGCTTTGAGTTCGACGGAGTCATACCCTTGCATGACGGGATACACAATTTCGTGAAGACCGATATCTTTCCCCTTTTTCATACGTTCTTGAAACATATCCCTTTCCATGATTCTAGCCGCCGTTGTCATCGTCATGAGACGCAAAAAATCATAAAAATTCATTTTTTGAAACCATTCGGAATTGTATTTTATCTCCAGCAGATTTTTTTTGGTTTTCAAAATTTTGGAAGCCTGTTTCACGTAAGTCGCCGCGTTTTTCTTGATTTCGGCATCTGTCATCATCGGACGGGCTTTGTCTTTCCCGGTCGGATCGCCGATTTTCGAGGTCGCGTCCCCGATAAGAAAAATGACTTTGTGCCCCAAATCCTGAAATTCTCTCATTTTCCGAAGAGGCACCGCATGGCCCAAATGCAAATCCGGCCGCGTCGGATCGGCTCCAAATTTCACAATGAGCTTCTTTCCTAAAAGAAGCTTTCTCTCAAGCTCTTTTTTTCCTATGATTTCTTCAACGCCGCCTGCAGAAAGAAGCTTTTTGATTTTTTCTTCTTTTGATTTACTCATGAATTTTTACTCTTTGATATTACCATTTTAGAGGACTTTTGACAATAATTGGTTTATTTTATAACTTATACTCATATATTGACCGACCTCAACTCTATATCGGACTATTGGAGGATAAGATGAAAAAAACAGAAAAGGTAAAGGGAGGTAAAAAAATTTCTTTAACTCTTAAACTCATGCCTCTCGAAGCCCTTCGGGGCATGGAGGAGTCCAGGGAGGGATACTGGGGGGGGGGAACGATGCTTATCGAGGTTCCGGGAGGTTTTCTTTCTGTTACTTTTGATGAAAAAAAGGGGCTCGTCGTGATGGAGCTTCTCTTTCCCGAAGAAGCCGTGTCCGGAGCAATGGGAGATGCTCGGAAATTGATCCAGGATACGGACAGACGGCATCGCCAGCGAGAAAGAAACCCTTTTCATCCTTCTAATCTTGCCCATCTGCAAGGCTGCAATCCGGATGAGCGATAAAACCGGACGGGATTGCAGGAAATTCAAAACACTAAAAACCATTCAAAAGCCCCGCGCGTTCGGGGCTTGTTTTTTTTGCTATTCATAATTTCTCACTCTTCTTAAATTCTACCACTTCTCATCTTTTTTTTCAATTCTTGACTGACCGTCGCTTGCCTCGCGTCAATCCAAAGCGTGTCAAGGTCAATAACGTAATAGCTTCCCATTTTGCTCTCAAGCGTGATGGGATTTCCGACCGCGTATTTCACTCCGTGGTAGGTTGTGAAATATTCGGTGTGCCAGTGCCCAGCAAGAGCCATTTTCACCGTGTCCGCGCCGCTGAACCAGCTTTCCATTTCCCGATAGGTCTTATAAACCGAGCTGCCGTCCTTCGCGAATATTGGATAGTGCATTACTGCGAGAATCGGTTCATCCGTATCTTCCAAAAGTTCCTCTAGCCATTCCTTTTGCGTGCTTCTCATTCCGCCTTCTTTGACTGCCAGCCGCTGAGAATTGTCAAGGGCAATTATTCTCCAGCCGTATTTGTCTATATAATAATAACTGTTTTTCTGATGCGTATATTTCTCCACCGTCTCTTCGTCGTCATGGTTTCCTCTCGCCCAAACCAGCTCCATGCCTTTTTCTTTTACAAGATTTTCCACGCGTTTCGCGTATCTTGTTTGCCTGCCGTGGTCCGTTATATCTCCGGAAATAATCAACAGCTCAATTCCTTCGTTTTTCATTTCTGTCAAAGCTTGGGCAAGATACTGCCTGTAGTATCTTGGATAGAAAATATTCGTCGCGCTTTTCTTTTTCTTTTTTGTGCTGCCGGCGTGAATGTCCGTCACCCAGCCGACTTTTTGGGCATGCGAAAAAAGCGGCAAGAGAAACGCCAGCAAAACAAAAATTGCCGTGAACTTTTTGAATTTCACTTTTTTGGCTTGACTATTGATAAAGTCAGTATAGCAGTTTGGCACATTTTTATAAAATATTTTTTTCAAAACCCGAGATTGCGTCGCGGGTCTTTCATTTTTGACATTAATTCCAGTTCGCTAGAGAACTAGAACCGATGTTAAATTGAAATTTATAATCCCAGTTTCTCTTTTGCCATTTTGATTTGTTCGTCCGTGAGCTGTCCTGATTCTTTCATTTGCTCCATGGTCGCGAGAATCTTATCCTTGTTTTTGGCGATATTTTCCGGCGAGAGCGCTTTTTGCATCAATTTTTCCCGCTCCTTTGGGTCCATTTTCTCGAGTTTCCTCATCGCCAACTTCTGAAGCAAACCCATTTTCGGGGTATTTTCTTCATCATCTTGTTTTTTCTTTTTCCAAAACATAAAATTATAAGTGTTTTCCGCAACACTTCCATACTTTTTCCCGCAGAGATAATCGTAGAAATTTAATCTCTACGATTCGACTATATACTTTTCAAATTCTTTTTTTTCTTTCATATATGATGAATTTTCCTTTACATATCCACAATAATCCCTGAAACTCTTGAAATGTTCCTTGATTAATTTCCTAGAACACAGCGCCTTTTTTGATTTACTCGTATATTCAGCCAGTCCCGAATATTTCCATATTTTCTCGCTTCTTTTGGCATAACCATGAATGAAATAATTGTCATTAACATAAGCGGAGATATAAAGTAGATGCGCGTTGCTTCTTATGCGGACCGATTTATAACTTCCCTGAAAAAGAACTCCCGACCTTTTGTTTCTATAATTGAAAAACCCCGTATATCCAATGCCCAACCTTTTCATAAATTCAGAAATTCCATTTGGCGCAATTTGTTTCAAGAGGAGATGGAAATGATTCGGATTTAAGCAATACGCAATAATTTCCACCAATTTCTTCTTCTGTAGAGATTTAATCTCTATGGGTAACTGTGTCATTCGATAAAGACTATAAATTGGATCCAGGCAATTGAATTCTCTTAGACAAAGAAGAAATCTTTGATAATCACCCTCTGTTAAGAATATTTTCCTCTTTTCAACGCCTCGATTGAAAACATGATAATATTCTCCTGTTTCTGGTTTTATTCTAGGCATCCACCTAAATTATAAATAAGGGTTGCAATCGTAGAGATTTAATCTCTACGATTTATTTCCCGCAACATTTTTTGTATTTCTTGCCGCTGCCGCATGGGCAAGGGTCATTGCGGCCGATTTCGGTTTTGTTTCTGATTGTTTGTCCGCCGGTCGGGACGGATTTTTCTTTTTGAGTATCACTCGCCGCCCCGAATTGGGCGGGTTGCTCCTGCGCGCCCTGGTATTTCGCCTCTTCAAGAACATTTTTTTGCGGAGCGGGTTCTTCTTTCACTATCCCGACCTTGAATATGTTCGTGATGACCGCGCTGCGGATCGTTCCCATCAAATTTTGAAAAAGAAGAAAAGCCTCTTTTTTGTATTCAACGAGCGGATCCCGTTGTCCGTATCCGCGAAGGCCAATCCCCTCGCGAAGATAATCGACATCGTCGAGGTGATTCATCCAAAAAGTGTCGATCGCTCGAAGATACATCGCTTTTTCAATTTGGCGCATAATCTCCGGCGTGATTTCCTGTTCTTTTTTTCCATACGCCTCCTTGGCAAGCCCTTTCAAAAATTCAACGATGGCGGAAACTTTTTGGGCGTCGCCCGCGTGGTCTTTGGAGCGCTTGAGTTCAAGAAGTTTTTTGAAAGATTCCTCTTCAATCGGAAAAATTTGCCTCAAAACGTCTTTGATTTCCCCCATATTCCAGTCTTCCGGATGTCCGGTCGTGTGAAGACCGACAATTTGCTCGATTTCTTCTTCAACCATTCCGATAATCTCGTCTTTGAGCGTTTCTTTCGTGAGAATTTCCAGCCGTTTTTTGTAAATCACTTCTCTTTGCTTGTTCATCACATCGTCGTATTCCAAAACATGTTTTCGGATGTCAAAATTGAAACCCTCGATTTTGGCCTGGGCTGATTCGATCGAGCGCGAAATTATTTTGTTTTCGATTGGCTGGTCTTCGGGAAGCCCCAGCCGGTCCATTATGTTTTTCACCTTGTCGCCCCCGAACCGGCGCATTAGTTCGTCCTCAAGAGAAACAAAAAATTGCGAAGATCCCGGGTCGCCCTGCCGTCCGGCCCGCCCGCGAAGCTGGTTGTCGATTCGCCGCGCTTCGTGGCGTTCAGTTCCGAGAATATGCAACCCGCCGAGCTCAATCACTCCTTCGCCAAGCTTGATGTCGGTTCCCCGCCCGGCCATATTTGTCGCAATTGTCACCGCTCCTTTCTGTCCGGCGCCCGCGATAATAAGGGCTTCCCTTTCATGGTTTTTGGCGTTCAAAACTTCGTGTCGGACTCCCGACCGCGAAAGCGTTTCCGACAAAACTTCCGATTTTTCAATGGCGATTGTGCCGACCAGGACCGGCTGGCCTTCCCCGTTGAGGCGTTTTATTTCCTCAACCACCGCTTTGAATTTTCCGTTTTCCGTTTTGTATATCGTGTCGGGCAAATCTTTCCTGATCATCATTTTGTTGGTCGGAATCGGAATTACGTCAAGATTATAGACTTTGGAAAATTCTTCAGCGCTGGTGAGAGCCGTCCCTGTCATTCCGGCGAGTTTTTTGTACATCCGGAAATAATTTTGAAATGTGATTGTCGCGAGAGTCCTTGATTCTCTTTGCACCTCGACGTTTTCTTTGGCTTCAATTGCCTGATGAAGCCCCTCGGAATATCGCCGTCCCGGCATGAGTCGTCCCGTGAAATCGTCAACGATGATGACTTGCCCGTCCCGGACGACATAATCCCGGTCGAGCTTAAAAAGGATATTGGCTTTGAGGGCCTGCTCGAGCTGATGGACATAGGAAATTTTCGAAATGTCATAGATATTTCCGATGCCAAGTATTTCTTCCACCCTTCCGATTCCTTTTTCGGTGAGCGAAACGGTTCTCATTTTTTGGTCGACGCTGAAATCCTCGTCTTCTTTGAGACGCGGGACAATTTGAGCAAAGCGCTTATAGAGCTTCGTTGACTCCGTGTCGGGCGCGCTGATGATGAGAGGCGTGCGGGCTTCGTCGATGAGAATCGAATCCACTTCGTCGACAATGGCGTAATTGAGATTGCGTTGTGCCATCTGCTCGATACTTTGCACCATGTTGTCCCGGAGATAATCGAATCCAAATTCATTGTTTGTTCCGTACGTGATGTCCGCCGCGTAGGCCTCGCGCCGGGTTACCGGCTTCAGGTTTTCCATTTCGACGCTCACTTCATCGGAGTCTTTCACTTTGGGCTCGTATATAAAAGACGCGTCGTGCTGAATGCAACCGGTTGAGAGCCCAAGAAAATGATAAATCGGCCCCATCCAGTTTGCGTCGCGTTTGGCCAAATAGTCGTTGACCGTAATGACGTGAACTCCTTTCCCTGAAAGCGCGTTGAGATAGACGGCCGTCGTGGCCGTGTGAGTTTTCCCTTCCCCTGTTTTCATCTCGGCAATTTTTCCCTGATGGAGAGCAATTCCACCTAAAAGCTGGACATCGAAAAGCCTTTTTCCGTCTACTCGGCGCACGGACTCGCGAACCACGGCAAAAGCTTCCGGAAGAATTTGGTCTTCTTTTTCACCTTTCTCAAGCCTTTTTTTGAACTCGTCCGTTTTCGCTTTCAGCTTCTCATTGGATAAACTAGCGATAGACGGTTCGAGATTGTTTGTCTCTTCAACAATCGGCTTGAACTTTTTTACTTGTCTTTCGGCTCCACCAAATAGGTGTTTTAGGATCATATAATTTTCTTGTAACAATACATAGCTTATCTTATTCGTTATCTTTAGTAAAGCTCAAAAAATCCTAAATTCGAAGCACTAAATCCGAAACAATATTGAAATTCTAAATTCAAATGACCAAAACATTTTGAGCATAGAATTTTATAAATTTGAATTTGTTTCGGATTTCGATATTCGGATTTCGGATTTAAAATATAAAGACAGCCCATTACAAGCAAAAAATGGACTGCCTAAAAACCCCCAATATTCACCCTGTTAAATAATCCCGCTTAGCGGGATTGCCGCTCGGCGACATTTGACAGGGTTAATGTGATACGCAAAAACTAGTCGTGCTTTTCCGAAATTTCCTGCCTAATCTTCTTCAGAATTGACGCCGCTTCATCTTTTCCGCCCAATCCAAAGGCAAGCCCTCCGGCAAGAGACAGCATAGCCACCAGACCGATAAAAAGCGTATTGATGAGCGAAGCCGCGATTCCAAGCTGAATGAGAGCCGCCAGAAACCCAAAAATGACAATCGCCCATTTCGCGACAGTCGCCAGAAGCATCGCCGAAATCAATCCGGCCACTTTCGTGCTTCCTTTCACGACCGCGAAAACGAAATTGGCAACCAAAAAGGCGACTGCCAAAATAACCGCCGCCACAACCACGTTCGGGAGATAAAGGACGATGCTGTTCAAGAAGGTTGTCACCTGGACGAGTTTCAATATGTCCGTCGCCGCCATCAGGAACACAAGAATCAAAAACCACTTCACAAGCCCGCCGAGGAATTTCGCAACATCGAGCCTCACGCCGGCTTTCTCAAACCTCGCTTTCGTTCCGGCTTTTTCCATCACGTCGTCGACTTTGAGCATCTTGACGATATGCTCAACCACTTTCCCGAGCGCCACCGCCACAATCCAACCGGCCACAAAAACCAAAACCGCGCCAACAAGAGAAGGCAAGAAATTTATAAACCTGTCCCAAAGATTGAGAAGGGACAAAGTTATCGCTTCCCCCCAAGTTTGCACTGATTCCATCTATTCACCTCCCTTCGCCAATTTTGTCCCCGCCTTGGCGGGGCAACAAAATTGAGCGCCCCGCCTCTTTTCTGTGCTTGCATTTTGTTCTCGTATTTCATTAAGGCGAAGCCGCCTCCGCGCCTAGTCCTTGATTAAGCAGATAACTTTGTCGGAAAAGGGGCGGGGCTGACTCAAATTGTTTATTTGTGTTATAATCCCCTTTGGATGCATTATATCACATTTATTCAAATCAAACCTCAAGACTGTGGATAAAGTAAAAAACAAAAAATTATTCCATTTGTTCCTGAAAAATCCGGGACGTATCGGCTCTGTCGCGGCAAGCTCCCCTTTTTTGGCAAGAGAGATCACAAAAAAAATCGACTTATCGTCGGCAAAGTGCGTTGTGGAACTTGGATCCGGAACAGGAACCATCACCAAAAAAATATTGGAAAAATTGTCTCCCGACTGCCTATTTCTTTGTTTTGAGATAGAGCCGGATTTCGTGAAAGAATTGGAAAAAAAGATAAATGATCCCAGGGTAAAAATAATATGTGATAGTGCTGAAAACATCGATATATACCTGAAAAAATACAGATTTGAAAAGGCGGATTACATCATCTCCGGTCTCCCTCTGGCCAGCCTTCCAACAAAAACCTCGCGGAGTATTTTGCGAAATGTCTATGCCTATCTCGCAACCGGCGGCCAGTATATTCAATTCCAGTATTCCCTTTCCAGTCTTCGCCAAATCAAGTATTTCTTTTCAAGCGTCGCTGTGAGTTTTGTTTTCTTCAACTTTCCTCCAGCCTTCGTGTATGTGTGCGTGAAAGGCTAGCTTGTCCCTCACCAATTCCCCTCAAGGATTAAAAACGAGATGCGAAGCTCGTTATACCTACGCACTCACCAGTCCACCAGCTAAAGCTGGTGGGTTGAGTCGGGACTAAAAGTCCCTT
>JASEHL010000037.1 GCA_030018805.1 Patescibacteria group bacterium
TAAGGCGATCCCACTCATCAAGCCACCGCCTTTGGCGGGGGTGAACTGACTTATAAAATAGCTAGTTCTAATTATTTCACAAATAGGGGGGTCTAGAAATGGAAGATCTGAAGGGATTTACGCGGATCTGCGTTTTGAATTTTTCGGCAATGGAAGCTTCAAAACAAGGAGACGTTTGCTTCCGGGTCAAATCCAGGCATATCATTCCGTCGGAAAATCTTCCGGAGGGAGTGCTACCCGTTGGAGATACGTGGTATGTCCAATTCTATCATACCTATCTCCTGGTAAAAAACGAGGCTGATTCGAGTCGGATTAAGTCCTATTGCCAGCGGAATTTCGAGGAGATAGTTGAGGTTCCCAGTGATGAATTTCTCAATCTATATCGTCGGTGAAATAAAGCGGAACATTCTTGCCAAGAGGCGGCTATGGTCGCCTCTTAAAAATTATTTTGAAATTGATTTATTAATTGGAAAGTAGTACTATACGGAAAACCCTTAAATGGGGAATTTTTGCGTTAGAAAAAGAATCAGTCGTGGAAAATCCAAGGTTCGACCTTTCCCTTGTCGGCTGAAGCCTCCAATTCCTCAAGGTCGAACCTTGAAGAAATCTATGGATAAAATAATTATTCGCGGAGCACGCGAACATAACCTAAAAAATATAAACCTCGAACTTCCACGGGGGAAGTTTATCGTGTTCACGGGAATCAGCGGTTCTGGAAAAAGTACGCTGGCTTTTGATACCATTTTTGCCGAAGGACAGAGGCGGTATTTGGAGAGTTTGTCGAGCTACGCCCGGCAGTTTTTGGGGCAGATGGAAAAACCGGATGTGGATTCAATCGAAGGTTTGAGTCCGGCGATCTCGATCGACCAGAAAGCGGCTTCGCACAATCCGCGCTCGACCGTCGGAACAATAACGGAAATTCACGACTATTTGCGGCTTTTATACGCCAAAATCGGCCGGCCGCATTGCCCAGTATGCGGGAAAGAAATCACCAAACTTTCGATTGATGAAATCGTGGATCGGATTCTTGATTGTAGACGTCCGACGTCTACAGGCTTAGACGTCGGACGTCTACAGAGAATCGAGATATTGTCGCCGGTTGTGCGCGAACGGAAAGGCGATTACGCGACGCTTCTTTCCGAAATGTTCCGGCGCGGGTTTTCGGAAGCGGTCGTTGACGGGAAAAAAGTGAAACTGGAAAAGGAAGCGAAAAAAGGAAAAGTGCTGGCAAGATACAAAAAACACAGCATTGATATCGTGATTGGTACGGTTGAGATAAATGATAAGAATTTATCGAGAATATTTGAAAGCGTGGAATCGGCGCTCAAACTTTCGCGAGGACTGGTAAAAATTAAATCGAAATCGTCCTCGACTAAGGTTCGGCCTTTCCCTTCCTCGAGCGAAGCTCTCGGAATTCCGCAAGGCCAAACCTTTGAGACTATCTTCAACCAAAACTTGGCTTGTCCGGAGCATGAAGAGGTTGTTTTCCCGGAACTGGAGCCGCAGCTGTTTTCGTTCAATAGTCCGCAGGGGGCTTGTCCCGATTGCGAAGGACTGGGGACGAAAAAGGAAATTGATCCGAATCTTGTCATTCCGGACGATACAAAAACCATTGCCGAAGGGGCAGTTTTTCCGTGGACATACAAGCGCAACAATTATTATGGAACGATTCTCCGCGCGGTTACGAATTATTATTCAATTCCCGACAACGTGCGTATCCGGGACTTGAGCGAACGCCAAAAAAATATTCTTCTTTTCGGCGATGATCCGGCTGATGAAATTCCGGTGAGATTCCACTCCAAAACCGGTTCCGTTTGGCGGTTTGAAATCGAATGGAACGGCGTGGTCGGGTTTTTGCGCGACCGCTATTTCAAAACGGAATCGGAAGCGGTGCGGGCGAATATTGAAAAATATATGTCCCAAAGCCCGTGCGCAGCCTGCAAAGGTTCAAGATACAAGCCGGAAACATTATTAATAACGGTAGGCGGAAAAACCCCGCACCAACTCCAAACAAGTTCCGTGGATAATCAATCTAACGAGAGCGAATCGGCTTCGCCTTACCGAAAAAATAATTCGAAAAAAAGTATATCGAGTTGGGGCGGGGCAAGCATTTCCGAAATTTCGAGCGTGAGCGTGAACGAAACCCTGAAATTTTTTAAGAATCTGAAACTCAACGAGAGGGAAAAAATAATCGCCGACAAAATTCTCAAGGAAGTGAAAAATCGGCTGAAGTTTCTGGATGATGTCGGCTTGGGATATCTGACACTTGGGCGTTCGGCCAATACGCTCGCGGGAGGGGAGACACAAAGAATACGCCTTGCGTCGCAAATCGGCTCACAGCTTGTCGGGGTTCTGTATATTCTCGACGAGCCTTCGGTGGGCTTGCACGCAAGAGACAACACGAAATTGCTGGAAACATTGCTCAAATTGAGAGACTTGGGAAACACGGTAATTGTCATCGAACATGACGAAGAGACAATTCGCAGCGCCGATCACATTGTTGATATCGGTCCGGGGGCTGGACGCCGTGGCGGAGAAATTGTGGCCGAAGGCGTGCCGGAAGAAGTGATAAAAAACAAAAAATCAATTACGGCTAAATATTTGCGAGGTGATCTTGAGATAGAAATGCCAAAAATAAGACGGCCAATCAGGAACAAAAAGTGGCTCACCGTGAAAGGAGCGAGCGAACACAACTTGAAAAGCATAACAGTTGAATTTCCCCTCAAGACTTTCACCTGTGTGACAGGAGTGAGTGGAAGCGGAAAGTCGACGCTCGTTGAAGATATTTTATACAAAGCCCTTTCTTCGAAAATCATGCGTTCTCTCGAACGGCCGGGGCGCTTCAGGGAAATTTCGGGAACGCAATACGTGAAAAAAGTGATTTTGGTCGACCAGTCGCCGATCGGGCGGACGCCGCGGTCGAATCCGGCCACGTACACGGGATTATTTACGCCAATCAGGACTCTCTATGCCATGACGAAAGACGCGAAACTCCGGGGATACGGGCCGGGTAGGTTTTCGTTCAACGTGAACGGCGGGCGGTGCGACAATTGCGCCGGGGAAGGGTTTTTGAAAGTAGAAATGCAATTCATGCCGGACGTTTATTTGCCGTGTGATGTTTGCCGGGGCGCGCGGTATAACAGCGAAACCTTGCAAGTGAAGTATAAAGGAAAAACAATTGCCGACGTTCTCGCGATGACGGTCGTGGACGCGAAAGATTTTTTTGAAAATTATCCGGCGATTCATGAACCGCTGAAAGTCCTTGAGGATGTGGGACTCGGGTATATCAATTTGGGACAAGCGGCGACGACGCTATCGGGCGGGGAAGCGCAGAGAATCAAACTGGCGACGGAACTCTCGCGCCGTTCTTCGGGCGATACATTATATATTCTCGACGAGCCGACAACAGGACTTCATTTCGAGGATATCAAAAAACTATTGAACGTCCTCAATCGTTTGGTGGACGCGGGGAATACTGTTGTTGTGATCGAACACAATATGGATGTCATCAAAACCGCCGACTGGATCATCGACCTTGGTCCCGAAGGCGGAGACCAGGGCGGCCGTGTCATCGTCACCGGCCCGCCAGAGGAAGTGGCGAAGTATAAAGAGGAAAGTTATACGGGGAAGTTTTTGAGGGAAGTGTTGAAGTAGTATTTTGTAGCTGGTAGTTGGTATTTAATATCTGGTATTTTCAAAAAGAAAACAGACCATCTTCCGTGGCTACGAATGATGGTCTGCTGGCTTCCGGTTTTCCGGGGCCGGATTATTTTTGTTTGGAGCGGTGGTGGACCCAGATGCCGTATACCCATGGGTTGACTAGATAAGAATAAGGCTTATTATCAATGGTCCAGGAAATTACTTCCAAATGATGATTAGCGCTCTCGAACTGCTCAAGGATCTGGAGAATTAATCTCCGATGAAGTGTTGGTGTACCATGTTTATCTATGGGTATCCAAGAGTTATTACCGATGGTTTCAACCTGCTTCAGGTCGATGACCCGGAGCGTTTCCATTGTTTTTACAACACTCATTGGTTTCGGTGCGCTATCGCTGCAACCTAACATTAAAATCAGGGTGAATACTACAAGGAAAATAAGCCGATATTTCATTTGAAAATACCCCCTTTTCATTTTTGGTTTTCGTATAAATATATTACATCAAAAGGCATATGTCAATTTCGAACATAAAATCCAAAATATCCAACCTTCCCAAATCCCCCGGCGTGTATGAATTTCGCGATAAGAAAGGGAAAATTCTTTATATTGGAAAAGCGACGAGTCTCAAGGATCGGGTGAGCAGTTATTTTTTGTCGAGGTCTCACCTCGACAGGCCGAATATTGGGCGGATAGTGGCGGATATAGCGGATATTAGGATCCACGAAACCAATTCCGTTCTTGAAGCACTTATTCTCGAATCAAATCTGATTAAGAAACATCAGCCGAAATATAATATTGAAGGAAAAGATGATAAAAGCTTCGGCTATTTCGTCATCACCCGCGAAGAATTTTCGCGAGTGCTGACAGTCTTCAAAACTCAATTGGGAAAATTCGAGGCTAAGAAAATCTACGGTCCCTATATGTCAAAGCACCAAATGGAAACAGCACTGAAACTCATCCGCCGGATTTTTCCTTTCCATTCTATTAAAGCGAAAACCGAGAAGGGGTGCCTTGATTTTCAGATCGGCCGTTGTCCTGGGCCGTACGCTGGTGCAATCACAAAAAAAGATTATTTCAAAAACATTCATGGGATCGAAATGATTTTGCAAGGTAAAAAGAAAAAACTGCTGACGGAAATTCAAAAACAGATGAGAAAATATTCTAAAGATAATGAATTTGAAAAAGCGGCGGAGGCGAGAAATCGAATTTTCGCGCTCGAACACATACGCGACGTTGCATTAATATCGCAGGATCAAATACCAAATACTAAATACCAGCTACCAACTACCAGAATAGAAGCCTACGACACTTCCAACATCGGCGGTGATTTTGCGACTGGCGCAATGGCAGTTTTCTCCGGAAACAAACCGGACAAATCCCAGTACCGGAAATTCAAAATAAAAACTGTCGAGGGAATTGACGATGTCGGAATGATGCGCGAAGTTTTGAGGCGCCGTTTTCGAAATGATTGGCCGTTGCCAGATCTAATATTCGTTGACGGGGGAAAGGGGCATCTCAATATGGCGCAGAATGTTGTCAATGAATACGGATATAATATTCCAGTTGTCGCAGTCGCCAAAGGCTCCACTCGCAAAAAGCTGGATATTTATTATAATAAAGAGGCGCTGACATTTCAGAATATTATCAGTGATAAGCGCTTGATCGAACGCATCCGTAACGAAGCTCACCGCTTCGCAATCAGCTATCACAAGAAATTGCGCAGAAATAACTGGAAAGAAAGATAAATTGTCCTCGTCGTCCAACGGATAGGACGTGAGTTTCCGGAACTTGAAATATAGGCCCGCCCTGCACCAATTTCCGGAATTTATTTATGAATAGTTTGAGCGATGTAAATAAAATGTCCTCATAGCTCAGTTGGATAGAGCGTTGGTTTCCGGAACCAAAGGTCGGAGGTTCAAGTCCTCCTGAGGACGCATAAAAATACCAAAATTGGTGCGGGGTGAAATTCCTGTCGAGGGCACAAAATAAAATACTTTAGTATTCTAATATACTAAAGTATTTTGTTTATCAAGGGAAAGATTATTTTTTCATTCCAATCACAGCGATCATTGCTTCGACTTCTTTTTTATCCCTCACTAATTGCTGGTCGCGATATTTTTCGATTCTTTGAGATTTTATAATATTGTCTGTGGGACAATTGGTGAGGGACGAGTCCCTTCTCGCCGAGAAATATTTTTCGGAAAGTTCAAATGTGCACTCCGGACTAACTTCAATATTTTCTTTCTTAAATCCTGATTCCAACAATTGCAATTCGGCGATTTTTTTGAAGTTTAAAAATATCTTAGTATTTTCTTCGAGAATAGCGGATGGATAATCGCTGAATTTTCCAGCCACTTCGGGACCGACTTCGTAATGTTTTTGGCAAATTGCCGGGCCGATTCCGGCCAAAATATTTTTTGGTATGCTGCCAATATCTTTCATTTTTTCGATGGCGTTAGGCAAAATGTTGTTCGCCAAACTCCGCCAGCCGGCGTGAACCATGCCGACGATTTCTTTTTCCGGCTCAAACAAAAAAATCGGCAGGCAATCCGCCGAAGTTATTGATAAATATACGTCTTTGCTTCGGGCAATCAGGCCGTCTGCGCCTCCAATGGTTTTTCCACCCTCATCATTTCCAACTATTTTTACTCTGCTGCCATGCACGATTTCCGCTGAAACGACTTTTGAAGGGTCAATGTTATTTTTCAAGAAATACGCACTCCGATTTCGGGATATTTTTCTCAAAATTTCAGAATTGTTCGTCAGCTTCATTGAGCCGTCCAATTTTTGGGAGAAATAGGTCTGAAGAGTTTTATGTTTTTTGAATAAATCGAAATTATAAAACATTTACTTCTTTAAAACAAAAACCAATGCTCTAATTATTAATAAAGCTCATAGAAACAACGTGAAGTTTTTGTGTTTATTCGACTTTTTCCTCTCCCATCATCATTGCTTTCTTGGCAATCATAAAGAGAGCGGCGAGCCCGACCAGGTCATATACAATCCGGGAAAGCATTGTCATGTCACCGAAAACCGCGGCCACCAGATCAAACTTGAAAAATCCGATCAAACCCCAATTCAAACCTCCGATGATAAGAAGAATAAACGCAATCAGGCCCACAGGCCCTTTTTTCTTCATTTTGTTTCACCTCCTTTCTTCAGCTTTATTTTATAACTTTCTTGAGTTCGTGTCGAACGCGGATATTCGAAATAAAACTGACCTCTTTTTGGTCAGCTTTATTTATCGCGGAGCTATTCTTCTTTTGGACAGCAGGAACTGCCGCAGCAGGAGCAATCGCAGCTTGAGCCACAGGTGCACTTTTCAGACGGTTCGCCGCAATGAGGACATTTATCCATTTGATTTGTTATTTCATTTAGCGAGTTAACGGGTTCAAGATTTTATTTTATTATGAATTTTTTCAACTCCTTTTCTTATTACGCATATTTTTCCGTTTTTTATTTCAACCAGCGTTGAAGGGAGAGACTTTATTTTACCACCACTGACATAAAAATCAATCATATCTGCGAAATATTTTCTGGCTTCGACAATAGTTTCGGCCGGTTTTTTGCCTTCCGGATTGGCGCTTGTTGAAATCAACGGGCCGGTTTTTTTGAGCAATTTCGACAGACTCTGCTTTTCGGGAACTCTAAAGGCTAATGTTTTTGTTCCTCGATGAAGATATTGGAATCTTTTAGAAGTAACTGGCAAAATCACACTGATTTTTCCCGGCCAGAGTTTTTCGAGTATCTTTTGAGTCTTACTATCTAATTTTATATTAAATAAAGCTAAATCTCTGATTGAGGATATAAGAATAACAAAAGGCTTCTTTGGATTGCGTTTCATAATTTTATAAGCCCGCTCGACCGCTTTCTTCGACCATACCGAAGCCGCAACGCCATAAATCGTGTCGGTGGGGATGACGCCTACGCCGCCTTTTTTGACAATTTGCGCTATTTCGCGGTGATTCTTCATAGACAAGTCTAAATTATACTGTTTTTTGAATTATTGTAAAGAATTTTGACATGATCTCCAAAATATGCTAGTTTTATAAAAAATCCCACACCAATTCCGGGCCACATCCAAGGTTAGGTAAAGCATAAGCACGAAGCGGCTTCGCCTTTAGTCTATAATTTTTTGAGTTTTTCGAAAGAATTGGTACGGGACAAGGGAATAAGTTCTCTTTTTGGGGGCTTTGTTTTTTAATTATTTTCAAGAATATATGCCACAAGAAAAAAACATTAAAACCGGCCTGACATTCGACGACGTTCTTCTCGTTCCCCAAAAGTCGGTGATTTCGGCGAGGAACACGGATGTGAGCGCGTATATCACCAAAGATATCAAACTAAACATCCCCATACTTTCGGCGGCGATGGATACGGTGACCGAATCGCGGCTGGCCATCGCGCTCGCGCAGGAAGGCGGAATCGGAATCATCCACCGCAATTTGTCGCCACGCCAGCAGGCGGCCGAAGTGGAAAAAGTGAAAAAATCGGAAAGCGGAATGATTGTTGATCCGGTGACGGTGCGGCCGAGCGCGATTATTGGAGAAGTAAAAAGGTTGATGGAACACTATCGCATTTCAGGCATACCCGTGACGGACAAGAAAAACAAATTGATTGGCATTATTACCAATCGCGATATGCGGTTTGAAACCAATATGAAAAGGCTGGTGAGAAACGTGATGACGAAAAATAATCTGGTGACAGCGGCGGAAAAAACAACACTTGAGCAAGCGAAAAGAATTCTTCACAAATATAAAATTGAAAAACTCCCGATTGTCAACAAACAGCTCGCCCTCAAAGGACTGATTACGATAAAAGACATCGAAAAGCGCCGAAAATATCCGAATGCCGCCAAAGACAAGTTTGGCAGGTTGCGGGTGGGCGCGGCGGTCGGAACAAGCGCCGATACGCTGGAGCGGGTAAAATTTTTGATTGAAGCCGGCGCGGATTTGATTTCCATTGACCGGGCTCACGGGCATTCGGAAAGGGTGATGAAAACTTTGAGAGAAATCAAGAAGAATTTTGACATTCCGGTGATTGCCGGAAACATTGTTATCGCCGAAGGCGCGGAAGATCTCATCAAAGCCGGCGCGGACGGGATCAAGGTGGGAGTCGGGCCGGGTTCGATTTGTACAACCCGAATTGTTTCCGGCGCGGGGATGCCGCAGGTTACAGCGATTTTTGATGTTGTGAAAATTGCGGCGAAATATAAAATACCCGTCATCGCGGACGGGGGAATCAAATATTCGGGCGATATCACAAAAGCTCTTGCCGCCGGAGCAAACGCCGTGATGATTGGAAGTCTTTTTGCCGGAACGGATGAAGCGCCGGGCGAGACGATTCTTTATCAGGGAAGAAATTATAAACTGTATCGCGGAATGGGATCGCTTGGCGCGATGCTTGACGGTTCGGCTGACCGGTACGGGCAGAAGGGAATCGAAGCCTCGAAACTTGTTCCGGAAGGCATTGAAGGGCGAGTGCCCGCCAAAGGCCCGCTCGCAAACAGCGTCCATCAACTGGTTGGAGGCCTTCGGTCGGGAATGGGATACTGCGGCGCGGCGAATTTGAAAGAGTTGCGTGAAAAAGCGAAATTTGTCCGGATTTCGAACGCGGGACTCAAAGAAAGCCACGTCCACGACGTGACCATCACGAAAGAATCACCGAATTATCAGGTGAGCTAGTCGGTATTTTATATCTTGTATTTGGTATAAGAAAAAAGATTTCCTGCAGGAAATCTTTTTTCTTTAAATTATCTATATTCCCAAACCCGAGGTAATCGTTTTCACGAAGTAGGGGATAACGAAAATTAGCGCGATGAGAGGCAGAAAAAACATCACGACTGTCGCGATCATCGTCCAGAAAAAAAGTTTGTAAGTTTTTCCGGCCAGAACGCGGGTTTCTTCGACTTTTTTTTCGAGAGAATCTAATTTTTCTTTTATTTCAAGATCCATATTTTTT
>JASEHL010000038.1 GCA_030018805.1 Patescibacteria group bacterium
AAAGGGACTTTTAGTCCCGACTCAACCCACCAGCTTTAGCTGGTGGACTGGTGAGAAAAGAACTGGGAAAGAAGCAACGTTGGCCTAAAGAAATCAGAAAAAAAAGAAAAGGGCTTTTCAATAAACTGGGAATAGATCGAAAATGGCGGGAAATATATAACATTGCGTCGGATGTCGTAAATCTCAAAGGATACCGAAAAGAATGCTGTTTTCACGGCTTCTACGTAATGGACTCAATGCTTCGGGAAATGGCGAAGAGATTGGGACTGGCTCGCAATCAGATGTATCTTCTCACCTATCGGGAAATAGGAGATATTTTTTTGAAAAACAAAAAAATTGATGTGAATCAAATCAATAAAAGAAAGGGATTCACGATAATGACTCATAAAAACGGAATGGCTCGCGTGCTGATCGGAGGCAAAGCTAGAAAGTTTTTTTCCGGGATAAATATCGAGAAAGAAAAAATAGATAAAAACGTCAAGGAGCTTCAAGGCACGTGTGCCTGCAGAGGCCAAGCTAAGGGAGTCGTAAGAATCGTCAATTTCGTTGAAGATATGCCCAAAATGAAAAAAGGAAACGTAATGGTCGCGCACACCACCTTCCCGAATCTTGTTCCGGCAATGAAGCTTGCCTCGGCGATTGTCACCGAAGACGGCGGGATGACTTGCCACGCGGCAATCGTCGCGAGAGAGCTCGGCACTCCCTGCATAACTGGAATAAAGATCGCAACGAAAGTTCTGCGCGACGGCGATTTGGTGGAAGTGGACGCGGATAAGGGGGTTGTGATGATTATCAAAAAGCAGAGCCGGTCTTGACAACATAACAAGTTTCGAATATCATAGAAATGAAGCATATATTTTATTGATATAATCGAAATGATGTCAAAAAAGGAGATAATTTGGCGGGAAATTCTGCACCAGGCGATCACAAACAGAAAGCTGGATTTCACGCAGAAAGAATTGGCCCGAAAATTCGGTGTTTCTTTGAGCACCGTTTTCAACGCGCTCAAGATCCCCCGCCAATCCGGGTCGATCAAGGTGACGGGTCGGAATTTTTCCGTCCGGGACGCGGAAAAATTTTTGTATTTCTGGGCGACTCAAAGGAATCTGAAACGCGACACGATTTTCGAGACGAACATAATGACGGGGGTTCGGGAAGCAGAGGGACTCATGCCTCCCGGCATAGTTTTCGGAGCTATGAGCGCCTATGCGAAAAAATACGGCGAAGCACCCGCGGATTATGACAAGGTATATATTTATGCCGGAAGAAAAGACCTCGTTGAAATAAAAAAGCGTTTTCCATATCAGAAAGGGCAGACGAATCTTTTCGTTCTGGAAAAAGACCCGTGGCTTGAAAAATTCGGACCGGTGACGTCGGATGTGCAAACTTTCGCCGATTTGTGGAATCTTGAAGACTGGTATGCCAGAGAATTTTTGAACAAGTTGAAAGAAAAATTGTTTGTTTGAATAAGGCTAATCCAAGGCGCAATCTTCGCAAGTCTGGAGGGTTGAACCTTGAGCAGGAAATGCAATTCTATCATAATCTTACAACTGAAAAAAGCTTCAAATTTCTTCAGGAATTGAAAAAGAAGCATAATTTCATTCTTATCGGCGGATGGGCGGTGTATTTGTATACCCGCGCTCTCAAATCGAAAGACATTGATATTGTTGTGGATTACGATCAGCTCGCAAAATTGAAAGAAATATACGATGTTTTCAAAAATGACAGGCTCAAAAAATATGAAATCAAAACAGGGGAATTTGATGTTGATATTTATCTTCCGCATTATTCCGATTTGGGGATTTCCGTCCGGATGATCCATGAAAAAACAAATTCTCTCGAGGGATTCACTGTTCCGGAGCTGGAATTGCTGTTCCTTCTGAAACTTCATGCGTGGCGAGCGCGGCGCGGATCCGTGAAAGGCAGAAAAGACGAACTGGACGTCTTCAGTCTTGCCTTCCTGTCCGAATTCGACTGGAAAAAGTTTTTGAAAATGGCCGAAGAATTCGGCCTTGAAAATTATGCCGATGATTTTTTTCAGCTGCTCAAGCGCGAAGTGCGGATCGAAGAAATGGATATTAACGAGCAAAAAATGGCAAGGATTAAAAAAGATATTTTGAAAAAAGCTATTCAGAAATAATCCGAAGATATGCGAAAGAAGAAAAAAACGAAAGAAGAGTGGCTCGTGTTTGAATAGCCAGGAGTGCATCTGCATCAGGCATTTCCTCCGGCCAAAGCCTGGTGGTTCGATTTTCCAAAATACGGATCATCGCTTTCCAAAATGGCTGTCACGTATTCCCGTGGAACAATGTCATTTTGTGTTATTCGGGAAGAGTATGAAGGGCACGGCCGGAAATTTTTCGAAAAAGTGAAATTGAAGCCGGAAATAATGCTGGGTATCTTGGAAAAAGTAAACGCGGCGGCCGAAAAAATATTTTCTTTTGAAAAAAAATGGCGCAACGTTGATTTCGCGAAAGTGTCCGACAAAGAGCTGCTAAAATACCAGCGCGAGCTTTTTCGCTGGGATGAAATCTTGTGGCGAAAAGGCCAAATTCAAAATCTGCTGGAAATGCATAACAATTATTTGTCCGCATATATCCGGGAATTGATAAGAAAAACTTTCGGAAAAAAATACGAAGCCGAGTATTTTCAAATCTTGAGTGCCGGAGAATACAAAAGCCGGGCGGAGCGTCAGGACGAAGATTTTGCTGAATTGGTAAAGAGAATAAAAAAGGTTAAAAATGTCAGCAAAAAATTTGATGATCTATTAAATAGACACACGGAAAAATATGCCTGGATGCTCTATGGTTGGACCGGACCGGCGCTCGATATTGAATATTTTAGGGGAAATATATTGGCTGCGATCAAAAATCAAAAACTGATCGCCGAAATAGGAAAAATAAAATCAGAACATAAATCGAACAAGAAAAGAAGAAAAGAACTTATCGGGAAATTTTCGGATAGCGACAAGAAATCGGCCTATCTTCTGAAAAAGCTGCTCGAGGCCAAAGCAAAAAGGGTGGATGCCCATTCGCTCACCTATTTTTTCGGCGACAAAATATATACGGAAATCGGCCGGCGCAAATTTTTGTCAATCAGTCAATTGCGCGCCGCGCCGCCGGAAGAAATTCCCCAGATTTTCAAAAAGCCCGATCCGCACCGGTTGAACGATGAATATGAATATGTCATGTACTGGTACGAAAATGGCAAGGTTAAAAAACTAACCGGCAAAAATGGCCGGAAAAAATTCCAATATATCGCCGATCGACTGCCCAAGGTGAAACCAACCAACGTGATCAAAGGCGAGATGGCGTACATGGGGAAGGCCAAAGGAATGGCGAGAGTTATACTTTCCAAAGACGATTTTGGAAAATTTGAAAAAGGGGAAATACTGGTGACAAGAATGACCGACCCTTCCTATGTTCCGCTCATGAAAATTAGCAAAGCGATCATCACGGATATTGGCGGAATTACCTGCCACGCAGCAATAGTTTCGCGGGAGCTAAAGAAACCCTGCGTCATCGGGACAAAGATCGGGACAAAAGTGCTGAAAGACGGTGATTTGGCGGAAGTGGATGCGGATAGAGGAATTGTGAGGGTTATTAAAAAAGCTTAATGTGAACTGGAAGTAAGAATATTTCTTTCTTACAGCGCATATTTCATTGAAATCTGAATTTATGGAATATATAATATTTGATCTTGAAGCGACTTGCTGGGAGAAAAAGAATAATAGGATCAAAGAGGTTATTGAGATCGGAGCTGTTAGATTGAATAATGAACTCAAAATTATTGATGCTTTCTCGAAGTTTGTCAGGCCGACGAAAATCCCGGTACTCTCCGACTTTTGCAAGGAACTTACACATATCAGCCAGCAGGATATTGAAAGTGCGCCGATGTTCGGCGAAGCAATGCGTAACTTTGAGGAATGGATATTTTCTTCCGGTAAAAAAGTGATGGTGCTTTCCTGGGGATATTACGATAAGAAACAGATAATTAAGGAAAGTGCCATCAAAGGTTATACAGGCAGAATTCTTGATTTGTTGAATGAAAATCATATCAGTCTAAAGCACGAATTTGCTAAAATAAGGAAAGAAAAGACGTGTGGCATGAAACGGGCTTTGAGCAAATTGAACATCCCTCTGAAAGGATCTCATCACAGAGGAATTGATGACGCGAAAAATATTGCCAAAATATTCAAAACAATATATCTGGAACTGAAATCCTCGCAAGATTTGAAGCAGTTCAATCTCGCTTGAAAAATAGGTATTTTTATGCTAAAATAGAGTTATGAACGAACTGCAAAAATTCATCAAAAAAAGGAAAAATTTGGTCTGGTACGTGAAGGACGTAACCAAACTCGGCCCCGAATCAATCGTAGAGCATGTTTTGAACTATGGAAACTGGAAAGACGTGCAGGAACTCATCAGAATTCTGGGCGTAAAGAAAGTCGCGAAAATATTTTGGAAAGAATCCAAACCCAAAAGATGGGGAAGAACAAACTACCGCCCCGAAATAACACATTACTTCAATCTCTACTTCAAGAAATATGCATAAAGAGATTTTAACCAAGGAACAGGTTGATCTTTTACCTCTACTCCGGGAGTTCGGAGGAAAATTCGGTCTAGTCGGCGGAACGGCTATCGCGCTTCATATCGGGCATAGAAGGTCGATCGACTTTGATCTGTTTTCAGAGAAAGGCTTCAAAAACGCGGCACTTGAAAAAAAAATACGCGGCGCGGCAAAGATTGATGAAATTGTTGTGGATAAAGAAGGAGAATTTACAATAATGCTGAATGGGGTCAAGAGCACTTTCTTTCACTACCCGTTTCATATTGATTATAAGAGTGGTCTGGATAGAATTATAAAAGTCCCAGATCTTCTCACGCTTGCCGCAATGAAAGCGTACGCGCTTGGAAGAAGAGCAAAATGGAAAGATTACGTCGATTTATATTTTGTGATCAAATATTTTCACACGCTTGATGAGATTTCAGAAAAATGCAGGGAAATTTTCGGTGATTCTTTCAATGAGAAACTCTTGAGAGTGCAACTTCCTTATTTCGACGACGTGAATTATATAGAAAAGATAGAATACATGAAGGGTTTCAAAATCAGCGATAAAGAGGTGAAAAAAGCGCTCGTGGAGTTTAGTGTGAGTTGATATAATATGTTCACGAAAACATTCAAAGAACTCTCAAAAAATGATGTCGCAATCGCCGGTGGGAAAGGGGCGTCGCTGGGAGAGATGATCAACGCCGGGATTTCGGTGCCGCCGGGATTTGTGATTTTGGCCGCGGCATTCGACCGGTTTTTGAAGGAAACGGATTTGGGGATGGAAGTGGTTTCTATCCTGAAAGATATCAACTACAAAGATCTCAACTCCGTTGATGCGGCGTCGTATAAAATTAGAGATCACATCCATGATGTTGAAATGCCTGATGACCTCAAGAAAATATTTTTAGCTGAATTCAAGAAACTCAAAGCAAAATATGTGGCCGTCCGCAGTTCCGCCACGGCAGAAGACTCCTTGGTGGCCTCCTGGGCGGGAGAACTGGAAACCCATCTCAACACGACCGAAAAAAATCTTCTGGAAAACATCAAAAAATGCTGGTCATCGCTTTTCACGCAAAGAGCTTTGTTTTACGCTTTTGAAAAACAGGTGTTCACCAAGAAACACCAGCAAAAAATCCGGGCGGGGACATCGAAAATGAAAGATTCTTATCCGGTGAGCGTGGCGGTGGTCATCCAAAAAATGGTCCAATCTGAAATTTCAGGCGTGACGTTCACGACACATCCGGTGACGCAGGACAGCAACCAGATGGTCATTGAAGCTGGATACGGCCTCGGGGAAGCCATCGTTTCCGGGCAAATCACTCCCGACACTTATGTTATTGACAAGCGGGACTTCAGCCTGGCGGACGTCAATTTTTCCCAGCAGTCGAGAATGATAGTGAAAAAGAAAGGGGAGGGAGTGGAGTGGAAACCGGTGGCGAAAAAAGATCGGAATCGGCAAAAACTGGCCGGAAAGCAAATCATTGAAATTGCGAAACTCTGCGCAAGCCTCGAAAAACACTACAAGCATCCCCAGGACATCGAATGGGCGCTCAAAAAAGGAAAATTCTATATTACGCAAAGCAGGCCGATAACGACACTTGATTCAAGTAGCACGTAACATGCCCGCCCGCTTCGAGTCGCGAAGCGAGTCGGGCGGGAAACATGTAACACGAGAAGATTATATATTGGCGAGAAGTAATGGGCGTGTTATTTGCAGGACAATGGCAGGGCGCAGTCATTTTTTCTTCCTGTCTTGAAATCCAGAAATGTTCATCGGTTCGATTTTGTCTCTATCAATCAACTTTTTTATTACCTCAAAAATAACCCGGAATTTTTTATCATATTTTCGTTCCATTGCTTCAATTTTTTCCCGAAGTGCCTTGTTATTTATGATCATTTCGCGGATTTTTGTGAAAGTCCGCATGATTTGGATATTCACTCGAATTGCCCTTTCGCTTCTTAAGACAGAGGAAAGCATTGCCACACCCTGTTCGGTGAAAACATAGGGATTTTTCCGCAATCCTTTTATATCACTATTGGAAGTCACAATTTGTGACTTCCAAATTTTCATCTCATTTTTTGTTAATTGAAACATAAAGTCTTCCGGGAAACGCGCTATATTCCTGCTGACGGATTGGTTAAGAACTTTTGTAGGTACGTCGTAAAGTCTTGCCAAATCCCTATCAAACATCACTTTCTTTCCGCGAATTAGAAAAATACGATTTTCAATTATTTCGATCGGTATAATTTCGTTTTGCATATCGTTTTTATTTACCTTTCATCCAAGGTCACAGCTTGTGACCTTGGAGATTATCATATACCCTCTGCACGTCATTCGATTCGTCGGCTTTCGTGCGTTCCCCGATTTGGAATGGCATCAGTGGGATGAAAAGTATTCAGACTTCAGAAATAGGCAAGAGTGTTTGCGGGTTGAATCGCGGGGCAAAAGTCCGCTTCGCGCGGTTTGTATTCCAGCAGGCCGAAAAGTTTGAAAAAGATATATTCATCTTCAGAGCTATAGCCGACCGAAAGCGGGGCATAATATGGCTGTTTTTCGTCAGTCGCACCGAGAATTTCTCTCTTATTTTCATTCGAATTAATTTCTTCTTCATTTATTTTGCTGGAATCTTCTTCTTCGGGAGATTTTTCTTTTCCCGGAAGATTATTCGGTGACGAAATCCATTGCCATTTCCCTTCAATTTTTGCAAAAGCTTCGTCTTCGGCGATTTTTTCTTTTTGATATTCAACAACATCCGCCACTTTTCCGTCAGGCATAACCAGTTGGATTTTCCCGGATTTGTTGTTGAGTGAGAATTTGGAAAATTCGCGAGTAATCGTTTTTATTTCGTTCGGTTCGAGGCCGATTTCGCCGCTGATCGGGTGGTTATATATTTTATCATCCGATCCGGTCGCGACTTTCCATCCGTCGAGGCTCACTTTTTTGCCTGAATTGTTCCTGATTTCGACAATTTCTCCATCAGAATCATTTCCAACGGGGTTGGGGATGATTTTCACCATCTCAAGATCGGGCCGGGGATAGTTTTTCACCGCGAGGATGAAACTTTTCTCGATCGTTTGCGAATCATCGCTCACCGAAAGCGTTACTGTGTATTTTCCAGTCGCAAGATATTTGTGCGAGATTTTCGCGAGGTAGCTTTTCTTTCCGTCTCCGAAATCCCAGACGTATTTCAGCTTTTTTGTTTCCTTGTCTTTGGCTTTGGCGGAAAACTCGACAGGGATATCCTTGAAAGCATTTTTCGGCTTTCTAATTTTCACCGATGGCTCCGAGTCGAATTTATTTTTCTTGCCGGGAGTCAAATATTTGCTCCATTTCCAGTTTTCGCCGTCGAAATTAAAAGAAGCGTTCTTTTGGGACTTGTCGAAAGCCGCGCTCGAGGCAACTTCGCCTTGCGGGCTATACAAATTCACCGATTCATTGGAGTTGTTGAGCACGATTTTGGTTTCAGAGCGGTAAATCGCGAAATATTCTCCAGAGTCCAAAACAATATGCTCTTTGAACTGATAACCTTTGCTTTTAGAGGCGTCTTTGATCCGCCAGCCGTACAAGTCAACCGGCCCGCTTTCGCCGCTGGCGATTTCGATGTATTCGCCGTCCGAACCGTTTTTAGGATTTGGGAGGATTTCATTAAGATATATTTTTTCATTGGTTGTCGTGCTTTCAGTTTCCGAACTAGTGCCGCTATTGTCTTTGGTCTCTTCATCTTCAGCCGCGTCAAAAATGTTTTCCGCTCCGGGC
This sequence comes from Patescibacteria group bacterium, assembly GCA_030018805.1. Classification (GTDB taxonomy): domain Bacteria; phylum Patescibacteriota; class Minisyncoccia; order Moranbacterales; family UBA11712; genus JASEHL01. Next base: position 8,309 of record JASEHL010000038.1, read on the forward strand.
GTGGGAATGGAAGTCCAGAAAAATTTTTGGCCGTCGGAACTGAAAGAGTATTTTTTGACAGCTTTTTCATAAGAGGTTCTGTCAACTTCTTTTTCGCTTGAGTCAAGAAGATATACGGTTTCAGCCGAGGTGTTGTTTAGGTAGAAATTACCGAATGTGTGCCAAATTTCTCCCGGTCCAATGATTGTTCCCGGCGCGAAAACATATTTATTTTCTTTTTCGTCTATGATTTTCCAGTCGGATAGATCCACGCAATACGCTCCAAGATTTTTCAATTCGACAAATTCCTGGCCACCCGTTTCCGGGTAAGGAAAAAGTTCGTTAAGTTTGATATCTTTCGAAGATGTAGCGCATTTTTCCGGCGAATTTGCAGTATCTCCGTCAGAGTCGGTTGCGTTGCTATCCTCGTCCGCAGAAACAGTTTCTGTCTCGCATATTTTTGGCTCTTCGCCGGGCGTACCGCCATCTTTGCAGCTTGGCTCCCAACTATTTTCATCCGCCAAGATTTTTTTCTCCAAGCTTTTTCCTAAATAATTTTCACCCTGAGAAGGCGAGTAGGTTGTTTCTGCAAACCAATGTTGACCATAGTTATTGCTTAATGCAATGGTAGTTTCTTGATAATCGCCGGACAGGGCAAAACATGAAGATGCCTTAAAAGTTTTGATGGATTCATCGAGGCTGAGACTTTCCGGTTTTGTCGATATGATTAAAAATTCGTTTGGCGTAAGTGATGCGGTTTTTGCATCTGTAAATGTGCAATTGTTTTCTTTTAGTATTCCGAGTTTGTCTATATATTTAATTTTCATTTTCCAGCTTATGGGTGCAGTTTTAGATCGCTGACCGGGGACAAGATCAATGTTTTGATTAGTTGGATTATATAGTTCAATCCAATTTATTTTTTCTCCAGACGAATTTTTTACTGGATCGTACATCACCTCCGTGATAATGAGATTACTGTCGGCCGCTTGGGCGGAATCCGCCCAGGCGAAAAAACCAACTGCGCTCGCGGACAAAAGAACAAAAATAAAGGTGATGTTTTTCATGATATTTTTCATTAAAATTTAAGGAGTTAGTATAGAACACGACTAGAGCTACTTAACAATTTTCTAATAATTAAG
>JASEHL010000039.1 GCA_030018805.1 Patescibacteria group bacterium
GGAATTTGATTAAATCGAACTATTGGCTTCGTTTTTTTCAAAGCTTGGCTTTTTTCTTCCCCAACTATCCGTCGGGGAATTCCTCAAAGCCAAGCTTTTTACACCTCAATCACCACCGGAAGCACCATCGGGCGGCGCTCCGTCTTGGAATAGAGAAACTGTCCCACCACGTCACGGATTTCGTCTTTGACATAAGACCAGTTCACTTTTTCATCTTTTGAAGTCGCGTGATGAACAACGTCTTTCACTTTCTTTTTGGTCGCGTTCACAAGATCGAAATTTTCTTTGACGTATATGAAGCCCCGGCTTGTCACCTGCGGTTCGCCGATCACGCGTTTGGTCTTGGAATCAATGATTGTCACAATCGTGAACATTCCGTCGCGCGCCAAAACTTGCCGGTCGCGAAGAACAACTTGGCCGATATCTCCTACTCCGAGCCCGTCCACCATAACATAGCTTGAAGGCGCTTTTTCTTCCGTCATTTTTCCGTTTCCGCGATAGTCGAATTCAATCACTTGGCCGTTTCCGCCCACGAAAACATTGTTGAGGCTCATTCCTACCTGCTCGGCCAGGTCCGCGTGCAGGCGCCGCATATAATAGTGTCCGTGAACCGGAATCAGGTATTTCGGCCGCATAAGATTGATCATCATTTTGAGGTCTTCCTGACGCGCGTGCCCTCCGGCGTGGACATCGAGCATTTCGTTGTGGATCACCTTCGCGCCTTTTCGATAAAGCCCGTCTTTGAGGCCTTGCACAGTGCGTTCATTTCCCGGAACAACCGAAGATGAAAATATGATAGTATCGCCGCGATGAACCTTCACAAACCGATGTTCGCCGTTGACTATTCTCATGAGAACGGCCTTGTCCTCGCCCTGGGCCCCCGTGCAGACAATCGTCACTTTGCCGTCGGGATGGTCGTTCACTTCATTTATCGGAATCAGGGTATGTTTTTTCATCTCAAGATACCCAAGCGTTCGGGCGATTTCAACATTGGTGCGCATGGAATACCCGTCTATCGCCAATTTACGTCCGTACTTTTCGGAAAGCTGAATGAGCTGTTGAATACGGGAAATCAAAGAGGAAAATGTCGCCGCGATGATCCTTCCTTCCGTGTGCTCAAAAATTTCATCCAGATTCTTTTTGATGGTGGATTCGGAAAGCGAATATCCCGGCGTCTGGCTGTCGGTCGAGTCGGAAAGAAGCGCGAGCACTCCTTCTGATCCAATACGCGCGATTTTGGCGATATCCGCCGGCGCGTCCGCGATTGGGCTGTGATCGAATTTGAAATCACCCGTCACGACCACCGTTCCAACGGGAGTCCCGATTGAAACTCCCACGCCGTCGGGAATCGTATGATTGACATGAAAAAATTCGATGTCGAAAACTCTCAGTTTCAAGCGATCAATTTTTTTGACGGTTTTGATCGTGATCGGGTTTTTGTATTCTTCCTGGCGCTTGGCGATTATTCCGCGAGTGAGTTCCGTCGCGTAGACCGTCGGATTTCCAAGTTTCGGAATAAGATGGGGGATGGCCCCGATGTGGTCATAGTGGGCGTGGGTGATTATGACGCCCCGGATATTTTTTTCTTTTCCGCGAAGATAATCCGCGTTCGGAATGATATAGTCGATTCCCGGCATGTCTTCTTCCGGAAACTGCAGCCCCATATCGACAATAATGATGTCCCGCCCATATTCAAAGACGGTCATGTTTCGTCCGACCTCTTCAAGCCCCCCGATAGGGATGACTCTCAAATTGTTTTTCACACTTACGCGTGACACGCGGCGTGATCTTGTTGCAATCATTTTTTTTACCCTGTTAAATCCTATAAAGCAGGAATTTCGCGAAGCGAAATTATTTAACAGGGTGAAGTTAATAGATTAATTAAAGTGTGGGCAGAAGAGGACTCGAACCTCCATGAGATCGCTCTCGCTGGCTCCCTTGTCCCGCACCATTTCTTTTTTCAGGGTGGGCGTGGAGAGAGTCGAACTCTCACAGTATTGCTACTACTAGCTCCTGAAGCTAGTGCGTCTGCCAATTCCGCCACACGCCCAGTGGGAAATATACAATTGTTGAAATGGTGCGGGATGAACTAGTGCGTCTACCAATTCCGCCATCTGCCCTTATATATTTAAGTATGCCGGCTTGCCCCGCACCAATTCGCAAAGCGAATTTGGTGCTGGGGTTTCACCACTCGCCCAAAAAAAACTAAGCGCCCAAATATGGCTTATAAATGATAAATTTGAAGCAAATACCGATTTTTTCGGCTTTTGTTTTATTGAAAAAAAGTAACTTATAATCAAAGAATTTTAGCACCAATCCGTCAGGTTGTCAACCCAAGCACCAATTTTTAGCTGAAACCATGAAAAAGGATAACACGAGGCGGAGCCGTTTCTTTCAATCGCGTTGCTTACTAATCAAGGATATTCGAATTGGTGCTGGGTCAAGTCTGCGCCAAATCGAAGCAAACCACGCCTCACCTTCTGACTCTCTTCGTCTTCATATACCACTCCGTCACGTTGGCGAATCTTTTGTCCGAAGAAGCCATCGTGTTTATTTTTACTCCCTGCACTTTTTTATTGGTGACATAAATGTAATTCGGACTATAGAGAAACACGGCCGGAATGTCCTCTGAAACGGCCTGCTGGAATTTTTTGTAAAGCTCGGCTCTTTTCCCTTCGTCGGATTCTTCGCGAATCTTTTCCAGAATTTTGTCCACGTCCTGGTTGGAATAAAGAGCGAGGTTCAGCCCCGGGTCTCTTGTTTGCGACGAACTCCAAAAAGAGAGCGGATCCGGTTCGATGCCGAGCATCTGGCCGAAAAGAAGAGCGTCGTATTCGCGCGGGCGAATATAGTTTTGCTGAATGTCGGGAAGAGCCAGCGCTTCGAAATCCGCCTTCACCCCGACCGCTTCCCATTGTTTTTTGAGAAGCTCGGCTGTCTGCACGAGGTCCGGCCAGTCCGTCGTGACAAACTTGAATGCCAGAGGCTGATTGTCTTTTTTCCGAAAACCGTCGTCTCCTTTTTTCCAGCCCGCCTCGTCCAAAGTCTTGTTGGCTTCGTCGATGTTGAATTCATATTTTTTAATATCATCCGTGAATCCGAAAGACCCGGGAGGAATCGGCGAATATATTTCTTTCCCCTCGCCCGCCAAAATTTCGCCCGCAATGGCTTTCCTGTCCGTAGCCAGCGAAAGGGCCTTTCTTACGTCGCGGTCGGCCAGCGCCTTGCTTTTCTGCTGGTTGAAAAAGACCGCGAAGTAGCGCGGGATGCTGATTGAATGCACATCCGCGCTGCGGCGGCTCTTGATATCCTTGAGACGCGAAGGCGAAAGATAGCTCGAGCCGAAAATCTGCTTGTTGTTGTAGGCCTCGAGCATTGAATCTTCGTCGAAATAGAAAGAGAAGCTGATCCGGCTAATATATGGCTTCTGGCCAAAATAGTTTTCATTCGCTTCCAGGTCGTAGGAAAGTATATTTCCGTCCGAATCTTTCTCGAAGTCCGAAAATTTGAACGGCCCCGTCCCAACCGGCCGGAGATTATATTCCGCCAAAGGATAATTTGCCGGAGCGACAGTTTCCCAAATGTGCCTTGGCAGAATGCCAACCGCGAGATTGTTGACGAAGAAAGCGTAGGGAGATTGGAGAATGAAACGAACCGTGTTTTCGTCTTCCGTTTCAACGCCTACGCCCTGCCAGCTCTGGCGCAAAGGACTTTTGAAGGCCGGATCTTGAATGGCCTGAATCGTGAAGAGAACGTCATCAGCCGTGAAAGGTTCGCCGTCATGCCACTCCACGTCTTTTTTGAGGTGAACCGTATATGTCGATTTGTCGTTCGATTGCTCAAAACTTTCCGCCAGATCCGGAACAATTTTTCCGTCCGCGTCATACTTGAAAAGCCCCGAGTAGACCAAGGCGCTCAAATCCTGGTCGGCATCGCTTCCTTGCGCGAGAATGGGATTGACATACAGCGGCTGACCTATGACACCTTCTGAATATTCCCCCCCGGGAATCGGAATCGCTTTTGTGAAGTGAAAATAGAACCCGACAATTGTTCCCAAAAAGGAGACGACTGCGACCAATATCAAAACATTGACCGTGATTTTTTCTTTGTGGGACAAAACTTGAAAAAATCTTTGAAAAATGTTCATTCGAAAAATATAACTTCGAAAATTATAACGGCTCTCATTCCTAAATTCCCTGCGAAGAAAGATAGAATATTGCCACCGCGAATCCGATAAAAAGGGTTCCCAGCGCGACGGTTGCCCAATACAAAAATTTTTCAAAACCTCTTTTTGTGTAATATCCCCCGAAATCTCCGCCGAAAGTCGAGCCAAGCCCCGCTCCCCGATTCTGGAGAAGAATTGAAACCGTGAGAAGCGTTGAAATGATTATCTGACCGATGATAAGTCCTTTTTGCATCCCGGTAGTGAAAATTGACTTAAAAGTCTAAAATCAAATCCTTAATGAATATCTTAAAATTCGTTATTTGTGCGTTTTATTTCCTCACTATATTACTTGGCCAAGGGCCAGTCAAATTTCTACTACCGGGCATTATTTTTCCTCTTTTATTACTAATGAAACGGCATAGTTTATGGCGCTGATTATCACGACTGCCCAAAAGGCGGCTGTCCAGGTTTCAATGACAAGCGCGCCGACGATTTTCGCCGCGAGATTGAGCATCAAAACATTGATAACAATCGTGAAAAGCCCCAGAGTAATCCAGATTAGCGGCAGGGATATGATCTTCACAATTGGTTTTATGAAAAAATTCACCAGCCCGAGAACTGCCCCCGCGAGAATAAGCCATCCCCAGCCACCGTCAAAATATATTCCCGGCACAAGCCGCGCCGACGCCCAGATCCCCAGAGCGTTGGAAAGGACGTGGATGATTAGTCGAAGCATAGAACTCAAAAGATATTAACAAACGAAAACATGAAAGTCAAGAAACCCACAAATCGTAATTGGCAATCAGGAAACAAGCGCCCACTTTACTAATTGCCAATTACCAATTACTATTTAACTACATTATAACCCTAGCTAATATTATTTTACAAGCCTTATGTCTCAACGCGTTTTTTCCGGTATCCAGCCTTCGGGGACACTCCATCTGGGAAATTATCTCGGCGCCATCAAAAATTGGGTCAATTTGCAGGACAAACACGAATCTGTCTTTTGCATCGTTGATTTGCACGCCATAACGGCTCTTCAAAACCCGGAAGAGCTTCGGAAAAAAACACTCGAAATGGCGAAAATTTATCTCGCCGCGGGAATCGACCCGGAAAAATCGACCATTTTCGTCCAATCACATGTTCCGGAACACGCGGAGCTGGCTTGGATTTTGAACACCATCACGAAAATTTCGGAGCTCGAAAGAATGACGCAATTCAAGGACAAATCTTCCGAAAACAAACAAAATATCAATGCGGGGCTTTTCAACTATCCCGTTCTCATGGCCGCCGACATTCTTCTTTATGACACGAATCTCGTTCCCGTCGGCGAAGACCAGCTTCAACACGTGGAAATTGCCCGAACTCTCGCCCGCCGTTTCAATAGTACGTTTGGTGAGACGTTTGTCATTCCCGAGCCAAGTATCGTAAAAGAAGGAATGAGAATTATGGGACTCGACGACCCCATGAAAAAAATGTCAAAATCGGCCCCGAGCGAATACAATTACATCGCTCTCACGGACTCGCCCGAAAAAATCCGCGAAAAAATCAAGCGGGCCGTCACCGACAGCGGAAGACAAATAAAGTATTCCGACGACCAACCGGCCATCAAGAATCTTTTGAATATTTACGCCCTCCTCGACAACGCCAGGCCGGCTGAAATCGCGAGCGCTTATCGCGGCAAGGGCTACGCGGAATTCAAAAAAGACCTCGCCGAGATCGTAGTCGGATTTTTGGAACCGTTTCAGAAAAGATACAACTCAATCGACGACCAAGATGTTTTGCAGACACTGGAGGACGGAAAAGAAAAAGCCAAAAAAATGGCCGGGGAGAAAATGGGGGCTGTGAGAGAAAAAATGGGATTGGCATAAAAAGTTTTTTTCGTTCTGTAAAGGAGGGTAGGGGGAATTTAAATTTCGTATAAACTTTCACAACAAGGAGGGCCATTGGATTGTGAAGAATAATGAGGGTGTCAAACCGACCTTCGGTCATCACGTTGATTTCAGACATCTGCGCCCGTTGGGTAATCGGGAAATTAAGCTGCTACGCGAAAAAGTTAACCGACTTCTGAAAAAATACAAGGAGGGATAGGGAATGGGATCATTCGATTTTGGCTGGGAATATTGCACCAAATGCAGGAATCACACCGGACCTTGCAGGTGTGAAAGTGACACGCCTCTCGAAGTCTGCACCAAGTGCGGAGGTTTGAATCCATGCGGCTGCTATAAGCCCGAGTATCGCTTACTTTCCGATGTGAACCAAGAAAAGAGAGAAACATAAAGACAAGAGGGTCATGCGCATAAATCTAGCATTTTAAAAGCCCCGGCTTTAATTTCAGCCATGGGCTTTTTCAATTTCGCAAAATATTTTCGTTAACCCTGAATGACAGCCAACACTTCTTTCCTCTTTTCGTCCAGCAGATTTTTTTCTTTGGCTTCGATTCGCAATCTCACGAGCGGTTCCGTATTTGATTTTCGAAGCGAAAGCCACCAAGAACCGTAGTCAATCAAAATTCCGTCAATGGTGACGAGTTTTCCGTCCGAATATTTGTTTTTCACTTTCTCGATGGTCGCGTCCGCGTCGGTCACTTTCATGTTGATTTCTTCCGTCTGGAAATATTTCTGGAACGGCGCCACCAGTTCGCTCGCTCTCTTTCCCGTGCGGCACATCAAGGACATAAATTTCAGAGGAGCATAGAGACCATCATCGATACCGTAATTTTCTTTAAACATAATGTGTCCTGAAAACTCTCCCGACAAAATCGCTTCTTCCGCGAGAAGGGCTTCTTTATAGAACGGATTCCCCACTCGCATCATGAAAGCGTGTCCGCCTTTTTTTTCGATTTCTTCCTTTACGGCTTTCGTGAACCGAAGATCATAATAAATATTCTTCCCCGGATTTTTCTCAAGTTCGTCGAGCGCGAACGCGCCGAGCTCCACGTCCGGAAAAATTATTTCTCCCTTCTCATCCACTAAAACCCCGCGATCGGCATCGCCGTCGAAAAAAATCCCCAGATCCGCTTTTTGTTTTGCCATCTCTTCCTGCAGATCCCGGAAATTCTCAACTTCGTGCGGATTGGGAGTGTGATTCGGAAAACTTCCGTCCGGCTCTTTGAAAAGATGGGTGACTTTAACGGGAAGACCGGCGAGCACCGGCTCCGCGGACACCGCCCCCACCCCGTTTCCCGCGTCACATACTATTGTGAGATCTTTTACCGTATCCTTAAAGCGAGAGATCATATAGTCCTGATAATCTTTGTGAATATCTCTTTGGGTGACTTGCCCTTTTTTTTCTGCGTCTTGAAATTCACCTTTTATTGCTATTTCGCCGATCTTCGTGAGCGCGGCCTCGTCGGAAAGCTGAACGGCCACCGGATCGCAATTTTTGACTATTTTCATCCCGTTGTACTCGGACGGGCTGTGCGAAGCACTGATCATGGCCGCGAATTTTTCGCCGTTCTTCATCATCGTGAAACTTACCATGGGAAGTGTCACCATTCCGATGTCAATGATGTCCGCTCCTTGGTCATTGACGCCTCTTGAGAACGCTTCAAAAAGCGCCGGCGACGATGCCCGCATGTCGCGCCCGACGACAATCCTATCGCACCCAAGAAATGTGACAGTCGCGCGACCGATCGCATAGGCCGCGTCTTCGTTGATTTCCGTGGGATAAACGCCTCGGATGTCATAGGCCTTGAAGATTTTCTCGTTCATATTGAGTAAAAAATTAATAATTTTTTATTTTTACCACTTCATTTCCCCTTCCTGCCAAAAGGGAAGTTTGTTGTATCCCAACCTTTCGTGTTCCCACCGGAACAACTTTCCTTCTTTTTCAAGAACGCCCAGAACGCCTTTGATGATTTTCTTCGAGGGATTTTTGCCATAAATCTTCGGCGCCTGTTTTAGCTTGTCCGCGTGTTCCTCGGCAGCTCTAATTATCGATAGCACAACGTCTTTACCTATTGGTGGAGCGATAAGATTCCCTCCGCACATCACGGACTCCGGCCTGTCGGAATTGAATCTCAAAGTCACGCAGGGAATACCCATATAATTCATCTCTTCCTGCATGCTTCCGGAATCAGTCGCGCAGACAGTCGCTTTTTCCATCGCGGCGATCACATCCGTATAATAAGGCCAGACCAGCGAATATACGAAATTTGAATACTTTTGATCAAGCTCTTTCACTTTTTCTCTAAGGCCATAAAAATCGATGGCCTGCTCCGTTCCGTTGAGCGAAATCAGAAGGATATTTTTTCCTTCTTTTATCAGTTTTTCCATCGCCTCAAAAATTGCAAAAAAACGATGTTTTGAATTCAGATTTTCCCGGCGATGAATGCAAAACCTAATGAAACCATTCTTGAGAACCGGGTACTTTTCGAAGATTTTCGAATTCGCTGCCCGGTCTTGGGCAAATTTTGTCGCGTCAACGACGGAATTGCCTGTCACAAATACGCGATCCATGTAATATCCCTCAGCTTTGAGATGTTTGCGGTTCAGTTTGACTGGCGCAGCGTGATACCCGATTGCCGGGCCGGCGGCTCTCGTGTTGAACTGCTCGGGAAAGGGCTCGACGGATCCGCGCTCCCAGTTTTTCTCGATCTGCAGAGCTTCATAAAAAGAATTGAAATCGAAATTTGAAATGAGCGAATCAAGAATTTCTTTTTTGGGCGTCATGGTCCTAAGTCCGGCTTCGACGTGCACGCAGGCCGCCATGTTGGCATAAGCCGCGTTCGAAGCCGCCATACAGGTCGAGGTGTCGCCGTGCACATAAGGAATGACGACTTTCCCCTTTTTCTGGAGAAAATCGATAACCGCCCCCAGCCTCTCGATAATCTGCGCTGTTTTTTGATACGTCGCGCCCTTGATGTTCAGATTGAAATCGGGATTTATTCCAAATTCCTCCTCAAGACCTCCTGAATAATTCCAATCATAATGCTGGCCAGTATGCGCTACCACGAATGGCACTTTTCTTTTTTTGAGATCCATGATTAGAGGCGCCTGTTTGATGATATCAGGCTTGCTCGCGATAATGATCATGTGCATAAATTGTGAATCGCTGCTTTCCGCTTTTTCAAAAAATATGTCTTTGAAAGTTATTTCATTGGGCAGATTTTCTTTTTTCATTTTATTATAGATACTTAGAAGATAACTCACCAGTCCACCAGCTAAAGCTGGTGGGTTGAGTCGGGACTAAAAGTC
>JASEHL010000003.1 GCA_030018805.1 Patescibacteria group bacterium
CTTCGCCTAAAGGCGAGGGAATTTCTCCCATTCCCCGAGGGGGACATTAAAAACTAATAAAAATCTATCACGAAAAAAAGAAAAAGGGAAGCCGCTCGCGTTCAGACGACTTCCCTTTACAATCCCCCATTATTTAACCGCAAAGCGAACATTCTTGTCTGGCTCTATGCCCGCATAAATCCATCGGTTCTTTTCCGCCCTCGCCTGCGACATAGAGAAATCGATCTCTGATTTCGCCTTGGGGAATTTTACAGCCTTCCGGAAAATCGAATTCTGCCGGAACAACAACTTTTTTCTCGACTATTTTCGCCATTTTTTTCCTCCTGATTTGTTTTGAGAACAAAAAAACCCGGCGGTTGCCGAGCCGGTTTTGGATTCAAGTTTGTCTCTTCACTCAAAACGAAAACTCACTCGACAACTTCAGTCGGGTAATAATAATGCTGATAATTATCGAGAAGTTTTTGAAATTCATTAGTCTTGATTATACGCGATATTGAAACTTAGTCAACTTCTGGAGTTGGGGACGGACGTATAATGACGACCGGCCCCGGAGATATTTCTTCGGAAAAAATTATCTGGATGACGGGAAGAGCGCTTTGTGGTAAAAATGACGGGCATCGGCCGGGAGAGTTTCCATAGCCTGAAGAACGTCGCCTTTAAAATGCGCAACTTTGCATCCAAAGCGCCAGGGCGTGATTATGCCAGGACCCACCATTTTAATGCCATCAAGCCCCAGTGATTCCATAAGAGACAACACATCCTGCGCGGAGCAGTCACTTCCCTTAGGAACATGAATAACCTTTCTCCTGCCACCGATAACTTCGTCAAGCGTCCGTATTTTCCCCTGCAGCGTACATTTTCCTACGTCCATAAATAACATCCTCCTTATAAAAGCAAGTTTGCTTTTTATTTGGATTTACAATACATGTTTATCGTCTTGCGGTCAACAGCAATTATCCATAGCAGAACACACAACTCATAATATAATTATTTGTTATCCAGTTAACTGGATAACTGGAGAGAATGTCAATATAAAAAAGGGGCCGGATTGATTTGCATCCTGACCCCATATCCCCGCGGTGGGTTCATTCGCCTTGCCTAAGGGCGACTTTCCGCGATGAATTTTCGCTTTGCGTGGGTTTATCTTCCGAATTTTGGAAGAATTCCGCAAAGCTTTCGGCAGAGAAAATTTTTCACCTCCTTTGCGCCTTTGCGCTTTTTCTACAGCGGGATAATGTTATCCTCGCTTGGTTGGCGAACCGGTTCTCGGCTATCGGGCTGTACTTCAATTACTCTTGGACCATTTTCTTTTTTCCTGCAGGATATGCACTTGATTGAGCCGTCGCCCGGATCAATCCTGAAGCCTTTAACTATTTTTCCGGCTTCATTTTGACAAATATCCCCGCATTTACAGCACATCCATTCTCCCTCTGGTTTTTTTGGCATGATGCCTCTCCTTTCGGCATAATATTTTTTCAGTGGAGTATAAAAAACTCCGCTGTTTTTCGCCGAGCGGAGGGTTCTATCTTCTGAATTTATCGAAATTTTCTAGTTGACTAATTTATAAAACCATCTGCCCAGTGAAAAACGCACCACGACGAGTAGCAGCATAAGAACTAGCAAAGTCTGGAAAGAATTTTTCACTATAGCAGATTGCATAACAGTTGTTAGTTTATCAAATCAGCGGAAAATCGTCAACCCCGTTAGAAATTTTACCTATTTGCCTAAGAAACGGCATTTCTAACGGGGTCAAGAGAAGTTATCCACAAGAAAATTAAAGGGAGACAGCATAAGATCCGTCTCCCCGAGGCTAGTTTGCCCATTTATTTAGGTTTGCTAAGAGGTCGACTTTAGCTTTTCCACCAGGCAGCCCTAGCTTGGCCCGTCATACTAAGACAAATCCGATAAAACGCGAAAATGTCTTTCGCTTTTTCCAGGGCTTCCCTGACTTCGACATTTTTCATTAAGAATGTCCTTATTTGCCCGCGATTCGCAAGCTCATAATCCGAGAAATTCCTCATGGCCAGTGAAAAAAGTGTTTCCCCATGAGAAATTACCTTGCGAGGAGTGCTTCCGCAGAGAGGCCTTCCGATTTTCTCCATTAAACCAAAATACCCACTTCCATTTTTTTGCATAGCCTTCCCCTTTAGCTGGATTAGCCGTACGACGTGTTTTAAAGAACAAAAAACCGGCCCGTTGGCCGATTTTGGTTTGCTTATAATTTCTTCGAAAGCTTATGCTTTATTCAAAATTCTACTCAAACCAAAACCGGCCCGGGGTCTAAACCAGAAAAAGAAAAAATAGGAATTGATTTTGGTTCGATTGGAATTCATAATCTTAACTTATCATCTCTTGAAATCTTCGTCAAGCATGCTATCATTTTTATGCCTATGCCCAGAGTAATTTTCGCCTCCACCCGCGATTCCGACATGCACTACGCGGTGAAAACACCGATCACCAGCTCTTTTTTCTATTTGGAAATAGGAAATAGAAAATTGGCTTTGCTTGACAAGCGTGATTTCGGTCTCCTAAGGTTTATCCTAAGGCCGAACCTTAGGATAAAAGAAATTGCGCTCGAGCCGCTTTTTGAAAAGGCCGGGAAATTGAAACATAAAACCTCCGACCGCAACAAGCTGGCCTACCTGATTTTTAAGAAATACGGTTTAATGGGGCGAAAAGTTCAGGTTCCCATCCACTTTCCCCTTGATATGGCTGATTTTTTGCGTGCTCGTGGCGCGAAACTCGTACCCACTTTTCCGTTTTTTCCGGAACGAGCCAGAAAGACCAAGGAAGAAATAAGCTGTATCGAAGAGAACCTTACGCATACGAAACTTGCTTTTCGGACAATAGAAAATATACTTCGCCGATCAAAAATAAAGAAAAACAGAATTTACTATCAAAATAAAATTATTACCAGCGAATTTCTGAAGCAGGAAGTCGAGAAGGCACTCGTTGAAAAAGGAATGTTTGATATGCTGGGAATGATTATTTCTTCGGGAGAGCAAACCGCCATTCCCCATCATATTGGAACTGGCCCGATCAGGCCTCATCAGCCGATTGTTTGCGACATATTTCCAAGGCATCGCCAATCGGGATATTTTTCCGATATGACGCGAACTTACGTCAAAGGGAACCCGAGTGAAAAAATAATGCGTATGTATAAGGCTGTTCTCAAGGCCCAACTCGCCGCCATGAAAAAAATCCCTGTCTCGCCGGCAGGCGGGCGCGCCGGCGTCAGGGCGAAAGAAATTTACGAAGCGGCGGCAAGTGTAATTATCAAATCAGGTTTTGACGTTGGGGAAATTGGGCTTACTCACGGCCTTGGACACGGAGTCGGCCTGGACATCCACGAAAAACCGAGTCTCAAACCACTTTCGGAAGATATTTTGGAAGCGGGGAATATTATAACCGTTGAACCGGGATTATATTATCCTGGCATAGGGGGAGTACGAATCGAGGATATGATTCTCGTCACAAAAACCGGCTTCAAAAATCTGACAAATTATCCGAAAAAATTAATAATTCCTTAGCCTTTTCTAAGGCTTAACCTTAGAAACCCATAAAAAATTTTGTACAATTAATTTTGCTATAGCAATTTTATTTGTATAATATATTTTTTCGGAAACATATAAAGAAAAGGCCGGACCACACGGGTCCGGTTTTTTAACGTCAGAAATGAGCCGCATCGCGGATGTTATGCACTTCAAGCAATAACAACGAGTACATTCTCCACGCCAGTCCATTCAGAGAGCAAAGAAGGGATGTCAGCCTATAAATATTGGCGTTGTCCCAACAATCCCAGCAAAAAAAGTTTTTAATGGTGGCAAGTCCCAGAATATGAATTTCATCCCCTGGCCTCGCATATGTCCTCCCGCAAATTCGACACGTATATGTCAGCAGCGCCGGTTGCTGGGACGCTATTGCTACTCCCACCTGCCCATAGCTCGGATGCATAGACGCCTCCCTGTTAATAAAATTCTGATTTCAGAATCCATTATCGAATTATTGGAATAAGTATATCTTATTATAATTTTTCAAAAAGTCAATTCCTTATACTGTTTGAAAGTGAACAATAAAAATTCCTAATATTGATATTAGGAATAGAATATTTATATTATCTAAAGAAAAAAATTACCTAAAACAACCCTTTTATCCTCCCCCTGTCATCAACATCAATCCTCTCCGCCGCCGGTGTTTTGGGAAGACCGGGCATGGTCATGATGTCGCCGGCGATGGCCACGATGAAACCCGCTCCGTTTGAAACGCGAATTTCCCTCACATTCAAAGTGAAATTTTTGGGTCGTCCCAGTTTTTTCGGATCGTCCGAAAGGGAAAATTGCGTTTTGGCAATGCAAATCGGAACTTTGTCGAGGTGAAACCTCGACAGCATGGCCATTTGTTTTTTGGCTCCCGGAGAAAATTTCACATCTTTAGCTCCATATATTTCTTTCGCGATCGTTTCGATTTTTTCCGGTATGGATTTTTTCACGTTATAAATCGGCGCAAATTTCAACTTTTCTTTACCCGCAACTGATATAACCGTCTTAGCAAGTTCGATTCCGCCCCGACCCCCTTTTTTCCAGACTTCCGAGCGGGCGATTCTCGCTCCCAAATTTTTTGCAATATTCTCCACAAATTGAATTTCTCTTTCTGTATCCGTTGGAAAAATATTGAGCGCCACAACCACGGGAACACCGAATTTTTTAAGATTTTCAAGATGCTTTTCAAGGTTTGCCATCCCATTCGAAAGCGCTTTTATATTTTCCTTGATGAGATTTTCTTTCGGCACTCCCCCATTGTATTTGAGCGATCGGACAGTTGCGACAATGACCGCAGCATCTGGTTTCAGTCCCGCCATTCGGCATTTGATGTCGAAAAATTTCTCCGCCCCAAGATCGGCTCCGAATCCGGCTTCCGTGACGGCAAATTCGCCGAGCTTCAGAGCGTATTTCGTCGCAATGATGCTGCTGCATCCATGGGCAATATTTCCAAACGGCCCGCCGTGAATGAGCGCCGGAGTATGTTCAAGAGTTTGGACCAGATTGGGTTTGAGCGCGTCTTTCAAGAGGGCGACCATGGCTCCTTCGGCTTTGAGAGAGCGCGCGTATACCGGTTTTCCGGCGCTTGCGAGTCCGATGACAATTTTTCCCAGCCTTTTCTTGAGATCGGCTATATTCTCGGAGAGGCACAGAATCGCCATAATTTCCGAAGCGGCGGTGATGTCAAATCCGTCTTCCCGCGAAAAAACACCAGACTTTTTTTCAATTCTTATGGCAATTCGTCTCAACGCCCGGTCATTGAGATCAAAACACCTCTTCCAAGAAATTTTTTGCGGGTCAATTTGAAGCTTATTGCCAAAATAAATATGGTTATCAATGAGAGACGCGAGAAGATTGTTGGCCACCGTCACCGCGTGAATATCGCCGGTGAAGTGCAAATTGATGTCTTCCATCGGCATTACCTGCGCGTATCCTCCGCCCGCCGCGCCGCCTTTCACACCCATGCATGGACCAAGCGACGGCTCGCGAAGCGCCAGCACCGCTTTTTTTCCAAGTTTCCAAAGGGCTTGAGCAAGACCGATGGAAGTTGTCGTTTTTCCCTCTCCGGCCGGCGTGGGATTGACAGCTGTCACAAGAATCAGCTTTCCATCGGGTCTTTTCTTGATTTTTCCCCAAAGTTCCGGCGCGAATTTTGCTTTATATCCGTCATAAAGCTCCAGATATTTTCCCCCTACGCCAATCTTCGCCGCAATTTCGCGGATGGGTTTCATTTTTGATTTTTGAGCAATTTGAATATCCGAGAGCATCTTTGATTATTTACGAATTACATATCCTATTTTAAAAAATTTTCAAAAAGTACTCAAATATATCCACGTGGATGGAAATGAGTACTCTTTTCCAATCCTGTTTTTTTATTTTACCACTTTATATTTCACCGCTATTGAGTTCTTGTTCAGTTTTTCGACTCCAACAAGTTTCAAATCAACGTCAAAATCCCCACCAAAAACCCCGAGGCCGTCGCCGAAAATTTTGGGCTCGATCGTGAGCCATATTTCGTCGATTAATTTTCGCTCGAGAAATTGGGAGTTCATATATGTTCCCCCACCAAGAATTGCCGACTTGTATCCCATTTCTTCCAGTTCCGCGAGAACTTTTTTTGGTTCGCCCGTCACCCATTTCACGTTTTCTTGTTTCGGAGGATTTTTTTCAAGCGTAAAAACAACATTTAATCTTCCCGGCAGAGGATTCTTAAAAGTAAAAAAAGTTTTGTCGCCCATGATAACAACGCCATGCTCTTTCGACACGGCCGCGAACATTTTTTTGTCCTCTTTGGATGTCCAATTCGGAAAATGGTCGCTTGATTTCGCGATTTTCCCGTCGGCCGTCACGGCCATCATTAATATTATTTTCATCCTAACATTCAATGTTAGGGTTTCCCTAACATTGAATGTTAGGAACCCCCAACGTTAACGATCTCTGCTTTGATCGCCGGATGCGGGTCATAGCCTTCCAAAGTGAAATCTTCATAGATAAAATCGTCGATGTTTTTTTCGTCTGGATTCAACTTGAGCGTCGGAAAAGGCCGCGGCTCGCGCGAGATCTGCTCTTTCACTTGCTCGAAATGATTGGAATAGATATGCACGTCGCCGAAAATATGGACGAATTCTCCGGCCGGAATCCCTGTTACTTGCGAAACCATGAGAAGAAGCAGAGCGTAGCTCGCGATATTGAACGGCACTCCCAAGAAAACGTCCGCGCTGCGCTGATACATCCCGAGATTCAATTTGTCGTTCACGACCGCGAACTGGAAAGTTGTGTGGCAAAAAGGCGGCACCTCGTTGCGGTTCTGGGGCGAGGCCATGGAATAGATGAAATCCGGATTCCAGGCGGAAACGCAATATGATTTCCGATAAGGCTTGTCTTTGAGACCTTTGATGCAATAATCCAGCTGATCGATGAGATGCCCGTCCGCCGCCGGCCATTTGCGCCACATCCGGCCGTAAATCGTCACGAGATCGCCCCATTTTTTCACGAATTCGCTCGCCGCCGGTTCGGATTTCAGTTTCGCAATGAAATCTTTTTGTTCCATATCTTCTTCCGGCGCACTTTCGAGGCACCATTTGTGATATTTTTTCCAGGCCCACTCGTCCCAGATGTGAACATCGCGGTCGACCAGATATTTTATGTTCGAATCTCCCATCAAAAACCACAAGAGTTCTTCAAAAATTCCCCGATAGAAAACTTTTTTCGTCGTGAGTAGGGGAAAGCCCTGGCCCATGTCAAATCGCATCATCCGCCCGAAGACGGAGCGAATGAACGGCAGTTTCTCGCCTTTTTTTCTGTATTGTTCCTGTACTTCCGGCGTCAAAAACAGTTTTTTGTCCGAACCGTTCTCTAAAATGTCTTTGAGGAGATTGAGATATTGGTATTCGGGATGGTTTTTTTTCATCTTATTATAACCCTAATAATTTCACCATCTGTTCGATGAGCGAAAGCGCCACCGGCGGAGCAAGAAGACTGTAGACCTCGACGCCTTCGTCGTCTTTCACGACAAAAGGCTTTTCGATTGTTTTCACCTTGCCGCTGGCTTCGTCGAATTCATAAACATACTCCGGCGTAATTTCATAGTCATCCACGTAATCTTTGGCATTGTCCACTGGAACAGCGTTTCTGATGAGACCCTTTTGGATTCCATGAAGAGAGAATATTTTGGCAATCAGCTTGTCATCAAGCTCCAGTCTCTCGCGGATAGACTCAATTCCCATCTCATCTCCTTCTTTCCCGTACATTCTGGACCGTTCGTGATCCGGATTGTCGCAAATGAGGTAAAATTTTCCGTCTTTCTTGTCATACTCGACTTCCTGCGTCGTAAACAGTTTCAAATTGCGAGGCGTGTGGCAAATAGGGCAGACTCTCCGGTATTTCATCCGTTCGTCAATCACTGCTTCCGGAATATCAATAGCGATGAAAATATCCGGATCCTCGCGGTAATCAACCAACTGTTTGAAAAACAGGGAATAGGAAACCTGGTCCAGGTTTCTCGGAAAACCGTCAATGAAAATCGTTTTTTTGCCGATTTTGTCAATTTCGCGTTTCACGAGCGCCATGACGAATTCGTTCGGAAGAAGCGTTTTTTGATCTCGAGAGAAAAGCGCCTCGAGCGCCTGCTCCGGAGTGATATATCCGCGATAGTTCTTGTGAAGATAATCAAGGAGCTCTTTTTTATAATTCTCGTCCTCGACCGCCTTGTGGAGCTCCCGCACGATGTCTCCCACGGAAAGATGGGCGATATAATCGCGCCCGAAAATTTCTATGAGAAGCTTGGTGTACGTCCCTTTTCCAGCGTTCTTTTTGCCCAGAAGATAAACAATGAAAGTTTTTCCTGAATCGAAATATTTCTTGAGCTTTCTGATATCGTCTCCGGCTTTGGCTTGGAAGTATTCTTTTCTTTCAGAAAGATCCGAGAGATTGAATTTTTTGGTTATGCCTTCCACTTTTGTCTTGAAAAGCGGAAATTCTTTTTCGTATTTCATTGGTTCGCTGTTTTTGTTATGAGTTATAAAAACATTAGCCGCCCTAGCTAATAATAGAATTTTAACAGAATAAAAAAATTTGGGCAAGAAAAAAGCCCGGGCGTGTTAGCTCGGGCTGGGTATTCAGAGAAAACCTGTGAAATAACCGTACATGGCGTCCTCCCGGTGCGTACGGTGCACCTGCCGCGGTGTTGCGCGGCGTTTGGGGTTAGTGCCAGACTTGCTTTATAGCATCACCTCCCTACAGCTTCTGCTCCTGAATATTAGATAATTCAATGTATGGCCTTTCGCCAGGGGAGTAGTGCCAAACGCCCCTAATGATATATCGCTTAGACTCATTAAGAGGATGTGCCTGGCTTTTTTTGAAAACCGCCAGCACATAATGATCCTTGCGGCCTCTACCAACAAGGTCAATCGTATCGTTCAGGCCAAATGACCGGACCTCATAAAAAGTGGCTGCATACGAAAGACCGAAGATTTTGTCCGGCGAGGCCTTCCGGCAAAAGCCGATTATTTCAATCATATCTCCATTCTTCGGCATTGTGAGGGCCGCCAGAGCGAACGCGTCGATCCTCATATCCGTCAAGCCGGAAAGCCACTGGATGGAATAAAATTTCGCTGACTTTTCCGTCTGCTTGGCGGCTGGCCGAGTAATACTGTAGGCCACAATGATGACCAATGCGAAGGTTAAGACCGCAAAAATTGCGACGACACGCCAACTGGATTTTGCTCTCGACATAACTCTCAATCCCCCTCTGGAGAATATTTTTTTCAAGTACTATATTTATTGCGACTCGCTGCCGCAATGGTGTATTTTATCATAAAAAAACAGCCAAGTCAATGGCCGTGAAACAAGTCCTAAATAATGGCTTAAATAAAGCTTTTTGCGGTTTTACCAAAGTTGAACTTTTTTTAACTCCGAATAAATTCGGAGTTTTTTAAAGTTCGACTTTATTTTTTCAAGGTTCGACCTTAAAAATAGTTTGTCCCTTTTTCGTCATCTCAAATTTCAATTCGCCATATTCCATCGAGCGGTCGGGATTGATGGTGATTTCCACTCCCAATCCTTCCATCGTTTCCGGCTGGAAATATTGATCGAAGACGAAATTGCCGAGAGAATAATATATTTTTTTGCCCTGATATTCTTCACTTGCCTGAATCACGTGCGGATGCGTGCCAATCACCGCGTCCGCTCCGGCATCAATGAAACGATAGGCGAGTGCGCGAACGGAATTTCCTGGGTCTCCCGTTTTATATTCCGTTCCCCAGTGCGGACAAACGACAACGACGTCCGACTGCTCCTTGACGGATTTTATTTCTTCAATCGCCGTTTCGGCCGAGTCTGGAACTGAATAATTATAACTTACGAAACCGAGTTTCACGGAATTTTCTGTTCCCAGAGTTGAACTCTGGGATCCATCAAAATACTCCACTCCCGTCTCGTCCAGATATTTTTTTGTCTGCTCCACTCCCTTTTCGCCTTGATTCAAGATATGATTGTTCCCCAGATTCACGAGCTTGATATTATTCTCCGCCAAAACTTTTGCCACGATCGGGTCGAATGTGAAAACAAAATTCTTACTCTCGCCCATTTTCGTATTTACGCTGGTTGATTTATTGCTTGTAATTGGCCCTTCAAGATTTCCAACAACGAGATCGTATTCGGATAGTTTCTCTTTCATCGGCTCGAGAACATAATTATATTTTCCACTGCCATATTTCGCCACTGCCTCCCGAATATGCCGGTCGAACATCATGTCCCCAACAAAAAGAATTTTCACCGGCTCGCCGGCTTGGATACTCGACGCTTCGGCAGTCTCAACAGGCAAATCGACCGCGTCTTGCATCGAAGACATATCTTTTTGCTCCGGCGCTTTTTCTTCTTCCGCTTGTTTTCTTAAATCAACGTTTTTCACGCATCCGGAGAGGAAAAAAGTGCCCAAGATTAAAATAAAAATAATTTTTACATTTTGCATTGCATTGTCATTTTACATTTTGATTTTTGCATTTTTCACTCGGTTTGCAAATAAAGATTATATCCTCTTTTTCGTCCGTCCGAAAAATCTCGATGTTTCTTTTGGCGAGTGCATTCAAAACTGCTTCCGTCGGATGCCCATAAGAATTGTTTTTGGAAACGGAAATGATCGCGTCTTCGGGACTCGCTGTGTCGAGAAACGCTTCGCTTGATGAATATTTCGAGCCGTGATGGGCAACTTTCAAAATATCGACATCAATACTTTCCCCGCCCTCTAAAATTTCTTTTTCGGCAGGGGATTCGATATCTCCGGTGAAAAGAAAGAAATTCTCTCCGTAATCAAGCCGAGCAACCACCGATTTGTCATTTCCTTCGCCGACCAGGGGATCGACTTTTTCGGGAGGTCCGATGATTTTCATACTCACGTCATTGAATTTCACTTCGGTTCCGCGCCAGACTTCGAGTGTTTCAACTTTATTATAGGAAAGCACATCCTGCCATTCTTTGAAAACTTGCGTATCCTTTTCCGCGGCGGTCGTCAAGACTTTTCCAATTTTATAATTCCTCGCGACTTCAACAAGTCCCGCGAGATGGTCCTTGTCCGGATGCGTCATGATGACGATTTCGATTTCGTCGTCGAAATAAGGAAGATACTGCCCAAGCTTCGCCAGCTCCGTTTTCCCGCTCGGCCCGCCATCAATCAAGATTTGCTGTGTTCCCTTTTGGATCAAAATCGAATCCCCCTGCCCAACATCAAGAAAAACAACCTGTAGAGGTTTAACCTCTACAAAGATTTGATAGGAAAAATAGAGAAAAATAATCAGAAGAATAGCGATTGCGAAAAAATAAAATTTATTTTTCATCTACTTGCATGCTAAGTTTTTTATCTCTTCTTTTGAAATAATGCAGCGCTAAGAATAAAAATAAATAATAGACTATGATATATTCCCATCCGAAATTTTTGACTTCCACTGACGCCCATGACAGATTCGCCATCCATTGCACTACAAATATTTCGATTTTGAGAAGTAGATAGGGAACGAAGCCGACAAGCTTTCCAAGTGGCACGAAGATGAACCCGGCTATTCCCGCGGCGAATCCTGTTCCCATTATAGCCGGAATCGCCGGCAAAATCACAAAATTGGCAAAAGGGGAGACCAAAGAAAGTTTTTCAAACGAGTTGAGGATTATGGGCAGAACGAAAATTATGGCCGATATTGACAATATCACAGTTTCCTGAATTATCTTAGGCGCTCTCCCCTGCCAAAAAATTTTTTCAAGAAGGGGAGAGAGATAAACAATTCCGAGCGTCGCAAGAAATGAAAGCTGAAAGCCAGCGTCATATCGGAGAAGGAGTGGATTTATCGCGAGCATCGCGCCAGCTGCGAGTAAAATCGCGTTCGTGGAATTGGCAAGTCTCCCCTCTTTCATGGCCCAAATAACCAGCGCGCCCATGATGCCGGCCCTCACAGCTGAAGACGGCGCGCCGGTCATCAAAACGAACAATACTATCCCGACAACCGCGAAAGAAAAAACCTGTTGTCGCCAGAAGCCAGGATATATTCCCAGCCACATCAGAAACGCGGCCACGATCGTCACATTGTAGCCCGAAACCGCGACGGTATGCGTCGTTCCCGTCCGCTGAAAGGCTTCGGACAAATCTTTGGTCATTCTTCTGCTCCCGCCGAGAAGAAGTCCCTTGAGATACGCTCCTTCCGGATCGGGAAAAATTTGCGATAATTTTTCCTCGAATTTGTTTTTGATATTCAGGATAAAATTATAAAAAGCATTTCCTCTATTACTACCAAGTATTAGAACGTTTGCCTTGTTGCAGATTCGATGGATTCCGTCTTTCGCGAGATACATTTTATAGTCAAAACGAGAGTTTTCGTAATTCTTCGGCTCCTGCAAAATACACTTCACTTTCAGTTCATCTCCGTAATTATAACTCGGATAAATATCTGAATTTATCAGTATCTTATCTCCATTCCCGTTCCGAACGACAATTTTTTGGTACGTTTCGCTTATTTCCGGCTCCTGAATCACCATGGCTGAAAAATCCGCCGGGCCCAGCTTTTGGTTGGCTAAATTGTTTTTTGCCGTATCAAGTGAAACATTTGTCCGCCATATTCCGAGAGCCAAAAACAAAACAGCCGCGCTGACGACTATTATCACTTTATTTTGGTGATTGATCACGAATAGCGCGAGCGCTGACGCGAACAGAATCAGAACAGAATAATTCTCGATTAGAAAAAACGAGGCCGCAAAGACCCCGCCCAAAAAACTCAAAGACAAAACGAAAAATATTTTAGATTTTGTCATAAATCATTTTACTTTAGTATATTAATATACTAAAGTATTTTATTTTCAGGCAGATTTTTCTATGTCGATTATTTTCGTCCTTGCGCTTTTCCCTCCGGCGATATTCACCAGGCTTTTTGGCACCTTGAAATAATCCGCGAGAAGCTGGATGACTTGTTCATTGGCTTTTCCCTTCTCCGGAGGAGCGGTGACTTTCACCTTATACTCGGCGTCGGAAATTTTCACGACTTCGTTTTTCCCCGCCCGCGGAGTCACTTTCACATATATTCGCATATATTTTAGATTCCTAATCTCGTTGATTAGGAAAGATTATTTTCCCTTTTTTATCAACAAAAATCACTTTCAATTTTTCCTTTCGCGCGTGCTCAAGCCCCTTCTTGAGGCCCATTAGAACCAAAACTTTCGCCCGTCCGTCGGCCCACTCGGCTTTTTTGTGAAGAACTAGAACCGACTGAATTTCAAAAGAAAACTTTCCCGGATTTTGGGGATTCACGAGATGATGGACATTTTTGCCCTTGTGCTTCCATCGCCTTTTTATCACGCCGGAAGTGGCAATCCCGTGATCGGAAATGCAAACCGCCGCGTTTTTGTTCCGCGCGCCCTCTATCGGCAATCTCCATTTTTCTCTCTTTGCATCACGTCCGGCAGCATACGCGTCTCCGTTCACGTTGATGAAAAAATTGTTCCAACCTCTTTTTTTCAAAAATTCCGCCGCCCGATCAATGATATATCCCTTGGCAATCCCCGAAAAATCTATCCGCCGGCCAAGAAATATCTCGTTTTTTTTCACCTTGAGATCAAAAGGCAGGTCTTTCAGTTTGCCTGACATCGGCTTCGGATTCATATTCCCCGTGTCTTTGCTTTTGTATCCGATACTTTCCAAAACTTCGATTACCCGCGGGTCATATAGCCCTTCGCTTTCCCGATTATAAAAAAGCGCCCTTTTGGCGAGATAAATCATATCCGGCGACGCTTTTTGCCAAACGCCAAGATTGCGGTTTAGTTTCGAGAGCTCACTTTTCGGATTGAAACGGCAGAATATTTTTTGCTTTGCAGAATAAACTTCTTTTACCTCTTTCAGGTCTTTTCTTGCTTTCTCTCTGGCTTTTTTGTCCTCAATGACAATTTCAACGTGAATATCCGCGCCCAAAGCCTTAAAATTCAATTTTTCAACTGACGTGCCCATAGTTCTCTATCGCTTATGATGTTTTAGTCTTGCGATCAGGCGAAGCTGGTTGCTTCACGGTCGGCGCGGGAGTCACAGGCATAGTGGAAGGACTGGGAATCGGATCGCTGGGCGCTATCGTGCTGCTGGCGGGATTTTGTTTTGTCGAATCCGGTTGGGTTTCAGGCATAGCCTCTTCCGAATTGCCATCAGAGGGATCCAGGTTTATATTCTCCTTGAAGCTGGAAATGTTAACATCGGATTGCCTTTCTCCTGAATCCTCGAGGAGTCTTGCCTGGTCTTTACCCCGGATAATAAAAACCGCGATTGCGGCCAGTAGAATGTTTATGGTAAAAACGAAGATTTTCACGCTATGTTTTCTTAGTCTATTCAGCATAATCTGGCAATTATGCGCCAATGTATAAAACCAAACTAAAATATTTGGATAGGATTATTTTAGTTTACCCTGTCCTTGATTTCCTGCTTTACCTTGTCGTCAATCTGGTCGGGTAGAACATCGCCCGGCGGATTATGTTCGGTCGCTTCGCGGTAAATAATTTTTTTTGCCTTGGCCATCGCTTTTTTGAGAATATCTTTTTCGGGCTTGCTGACAGTCAGAGAAAAAGGAGAGAAACTCACGGAAAAAATTCCGCCAAGCCAGGCGACAGCGATAGCTAGAATAATTATTAAGAGAAAAATTTTTTTGAGCATAATTCTTGAAATTTTCAATTTACAATGAATTTTCAATGTTTGAAAATTGAAAATTTAGAAATTGATCATTGATTGAAAATTGTGAATTGAAAATTGAAAATTATTCATCTTACCTCCACTCTCCCAAAATACTTTTTAATATTCTTCGCTATTTTTTCTAAATCCAGCTTTTTCTCTTTCGTCCTTTTTTTCAGATCCGGATCAAGAATTTTCCCCTTGTCTTCAAAGGCCTGCAGAACGTATTTTTTCGCGCCCTCAAGCCATTTACCAATTTTTTCAAAATCGCTTTCGACGTGCAAGCCAGGAACGACTGTTGTTCGAAATTCATAGTCAATTCCGGAATTCCGGATGAGGTTGACACTTAAATTTATACGCTCCAAATCTATCTTGGAATTCGCCGTTTTGGCGTAATTTTCAAGATTATTTTTTATGTCCATCGCCACAAAATCAAGCAATTTTCCCTCGTATAAGGCTCGCAGGACATCGGGGCGGGCGCCATTCGTGTCCAATTTTACTTTATAACCAAGATCTTTTATTTTCCGTACAAAATCCACTATATCCGGCTGAATTGTTGGTTCCCCACCGGTGATGCATACGCCCTCCAACTTACCCCTTCTTTCTCTTAAAAATTTAAAAAAATCATCTTCCAAAACCGTTCCATGTTCCATGTTCCATGTTCCATGAACAACAAGTTCCGGGTTGTGGCAAAACGGACAGCGGAAATTACAGCCCACAGTGAAGACTGTCGCGGCGATGTGGCCGGGATAATCAATGAGTGTCAGTCTTCGCAAACCACCAATCGTCATGGAGCATGGAACATGGAGCATGGAATAAAACATGGATTAATCCATGTTATGTGTTCCATGTTCCATGTTATGTGAAATTTCAGACCACAAACTCTTTCCGGTCCCCGTACTCCGTCGCTTTGCCGGCGTTCCATTGTTCGACCGGGCGGATGTAGCCGACGATGCGTGAATAGACTTCGCATTTTTGCTCGACGACGCACTTCGGGCAAAGAGTGTGCTCTCCCTCAAGATAGCCGTGCGACGGGCAGATGCTGAAGGTGGGAGAAAGAGTGAAATATGGAAGGGAATAACTCTCGGAAATGACTTTCACAAGTTTCTTGGTTGTTTCAATGTCCTGAATCCTTTCTCCCAGAAATCCATGCAGCACCGTTCCGCCCGTGTATTTCGTCTGCAGCGGTTCTTGCAATTTCAGCGCTTCAAAGAAGTCCTCGGTAAAGTTGACCGGCAATTGGGTCGAGTTCGTGTAATACGGTTCAATCCCTTTCTTTTCCCCAACCTGACCGTTGGCGAAAATCATGTCCGGATATTTCTTGCGGTCTTTTCTGGCAAGCCGGTAAGAGGTTCCTTCGCCCGGAGTGGCTTCGAGGTTATAGAGATTTCCCGTCTCTTCCTGATATTTCACGAGGCGATCACGCATATGCATCAGAACTTCTTCCGCGAATTTCACGCCCTTCTCCGAAGCAGTGGTTTCTCCCATGAAGTTCTTGAGAGATTCGTTCATTCCGATGATGCCAATGGTCGAAAAATGGTTTGCCCAGCAATTGCCCCGGCGTTTGTAGACGCTGTCGAGATAAAATCTCGCGTAAGGATACAATCCTTTTTTTGTGAAACTGTCGATGATCTTCCTTTTTGTTTCCAGGCTTTCCTTGGCAAGCTCCATAAGCCTGTCAAGCCTCGCGAAAAAATCTTTTTTGTTTTTCGCCAGGTATCCGAGGCGAGCCATATTGAGCGTCACTACCCCAATGGAACCGGTCAGGGGGTTGGCCCCGAAAAGCCCGCCTCCGCGCTTATACAGTTCACGGTTATCAATCCGCAGGCGGCAGCACATCGAGCGGGCGTCCTCGACATCCATATCAGAATTTATGAAATTGGCGAAATAGGGAATGCCGTATTTAGCGGTCATTTCCCAGATTGGCTTTAGATGATCATCGTCCCAGTTGAATCCTTTGGTGATGTTATACGTCGGAATCGGAAAAGTGAAAACGCGGCCGTTCGCATCGCCCTCGGCCATCACTTCGGCGAAAGCTTTGTTTATCATATTCATTTCCTCCTGAAATTCTCCGTATTTTTCTTTCTGCGGCACGCCGCCGATCAGCACTGATTCTTCCGCCAGCATCTTGGGAGGCACAAGATCAAGCGTTACGTTCGTAAAGGGCGTTTGAAAGCCAACGCGCGTGGGCACGTTGATGTTGAAGACGAATTCCTGCATGCATTGTTTCACGTCTTTGTAGGAAAGATCATCATAGCGGACAAACGGGGCCAGAAGCGTATCAAAGTTGGAAAATGCTTCCGCGCCGGCCACCTCACCTTGCAAAGTATAAAAAAAATTCACCATCTGCCCGAGAGCGGTCCGCAAGTGTTTGGGCGGCTTGCAGGCAATTTTTCCCGCGACTCCAGTGAAACCGCGGCGCAGAAGATCCTGAAGATCCCAGCCGCAGCAATAAGCGGCGATTTTGTCGAGATCGTGGATATGAAAGTCTCCTTCGTCGTGCGCGTCGCGGATGGCTTTCGAGTAAACGCGGTTGAGCCAATATTTCGAACTGACGATTGAAGAAATATAGTTGTTGAGTCCCTGAAGAGAATAGCTCATGTTGGCGTTTTCCTTCACCTGCCAGTCAATTTCCTGAATGTATTTGTCGACGAGGTCAACCGCTTCTTTGAGAGATTCCTCTGACTCGCGGATTTTCCGGTGCTGTTCGCGATAGAGTATGTAGGCTTTGGCCGTTTCCTCAAAATCAAGAATCATCAAAACTCGCTCAACAAGGTCTTGGATTTCTTCGATTTCGGGAACATAGCCCACCTTGTAGTTTTTGTTGAGCAGCTGTACTACT
This sequence comes from Patescibacteria group bacterium, assembly GCA_030018805.1. Lineage (GTDB taxonomy): Bacteria > Patescibacteriota > Minisyncoccia > Moranbacterales > UBA11712 > JASEHL01. The sequence goes on from JASEHL010000003.1 coordinate 17,564, forward strand.
TTTCCGGTGACTTTTTTTGCTTCTTTTTCTTTGCCTTCTCCAGTTTCAGCAAAAGCCTTGAGCACCGCTTTCGTAATCTTAGCCTCGTCGAAAGCCACCACACGTCCATCGCGCTTGACCACCCGCGTGATGCGGTTCCGGAATCCCCCTTCGCCCCTTTTGACCATTTTCTGGCCCTTTTTTACGGCAATCATTTTTTTGTTTTCACCCCCAGAAATTAGAAGTTAGATGTGAGAATTGAGATGTGAGAAAATTTCTCACCTCCCACCTCTCATCTCTCACTTCCCGTCGTTAGCTTTTCCGCTTCTTTTTTGAAACTTTCCGCGCTGCCGAATGATTTATATACCGAAGCAAAACGAAGATAAGCTACGTCATCAACGACTTTCAGTCTTTCGAGCACAAAACCGCCTATTTCTTTTGAGGATATTTCACAGTCGCCATTCTGATTCAGTTTATATTCTATTTCATCAACCATTTCTTCAATTTTCTTGTCATCAACCGGCCTTTTTTCAAGAGCTTTTTTGATTCCCGCCTCCAGCTTATCGCGATTATAATCCTCCTTTCGCCCGTCTTTTTTTACCACAACGAAATTCAGAAGTTCCAATTGTTCATACGTGCTGAAACGCTTTTGGCATTTCAGGCACTGCCTGCGTCTGCGAATGACTTTTCCATCCGTTGATTCCCGTGAATCAATAACTTTTGTTTCTGGATGAGAGCAAAAAGGACAAAGCATATTTGGGAATTGAGAGGTTAGAAGTGAGAGGTGGGAATTGAGAGGTGGGAAGTGAGAAATTTTCTCACATCCAACTTCTATTTTGTGAGAATTAATAAGGGATATCCGCAAGGACCCCTTTTCACACTATATCTTGTGTTCTTATAGGAAATTTTACCACAATCATAAAAAGCCTGTCAAACAGGCGTATTTGCGGGAAAATTATGAGTTATCCACAGGAGAAACGGGTTACCGCTTTCATCGAGATAATAAATGCACATAGTTATTGTAGTCTGAAATTAGGGAAATGAGCGACCCCTTAAGAAGCATCGTGAGAAGAAAATTTTGATCGAAACACTTTGAGCGACAAGTTTAAGTCAAATTTTTCGCAAAAAAATATTGTATCAGATATCTCAAAAAAATTTGCCGACTGGAGTTTTCCAAATAATTCTTTGACAAAAATAATTTTTTGTAACAGCTTTCCCGAAAAATGAAAAACCTGGGACTTTCCTCCGGATAACAATCTATTAATCTTCCGATCTCATAACAAAAAACTATTACCGTACACTTTTTATCAATATATTGGAATTTATCCAAAAAAAACCTGAATAATCTAAGCCACTGTTTTTCGTAGGCTCCAACAAATATGATTATCGTCGAAAACTTTTTTAGAAATGGTCCCTTTATATCAAAATAATTACCGGCAATAAAATTTCTCTTTAATCCTTTGTTATTTTTTTGGGCGATTCTGATTTTTGAATAATCTTTGTCAATTCCGAATGGTACTACCTCTTTGGATGAAAAAGAATGAATATATCCGCACAAAATACCGGTTCCGCATCCCATATCCAAGCACTTGCCCCTTTTTGCAAGCGACAGCAGTGATTCATAAATACCGAAAATAGAGTTTACATCCTGTTTGTTGTGCCCGTTTAAGGCCCATTCCTTTTTTGAAAAACTAAGCAAGAAATCGATTCGCTTTTTTTTAGTTTGCAAAGAGGATGCACTGTTTCGCGAATCGGACAATTCCACATTAACACAATGTCTTAACGCCATATGTAATTTTTTTTATTTTCATAATGAGAAAAGCAGGTTTTATCCGTTCGGCATATTAATAGTAGCTCTTTTTTGGTTTGCGCCGATTAGTGTATACTATCATACCTCATCTAAAAAAGGAATATGGACTGAATAAAAAAGATATTATGGATCCCTTCAAAATTATGGTGATTATCACCCCTAGAAAGAGCCAGACAGCAAACGGCATTCTTTGCATGTGGTCTTTTTTTTGTGAATATGAGAATATCAACGCGATCAATGGGAAAGCTGCAAAATATACCAACGAGCTCCTTGCGGCTAGTGCCATTTTCCCCAGGATGCCTTGATTCTGGATTGCCACATAAACTATGAAAATCAGAGAAAGCGAGCCCAAAACATAATTCATTCCCAAGGCCCGCCGGATATACCCAGAGGCTCCGAGTATAATTAATAAAAGGCCCGATGACCACCACTGATTTTGGTTGGTATGGTTAGCAACCGCCTGCCGGAGCATCTGGAAGACTAAAAAAATTAAAGAAAATGAAACAAAGCTCTTTAAAAGAGTCTGGTAATTGCTTTCAAAATAAATTTTAATTTCTCTGAATAGAAACTTAATCTTGCCCAGCGATAATGGATATCTTGTAGCATCTTTAAAAATTAATATCAAATTTTGCACGAATAAAAACAACAAAGCGGGAATGAAAACATTAATCAAGAGGGCAAGGGACGGAAAGTAAAACAGATATGACCGCCAATAATGCGTCAAAGGTAACAATAAGGAAAAAACAAAGAATAATTTGGCATCTCCGGCTGACCAAAGTTCGAAATACCAAAGGACATAGCCAAGCGCCAATGCAATAAAAGCGTTAAGAAGCGCCTTATAGATATAGGCATAGGAAATAAAACTGGTTATTTTTGAAAAAAACGGTAGATAAGCTGCTAAAAAAAGGCTGAGGAATAAAACAAGGTAGACGATTAACCCCCAGGCCAATCCCCGCAAAATCCATTTATTCCTAATTTTGCCAAACTTAAAATCCTGGTAGCTGACAACACCGCCTATCAGAAAAATGACCGGTAACATTAAATAGTCAAGAAGCATTTCTGATTGGTTTTAATTCTTCGTCTCCATAATGCTGCACATATAATTTCCAGATGCCTTCGCACTGCTGAAAAAGATCACATCCCGCGCATATTTTTGTTTTTATCCGGGCTATCTGCCTTCTGGATCCCTCAACGTCGGAGTTAACAAAGTCCGGCGCCAAATGCTGGGTATAAAAAATTTTTGATTCGAGCAATTCACTTATTTGATCAAGGTGGTTTTCAAAATGGCATAGCGGCACATAACGCACGTGCCAATGTGCTTTTTCTCCCTTTCTTAAATCAAGCAGTTTCAGGATATATGGCGCGGCTTGAGAGATCTTGGGAACGAACTTCAAGAAATTATCGTTAACTGCGCCATACTGCGGATCAACAAAAATAAATTCCGAGTTGTTGATTCCCAGATCAAGGATCAATTTCCCGATCCTCTCCAATTGGCGATAATTTTGCTTGACGATCGTTGTGTTCGTTCCCAATTCTTTCAAGCCCGCAGACCGAACGTTGCTTATCCCGCGCATAAGCTGGTCAAAACTGCCCCTTGCTTGAGTCAAGGAATCATGCAGCTCGGCGGTATGACCGTGAATGGAAAAAATAAGATCGGTGAGGCCCGCGCGAATCATTCTATCGGCAAAATCTTTATAGGCAAACATCCGGCCATTCGTGGCCATGACGATATTCTTAAACTTCAAATTCCGCGCGAAAGAGATTAAATCGATGATATCCGGCCGTATGGTCGGCTCCCCACCAATCAGTTCTAAGTATGTATTCCCTTGTTTTCTAGCCACTGTCATCTCCCCTATGATACGTTTAGTGCTTTTGGAATCCAACTCATGCTTGTTGGAATTAATGCAAAACTGGCATGAATTGTTGCATTCATACCCCATAATGATTACGGTTTTTTTGATCTTACGATTTTTTTTCAACAGAGATGATGGGGTGATGGTAATTATCAGAGATTTTTAGCGCGTGAGATGTTTGAACGGGTCTGAATTCTTTTGGGCCGAATAATTCAAGATATTTCTTGTGTATTCCTAAGCAAAATTCCTTTACTTTGCACTTATCGCATTTATTCAAATAAGCGACTTCGTCTTCTCCAAGAGTCCGCCACACAAACGGCCAAAATTCTTCGGATACTGTGCATAACGGCAGGTGGTATAATCGGATATTCTTGTACTTTCTAAGATACGGCATTAATTCTTTCAAATCGGATCCAAAATCACTATAAGTAAGGCGCACGGATTTTAGATTTTCAACAGCCTGCCCTTCATACTCCAAAAATATTATCACAATTCTGTGTATTGTAGGAAATTTTTTCAGCAGAGAATCGAGCGTTTTTCGCAAATTTTTATGCGTGAATTTCGTGGCAACCAGCCTGATTTCTATTTCTTGATCCGGTCTTCGCAGCGACAAAATATTCTCTATTCCACCCAGTGTCTGTTCAAAACTTCCTTTTATCCTGGTCACTGCGTCGTGAGACTTAGAGTCCGGACCATGAACCGGGATAATAAAGCTGACTTTGCCCAGTGCGATGCAGGCCTTAGTGAAATCTTCATAGAAAAAGCGCCGGCCGTTGCTCAAAATATTTATGCGGGATACGGGAAACTTTTTTTGCAGATAATTTATGATGGTAAGGAAATTCGGCTGCATTGTAGGCTCTCCGCCGGTCAAGTAGATACTTTTTATATTATCTTCTTCGCCCCCAATCTTCCATTTCAAATATTTCTTGATTGACGCCAGGTCAATAGGCTTTTCCCGTCGGAAATTCGGGGGATTGGTGCACATCACGCAATTATTGTTGCATTGGTTCCAGAAAGGAATTTCGAGATGCATATTTACTAAACAAAAAAATATTATAATCTACCTTGTCGTTGCTTGCTGAATATTTTTTAGGTTTCCTCGGCTTTTCAAGAAGTTATGCTGACAGGCTAATCTTTCCATTTTCCCCGCCCCATTTTTTTCATAATATATCCTTGTCAGCCCGTTGCAAGCACATAAAAAAACACACCTTTGGCAAAAATCTTGTTTGATCTTATACTTATCGGAAAAAACAGCTTTAGCGCTTTCTTGTTTTTTATCGATTCGGATTGAATAGTCCTCGCCATAGCTTTGGAAAAGCTTTTCAAATCTGGCTTTCGCGTTAAAAATGAAAAGCTTTTGATTGCGAAACAGATCGTCACAAAATACGCATAATGGGAAATCAAAAAACCCTATCTGATCAAAATTATTCGCTATCTTTTCGATTTTACTGAACTGCGGCGCAAGCTTTTCGTAATCTGGCGCAAATACTTGATAATTTTCGGATGCTCTGCCGTCAGGTAATAATTCCAGTAGGTGCCATCTCTTTACGCCGAGCCCGCTGATAAACTCTCCAATTTTGTTTAATTCCTTATAATTTGATTTCAAAACTACCGTGTTAACACCAACTTCAAGATTTTCCACTTCAAGGGCATTTTTTATGCCTGCCAAAGTTTGATTAAAAGATCCCACTACACGAGTGATGTCATCGTGCAAGGCGTGTTTATGACTATAAAGTGAAAAGTTAACGGAATCCAAACCCATTTCTTTTGCCCTTTGCGCAAATCCAAGATAAGCAAACATCCTGCCATTAGAGGAAATCCTGATGCGGGTAAAGCCAATTTTCTTTAATTCTGACAAAAGATAGTAAAAATCTTTTCGAATTGAAACTTCCCCACCTAAGATCTCTATTTCTCTATGCCCTTTCCTGTATCCCCTTTCGGCATCCAATGTCAGCTCGCCGGTGGTTCTGTCACTTGCGCGGCTGTCCGCGGAGCAGAAAATACAATTGTTATTGCAAGAAAAACCGGTCAATATCGAATAGATTTGATGTTTCGGCTTAATCCTTTTTTGAACTTCCGCCTTCTTGTTTTCATTCCTAATTACCGGCTTTAATTCGCTTAACCCGTATTTTTCCGCATAAATTCTCCAGATACCGGCGCATTTTTTAAAATAATAACACTTTTTGCATTCCGACGATTTAATTTTGGTTTTTGCATGAAATTCTTCCGTAGCCAGTTGATAGCTTGTATCTTGACCCGAATCAACAACTCCAATATTACTTGGCTGATTTATTTTTTGCTGCTCGATAAGAATGTTTTCGTAACCTTTCAAAAAACAAAGTGGAATGGAGCCGCAAGTGGTTATGTTGAAATTTATTCCTTTTTGAGAACATTTCCGCAAAGCATTTTGAAAATATTTTTCAACTTTGGAAAGCCGGGGATAAATATATACATTTTCAAGGGCAGCTCCTGCCGGATAAATAAAAGAAAAAGTAATATTTTTTATTTCAGGAAAATTTTTTGAAACGTAATCCACGAATTGCGGCAGGTGCCGGTAATTATGAGAAGTGATTAAATGATAAATTGATAAATTTCTACATCCCTTATCAATCAAGTTTTCTATGCCTTTGATGGTCTTTTTGAAAGTGCCTTTTCTCCCGACAAGCTGTTCTGAAATTTTTTCCATGTGGGAGTGCAAAGATATGGAAAAAAAAACAAAAAAATTCCCAGTAGCTGCAGACAAGAGGCTCTTGGCAATTTCAATATCAGCAAGGCGAACTCCGTTGGTTAATATATTTGCTGATTTATATCCCAGCCTTTTCGCCAGATCTAATATTTTTTTTAGGTCATTCCTCAAAGTCGGCTCTCCTCCATCAAAAGTGACTTCTTTGTATCCCTCTTTTATTTTTTCTAATAAAATTCTTCGAATTTCTTCAAAGCTCAAGAAAGAAATTTTTTTATTCTTGCCTAACCTGACGCAAAATGCGCATTCTTGGTTGCAATCTCCAAGAATTGCCAAGTATAGATTTTTCATAGGGGTTATTCAATGGGCCTAAATTCAGACCAGCCGAACATTTCGGGGTATTCTTTCCAGGGACCTTCACAAATATCAAATTTTTTGCACCTGCGACATTCCGGACCCTTGGCTTTGCCTATCGTCTTTCGATAGTTATCGTAATCAGAAATGGTAAACTCAATATCAAAAACGCTTGCCCCGGGTATGATCTTTTCCGCGATGCATTCTTCGTAATTCGACATAAGGCAATATGGAATAGCCTCGGTCATGACCATCTTGCGAGCCCTCATGCCAATGTCCAGCGCTGCTTTCACATAAGGAAGTGCTTCCTTTTTTCTAGGAACGATTATTTTTTTATTCTCGGCTGCCTGGCCGGTGATATGCACGAAAGCGAATTGGAATTGGTTGACATCAAGCTTCACTAAAAGCTCGGCAATCTGCGGAAGTTGCCGATAATTCAGTTTTGTTACGACCGTATTGGTGATCACTCTTTGGCCCAAACCCCGCAGATTCTTGATGCCTTGGACTGTTTGCCCGAAGCTGCCCTCGAAACCGGTCAACTGGTCATGGGTTTTTGAATCAGAACCGTGAAGCGCTGGCGCGAATTCATTTGCTCCGGCTTTGATTGTTTGAACGCAGAAATCAGGATACGCGAACATTCTGCCGTTAGTTTGAATTTGAATATTTGAAAAATTATTTTTTTTGGCAAATCTGACAATCTTCAAAAAATCGGGGTGAAGCGTCGGTTCACCGCCGGTCAAGACTATCTCGTCTTTGCCGGATTTTGCTGATTCCCTGATAAATTTTTTAATCTCTTCAATTTTTTTGGAGGCCGTCCTTTCCCTTTTTCTGCCTTGGACGCAAAAGAGGCAATGGTTATTGCACTGAAATCCGACTTTTAGGTCAACCCTTTTAATTCTAGTATTATCTGACATAAAAAAATATCTTCTTAGGTTCATGTCCAATAAAAGAAACTTTGATATCATTATTTCTCATAAAATCAAGGATGGGTTTATTTTGCTTTGCTATAGCGGTGTGACAGAAAAGCTGGTTCCCATCTGCCACAGGATTTAGATGAATATTGATTTTCACTGATTTTAAGTCCATTGATTGCGGAGCAAAACGATATGTAAACATAGTATCAAAATTTTTTCTGTCATATATCTTATGCTTTCGCACCAGCGTTTTAAAATTGTCATATGTCCGATCCTCCTCGGAATGTCCAAACGCTTCATATTTTGCCAGCAAAAAATCCATCTGTTTTTTATCGGGAAAATGCGAATATTCGTATATCTTCAATCCAATATCTCCATTCATCAAATCAATGGCAATTGCATCTATTTTATTATCAAAAATAATTGAATTGACCAATTTGTTGTAAGTAATGCCGAATGTTTCACTTATTTTTTCCAATATTTTGATGATATAAAAAGGATCGTCGATTTTGCGATTTATATTGCCAAAATAAATTTTTGTCCGCAGATGCTTGTCCTTGCTGAGTTCTAGCCCGAACTGAAAAAGCCAATTGCTATTTTTATTAAAAAAATCCGCCACTTTTTCAACTTTTCTCACATTTTGCAAATAAGCATATTTTCCGGAATCCTCTGCAAAATCAAACGCATCAAGTATGTTTTTTAATCGTTTCATTTTGAAGTCCTTCAAATTTCCATGAATATTTTTAGGGAATAATAAATTCAGCACCCTAATTGTAGAATTAATATTTCCATCCTCCCCGACAACAAAAGAAAATTCATTAAACAGCCTTGTTTTTCTCTCCCGGGATTTCGTATAACCGGAGTAGATCAGCTTCAATATCTCGAACGAATCAACTGCGTCAATCCGCAAAATACGGGACAGATGGCTCAAAAATAATCCTGTTTGTTCGCTGTTCATAACTAAAAGGGGAAATTTTTATATAGCGTATTAATGTATTCTTTTCCGTTTCTGCCGGTTGTGCTGATTTTTTTTAAATATTTGTTTGTTATGACTCTAAATTCATCTTCTATTTTTCCTAGATTGGAAATAATTTCATGAATACTGCCGAAATGCCTTCTGCGACAATCTGTGCAATCTTGATATTTGACCTGTTCGTTATCCATATTGCAAGCAAAAAGATCTTTCTTCAGGCCCCGGCGGACATCACCGACGGCAAAGTTGTCAGAGGAAGTCAAAAAAGGAGAAAGGAACACTTTGCCGCTTGTTGAAACCTCATAGGTATTGAAGCATGTCTCGGGCTGTTGACTATTTTCTGCATTTTTTAATGGTGTTTCCAGAAAATTTACGAGAAAAATAAAATTCCCGCGGGACAGTTTGTCGACGATATAATCCCAAATTTTTATATAGTTGTCCTTAGCCAATGCTACACTTTCTTCATCCCATTTGTGTCGTTCATCATTAATCCACTCCATCCGAAAAGATCTCACACCCAATGAATAGAAATATAAAAAGCTCTCATAGAGTTCACCTGCTTGCAAAGGGTGCAGGCACAATGCAACATAATATCTGTCAGCCGGAAAACTATCAATCAATAACTTTAGCTTAGGAATCGCTTTTTCAAAAGACCCTTTTTTATTTTGAAAATGGCGAAACTTGTCATGTAAATCTTTCTTTCCGCCAAAAGAAAAAGCTATTCCGACTTGATGTTTTTTGAAAAAAGAAATTAGATCGCTGGTAAGCATGATACCATTTGTTCCGACACAAACGAAAACATCTCGTTTTCGGTCTTTGGCTTCCTTTAAGATATAGTATATTGAACTTTTCAATAATTCGGGAAATAGGCAAGGCTCGCCACCATATAAAAAAATAATAAGGCGGCCCGTTTTGGTGCTATTGGCGAAAAAAAACTGCACTGTTTCCCGCAGTTTCTTCAAATTTATTATTTTGTCGTCCTTACGGGCAAAACAATAGCTGCAAGATAAAGGACATTTCGTTGTAACAGCAATTTTTAATTTTCTAGGCATAAAATTTTAATAAGGCTATTCCTTGCTGGTCCGAATTAGTAAAGGTGTGAAGCACGGTATCATCCCGATATATGAAAACTTTATTGCCTTTTTGCCTAATCTTATTTCCGAGCCTGAAATAAAGAAACGATTTTTCAATTTTTATTCCTACCGGCCGGTTCCGGGGATAAGCTGCTCTTAAGATAAAGCATTTTGAATATTTTATGACATTTTTTTCAGCTAAGCCATCGAATAAGATTAGAACACGATCGTCAAAAAGCTTATTAAACCATACAGCCAAAGGCATCGAAAGAATTTTTTTTAAACGAGCCGCAAACGAAGGCTCAATCTTTTCTATCGCTTTGTATATCTTTTTATTGTACAGCTCCGTTTTTTTGCAGTCCAAGCTACACGGAGCATGAAAACTTAAAAAATCATTGGAAATGGAGTGGAAAAGATTATTAAGATAAAAAGGAGCTTGCTTAATCTCCGATTGCCTCAAAAAAGCCTTTACTATCCCTTTTTGCGTTTTCTTGAAGTAGTTGCCTATGCAGCATTTGGGATATCCCAAGTCGCTTGCGAACTTTTTCTCGTCCGTTTCGGACGGTAAACGAGCGCTGTTTTCAGGATCATTTAATTTATAAAAATCAGCTATTTTTCTCTTTCGCGCCACATAGATATATCTCACCCCCGCATGCATGGCATAGCCAGTCCTGTCTTCCGCAACAGCTGTATGAAGTTTGTTCCTTCTAATCACCTTTAAAAACGGGCTGTAAGAATCGCCCGCATCAAGGTTTAGTCTTGTCAAAGGCTTGACACCTCCTAAGACGGCAAGAACATCGGGCAACGACCTGTTGAATGGCTGGTATCGCGGATTAAAATATTGAGGAATGGTATCATATATCATCATCAAATCGATATATCCTTTTAAAATCAGCATTTTGCTCCCTTAAAAGCGTTTCGCTTATAGAAAGCATAGCCCCATTGAATAGACGTGAATATAGACATATTGTTTCGAGACCGGCCGCCACGTTTTCTCCCTTTGCTATACAATAAGCGAAAGTGGCTATTTTACACAAACAATGGGGCAAAAAATCGCATCGTCGGCATTTGGGGAAAATTTTATCGATTTCATTTTTTGTTTTCGTCAAAAAAGTCAAGCGCTTTCTCTTGTCAATACCGCTTTCGATATTCCCGAAAGCATACGGCTTTTTCTGTTTTTGGTTCAATCCAAGAAGCCGTCCGCAAGAATAATAATTTTTATCCGGTGACAATAGCAACGAATCGCAAGTCCTGTTGCCGCTCTTTTTCCTGCTTAGCAACACACTTTTTATCGCCGGGACAAAAAACATTTCGTTTTTTTTCTTCTTGCGAAAAACATTCAAGTAATAAGCTGAAAAATCTTTCAGGAATTTTCTTAGTTTTACTTCGTACTTTTTACCTATGGGTGCGTTAACATCTGCTTGAAAGTCAATCATCCTAAAACCAGACCTTGCCAGATGTTTGATATTTTTTGCCAGGCAATCGATCGTACTTTCCGTAAAGACACAACTGATCATCAATATGGTATTTGATAAGTTCACTCGGCTGAGATTATTGGCAATAACATCGTAGGATGATTTTTGAGAGCCTCTTATTTTCCGGTAAAGGTCATGAACCTGTTTAGAGCCATCTAGACTGACTATAACTAGAACACCGTGCCGATTTAAAAAATTAATCTTTTCCTGATCGATAAGCAAGCCGTTAGTGCTCAAAATAAATTGTCTGCTGACATTGGGATATTTTTTAGCTGCGTGCTTTATGATAGTCTTTATTTTTTCATATTCCAAAAGCGGTTCGCCTCCAAGAAATTGAATCACTTTTTCTTCGCCTCCATCAGCAAAAAAATCATCTATACTTTTTACGCATTCCCCTGTGGTCAGCGCTCCTTTGTGGTCTTTTTTTCTTACATAACAATAAGTGCAATCCATATTGCACTTATCAGTGATAAATAACTTTAGAGTTTTTAGGCTATCCCTTCGAGAATGGCTAAGTTGTAACGATTTTTTTTGATGCATTGAGCCATAATCCTCCATTCGAACTTAACCGATTACGCAGATATCACTGCAAATGACCAAAATAGCAATACTGGTGAGCGAAATTACCGATAACATCTTTACTGACGCAATATGCCGGATCCTGATTAAGGACATAGCGGCAAACCTGCGGCAAAACATTATCTTTATCCTGAATTACCTGACATTTACTTGAATCGCCGGAATCAAGTGCCTTCATGAATTGGGCTCCGGATATACATGATTCTTTTTCATCCGTAAGCCCTTGACAATAACTTTCGTCTCGCGTAAGCGCCGCCTGGCAAGATTTCTTGCCCGGTTCCTGACAGACGTTTCCGCTTTTTTGCGCTAATCCCGCCAAGAAATCATCCGCCTTGATAATTTTCTCCGTTAACCCCTTTTTCAAATTACTGTTATCCGGAGCATATTTATTGATGTATTCATTGAAATCCGCCAACACGCTATCAGACACATTTTTATCTCTTGTAAGACGTAAAAAAACATCTTCATACCAAACCGTTTTATAGCAAACGAGCTGCGCATTCTTCTCGAGGTCCTCAAGGTCTTTATTTTTGTTCTCGCTGTTTATGGGAGAGCCACAATCAGTGTATTTGCCGGAGATCGCGGCCTTGCAAGAAAAATAACTACTTAGGGAGGCTATTATTGTCGATCCGCTAAACACAGGGCCTTCTGCATTGAATTCAGGATTTTTAGTTTCAAGCGCCCACTTGATTTTGTCATCCGTAAGCACAAAATTTTTTTCACATTGCTGTCTCTCTTCCTCTGTTTTATAAGGAGGATCACCCGAAACAGAAGGTTTGGATATCCCTATTTTTTTATTGTTTAAGTAATGGATAAAATAAATCGTTCCCGCAGAAATAATTAAAACAAGAGCTATTAACGAGATTAAAATCAATTTTCGCTTATTGGCAAACATATTTTATTTTAAATTTTTTAGCTTATCAATTGCCCCCTAACTATTATGGGCACCAGCCTCCACTACAATGAGCGCTATGCGACCCGTGCGAACCATGCGACCCGTGCGAGCTATGGGAACTGTGATTGGAATGAACACAATTCGCCTGACTCTGATCGGCTTTCATTAAGCCGGCAGCGGCCATTCCCGCCACAAATAATCCCATACCGATTTTTCGGATGTTCTTTTTCGAAATTTTTCCTTCCTCTTCATTCAGAAAAGCTGTGATATTTTTTTTGGTTTTGGGAAATTTGTTTTTTTGTTTCATGGCCATTTTGAAAAATTTATGATTTATATAAAAATTCCGTGCGCTTTTTGCGATAAATCAAGATTTTGACTTACCGCTGATCCAACCCAGAAGGATTGGCTTTATTCTATCATCTTTCCTTATTTTTTGGAATAGATAATCAAAAATACCGGTGTATATCCGGCAACGGCTGCTATTGGGCAATTGCGGGAATATGTTGCCTGACTCGGCGTAATTAACGATTGGACAAGTGCCACAGTATGGCTTATAAACGCAATCGTCGCAGGCCAACCCTTCCAGACAGGATGCCAAACACATTGTTCTGATCGCCGGTTTCAAGATCAAATCCGCATAAGTATCGTTTTCAACATTGCCCAGCTTGAACAGATCTTTCCCTAGCATCCTTCCCTCATCGCAAGTATAGATATCGCCATTGTAATCATATAATAACTGTCCAATGCCGGCGCCGCACGGGGAGCGAAGCTCAAAAAAATTCGGCGTCCGTTCTGTCAGGATTTTTACGGCTATATTGGCCGCCAGGGCTTCCCGAAAAAAAAGATTTTTTTTGATATTCAAATTGAAGATATAATCCAAGCTTTTTTTATAGAACTTGACGAACTCATCGGGTTTATAGCCGATTGCCTGCCAACTTTTTTTAGCCACTCCCAGTGGAGCCAAAGGCCGCAAAGCTATGGTATCAAGTCCAAGCTTCGCGTATTCATCTATGATTTCCCGCCAATACGGCAATGAGGATCGCGTAACGGTCAATAGCGCGGCCGGTTGATTAATGTAATATTTTTTATAGCGCTTGAGCAAATATTCAAGCCACTCTTTCGTTTTTCGCTGGCTGTTTCCTCCTAGCCAAGTCCTGTTCTTATTGTGCACTCTCTCCGGCCCGTCCAGAGAAGTGCAAAAAACCACCTTATGTTTGAAGAGATAATCTGCCTTTTTCTTGTCAAGTAAAGAAAGATTGGATACTATCCTGATTTCCAAATTTCGTTTCTCTTTCTTGTTTTTTTCCCGGGCATATTCTGTTATGAATTTCACCACCGGCCAATTGAGAAGCGGCTCTCCGCCTTGGAATTCGATGGCCAAGTACCGGTTCGGCGATTGAAAAATCAGATCAACTATCTTCCGGGCGTTTTCCAAGCTCAAATTCTTTTCTTTTTCCCATTCGGAGCAAGAACTTGTTTGGCAATAAACGCATTTGTGATTGCATCGCAAAGTCACGACGATAATATGCAAACTCGGTCCATTCTGAAACAGATGCTTGTTCTTTTCGCGATATTTCTCGACAAATTTTTCAGTTTCTAGGTCTTCGGCAAAGAAATTTTTTCTAGCCAGTTCTTCATACCGGGAAGATGATTTGTTCATTCTGTCTTGCGAAAAATCAGCGAATTCTTTGACTGTCAAAAAAATATACTCACCGATCTCGTTGGTAAGTAAATATTCTTTTCCCATTTTTTTGAAGCGAAAGAATCCTGATTTTTTGGGCATCGAAATCCTTTTCTTGAATTTAGATTTGCTGGAATGTGAAGTTCCCATTTAGCGGATAAATAAGATAAATCCCGTCTAGTGTTTGATCAGGCTAAGCGCATAGTTGGAAAATTCATTTCCAATCAGTTTGTCTTCCTGAGCCATAACATCGCTGATTTTGACAATGCGATAGCTCTTATTTTCGGATAAAGAAAAACTGGCCAATTGCTTGAAATCCGCGATTGCCTTTTGAATTTCCTTTGCTGGATAAATTTTTTTATTAAATTTGATTGCCGCTGTTTTCCCTTTCATCAAGCTCTTTTTTTATTCCTAATTGGATTTACTATTTTGATGTTTCGCGTTATTCAAAAAAACAAGGTATATTTCATCGTTTTTTGCCCGTCGGTTTCTGATTTTTTTCTTCCCAAGGGACAGCAATTCCCAGAGGATCATCTTGCCAACCAGCCTTTGTTTCTTTATCTTCGTTGGGCGATACAAAACTATTCGGCAGACCGGAAACTAAAGCCGACGCTATGATATATTCTCTTATTTTTTTATTCCGTTTGGCTATTTTGGTCCTCAAGAGAAAGTTCAGGAGTTCGTTCAAAAATTCCCCCTGCAGAGCTTCGAGTTTCTTTCCATCCAATTCTTCCTTTCCTTTGAGATGGACTTCTATTTCTTTTTCCGGATCACCGTCCAGAAATACATAGGCTCGATCCAAAAAAACATAGGCTGTGTTATAGATAGATTCCAAGGAATAGATTTTGCTGTCGAGCCAAAACACTACTTCGTTGTTTTTCAAGTCTATTTTCGTTTTTGGATGCGACATAGAGAAAAAATTAAAAAATGAAATCATAACGGACTGAAAAGATAACTTGCCCCATTGGCAAATTATAGTCTATGCGACAGAAAAAGTTAAGTTTTTTCTGATAAAACTTTTTTACGGGTTCGTTTCTATCCAGCCGCAGGATTTTTTGCCACTGGCGCTGCAGGAATCAACAGGATTTCCCCCGCAACTTCCAAGACAGTCCCAGGAAGCTTCGTAGCCGGTGGTGTCAGGGTTACTGGGAGAAGGACTGCCGCCGGCGCAAAGCTCGGCGCCGGTAAGTGTTCTGCCGTCACAAATCGGTTCTCCGTCCGATGTTCCGCACTGGCCGTCTTCCACGGGAAGTACGTTAGCAGGACACTCTACCGATCCACAGCTATTGCTGCACGTCCACGAATCAGAGTCAATGGGACTACCACAATTCGTTCCTCCAGTGCACATGCCCGGCTGACACGCCAACGCCCCTCCACCCGAACAAATAGTTATTGTTCCGCAATTCGTTAAATCTGGAACAGGCGCGACACTGGCGCTGCATGGGGGAGAAGGATTTCCTCCGTAGAGCCCATCGCACGTCCAGGCCCAGGGATTAGTTGGACTTGAAATAAGGGGATTACCCGGAGCGCACAGCCCAGGGGTGGCTGGAGTGATCGTAGTTCCATCGCAGAATGAAAGTCCAGTCCCGCAGACTCCATCCGTTGCACCGAGGAAAAAGCTTCCCACCGCGTATGGGCTCCAGTCATACGCGTCTTTGACTCTCACGCGGTAATAGTAGGTGGAGTTGTCTATCGGAAGCGTTCCGGGCGGAACCGTGTAGGAATAAGTGCCGACAGGCATGGCAGTGGGATTTTCTACTTTGTTGTATTGATAGCTGGCGTTATTATTTTGATAAAGCGGGGTGCAACACCAACATATATAGTAACCGCCTTCTCCACCGCCAATCCATACTGCACCACATCCGTCCGCCCAACAATTTGCCATATCGTTGCCGGAGTCCCCACAAGGTTCTCCATACCCTATTAGCGACTGATAAGCATACCAATCATAACATGCAGCCGGGTCGCCAGACGAGGCGCTGAAGGAGACGGGACAATTCACATTCGTGGAATCCGTATCGCAAGCAGGACGGGGAGTCGGCTGGATGTCACTGCTGCTTCCTCTATTATAGGAGAAAGTGCTCTGGTACGCCTTTATTCCCGTATCATGCAAGATTGGAGAGAATGAGGGATCCTTGCTGATTTGGATTTGGTGGTAGCGAAAAGGGCTGCTCGTGGCATTTCGAGGATTACCGGGATTGATAGTTATTAAATAATTTATGATGGGGCTTGCGGGGTTGGTGAGATTGGGGTCGGGAGGCTGGACGCAAACTCCGATGTTCGTATAGGCGGCGGCTTGGGCATGGGATTTTTCCGGACAAAACCATACCAATAATAAAAGAAACATTGCAATTATATTTATCAGTGTCCAGAAGTTGCTGTACTTTGATTTTTTATTTGTCGCGATCATTTTTTTATTTTTTTATTGTTATCCTCAATATGTCTTTTTTCATTATATATCGCGCAAAATCTGAGTCAAGCAACTCACATAAAAACAAAAGCGCCTTTTTGTCAGGCGCTTTTATTATATAAAAATAACGGATATATAAGTTATTTCTTCATTTTTCTTCGGATAAACGCGGGGATTTCGAGCTCGTCGTCTTCATCTTCGGAGATTGTACTTACCTTCGATTCAAAATTGATTTGTCTTTTCGGTTTCGGGGAAACTTTTTCTTCGATAATGAATTTCGGTTTTTCGTCAATTTCAGAAAGTACTCCGGCCAAAGGAGTCGAACTATCTTCAACGATGCTCTTCGCGACCTCTCTGCTGGAAGCTGGCATCACCCCCGCGGATTCACTTACCATCTCTGAATCAAAACCGGCCGCAATAACAGTGAGATGCAATTCTCCTTTTTTTGCCGATTCATCAATCGTCGCGCCAAAAATGACCTTGGCGTTCGGATCAATGCTTTCCGTGATAACATTGGCCGCTTCGTTGATTTCAAGCATCGTGATATCCGGACCGCCACTCACATTGAACAGAATGCCTTTCGCGCCGTCAATGGAAAATTCAAGGAGCGGGCTGTTGATGGCCGCTTTAGCCGCTTGAGTGGCCCGATTCTCGCCGGCCGCGATTCCAATTCCCATGAGAGCGCTGCCGGCATCCTGAAGAACCGCTTTCACGTCGGCAAAATCAACATTCACTATGCCGGGCTTGGAAATAAGATCTGAAATCCCTTGAACGCCTTGCCGCAGAACATCATCCACGACCCGAAACGCATTCATAAGGGTGGTTTTCCGGTCGATAATCTGGAGAAGCCGGTCGTTGGAAATAACGATAAGCGCGTCTACTCTGTCTTTCAAATTTTCAAGGCCCTCGAGGGCAATCGCTTTTCTTTGCGCGCCTTCAAAGCTGAAAGGTTTTGTCACAACCGCAATCGTGAGAGCTCCGGCCTCTTTGGCGACCTCGGTCACGATCGGCGAAGCTCCCGTTCCCGTTCCGCCGCCCAGTCCGCACGTGACAAAAACCATATCCGAGCCTTTGAGAACTTCGGCAATTTCATCCCGGTTTTCTTCGGCCGCCTGGCGCCCGATTTCCGGATTCATTCCCGCTCCCAGACCCTTGGTCAGATTTTTTCCAATGTGAATTTTGTCACTCGCTTTTGAGTGATGAAGGTCTTGAGCGTCGGTGTTCACCGCCACAAATTCAACGCCGCGAAGTTTGCATTCCATCATGCGGCTAATCGCGTTTCCGCCGGATCCCCCAACTCCGACCACTTTTATCCTGGCAAAGGTTTCAATGTCCGGTTTTATTTCAGCCATATAAATTTATTTGGTTGCTAATAATCCAGTAAATCAATCTAGCATAATGCCTAAAAAAATGTCAAGGGATTTTCTTTTAAGCGCAAAGCGCAAAGCGCAAAGCCTAAACCTCAAAGCTACAGCTTAAAGCGCAAAATTTTTAGCTTTACGCTGTGGTTTTACGCTTTGAACTTTACACTTTGCGCTTTTTGTTTTATGGCAAAAACTTTTTGAGCCACCCTTTCATTTTGTCGACTGTGTGGCCGATTCTGGGAAGCCCATCAATGGCCGGCAGCTTCGTTCGGAGATTCCCCGGTGAACTCATGGCCGCTTCCTCTTCTCCCCAGAGAGCCAGGCCCACCGCTGTGACGAACGAGGGCTCGTCCACCTTGTCCACAATTCCCCCAAGCTCTAAAGGAAAGCCCGTTTGAACGGGGAGCCGCAAAATCTTTTTGGCTAAATCAACCACACCCGGGAGTTTCGCCCCGCCGCCAACAAGAACCGCGCCCGCCGGAAGCATTCCCGACCGGTTGGTTTTCCGAAGTTCTTTGTCAATCATGGTGAAAATTTCTTCGAGGCGCGCTTCGACGATTTCCGCGACATGATGGCGAGACACTTCGCCTTCCTCGTTTTGGTCGATTTCCGACAGTTTGATCTGGTCTTTTTTGCTGATATCGTCCGGAAGAGCCGAACCGTAATTTACTTTTACTTTTTCGGCGACATCAATTGAAGTGCGAAGGCCGATGGCAATGTCATTGGTAATATGTCCTCCGCCGATCGGAACCACCCCGATCTGGACAAGATCGCCTTCTTCATAAACTGAAAAACTGGTCGTCCCGCCGCCGATGTCGACAAGAATGACGCCTAATTCCTTTTGTCTTTTGTTGACGGAGGCTTTGGCGGCCGCCAGAGCTGAAAAAACCATGTCGTCCACTTCAACTCCGGCCTGATAGACGCATTTGGAGAGATTTTTGATTACCGGCGTTGAACCCAAAACAAGCATGGCGCTGACTTCGAGCCTGATTCCGTTCATCCCGATCGGATCCTTGATGTCTTTTTGATCATCAACAATGAAGCTTCGCGGAATAACATGGATTATTTCCGTATTTGAAGGAAGGGAAATCGTTTCCGCCGCCGTAAGGGAGCGCATGATGTCGTCTCCGGTTATTTCCCCGTCGGCTTTGCCAATCGCCACAACGCCCTGGCTTTCCTGGTACTTGATGTGACTGCCTCCGATGCTTACAATCGCTCGGGTAATCGGGATGCCGGATGTCCGTTCGGCATTTTTCACCGCTTCGCCGATTGATTTCACGGTTTCTTCCACATCAGCCACAACGCCTCGGCGAATGCCAAAAGAAGAAGCGTTTCCAACTCCCATCACTCGAGGCTTTTCCTCTTCTTCGAATCTTTGCAAAATCACCGCCCGGACATTGGATGAGCCGATATCAAGGCCGATTATAGTGTGTCCTTTCCCCATGAAGATACCTATGCGAATAATGCTAATACATGCCAATCAACGAATTGCGAATATTTTGCACAAGCGCGTTAGCAAGTTCGCAATTTGCGGATTAGCATTTATTCGCAGATTCGCATCGGTATTCTACCAAAAAGCTAGAATCCCTGCAAAAGCATTTGCTTTATATAAGGATAGAAAATAATGATGCCGATAACAATCGCGCCGACTGAAGCCAGAAGAACCGTCGTTGCCATGATGTCTTTTATGAGTTGAGCATAAGGATGGACGCGAGGCTTCAGGATGTCGACTACTCTTTCCATGATCGTGTTTATAAGCTCTATCACGAGAACTGAAAATATGACAAGAAAAAGAGCCACTTTTTGCCAATCGCGGATATCGAAAATAAACATCAAGATTATCACGAAAATTCCAATCAAAATCTCCAGCTGAAAATTCTGCTCGTTCTTGAGAACATACTTCAATCCCCGAAAAGCATGATGGAAGCTTTTGAAAAGTTTTTTGATGTTATCCACAATCTTGTCTACGAATTACGAATTTCGTACGAATATACGAATCAATTTTTTCACGCTACCGTTGCACAATAATATTCATTCGTATATTCGTATTTGATTAGCAATTCGTAGAGATCTTATCCTGTATCTTGTACATCTTCTTCCCGTGTTTCATTCCCAGAAGATGCAAAACGCCGTGCGACAGGACAAAAGCCAGTTCTTTTTGAAAAGCAACTTTGTTTGCTCTTGCGTTCCTTGCGATTATTTCGGGACAAAGCGCCAGTTCCCCCGCTCGAAGCGCTTCTCCTTTTTTATTATACATTGAAGAATAACTAAAGGAAAGCACATCCGTGGCTTTGTCTTTTTTTCGGTAAATTCGGTTCAAGCGCCGAATTTCTTTTTTTTCGACGAAGGCGATTGAAATCGAAAAATCTCCCGGTTTCTTTTTGGAAATGTCGAGAGTCTTTTCCACGATTTTTCGAACAAAATTTTTTTCAATTCTTTTTTTTGTTTTGTTGGCAATTTCTATCCTCATTCAAAATTCTTTCGCTATGAAACAAGTTTTTCTTCGATGATTTTTTTTACGATGCTCCCATCGGCCTTTCCTTGAAGCTCTTTCATAACCGCGCCCATGAGTTTTCCGAAACCCGTTTTGTCAGAAATTCCGAACTTCGCCATTTTAGCTTCGACGATTTTTCTTATTTCGTCATCATTCATTTGGGCCGGAAGATAACTCCCGAGAATTTCGAGTTCTTTCTTTTCTTTCTGGACAAGATCCGCCCGGCCTCCTTTTTCATATTCAGAGATGGAGTCTTTTCTCTGTTTCGCCTGGCGACGGACAACCAAAATAATATCTTCATCGGAAAGATATTTTTCACCCTGGGCCCTTTTCTCAATCTGGTGATTTTTGATTGCCGAAATCAGAAAGCGCAAAATACCGGTTTTCTCCTTATCGGCGGATTTGAGAGCAGATTTCAGATCATTTTCGATTTGTTGATGTATGTTCACGTAACATGGAACACGCAACACATAACAAATTTGTTCCATGTTATGTGCTATGTATTATGTGAATATTATTCCTCCAATTTTCTCTTGATTCTTTTCAGCGCTTCTTCGTCAAATTTTCCGATTTTCTTGAGTTTGTCCACTTCCTTCTTTATTTTGGCGCGATACTGGGCGGAAAGCCTCACTTGCCGCTTGTTTTTCGGCTTTGCGTAAAATCGATTCCCCCTGGCCGCGTATAAAACACCGCTCTGCTGGACGCGGCGAGAAAAACGCCTAATCAGGCTTTCGGATGTTTCTCTGTCCTTCTTTTTTACTTCGATCATAAAACCCCCTCTCTAAATAAGTATTGTGACGATAGAATTCATTTTTAAGTTACGGGACGGATATTCTCCGATAACTTTGCGCCCCCGATCAAATGTAAATGCAAATGCCCGACTTCCTGTCCCCCGTGACGGCCGACCCGAAAAAGAAGCTTATACCCATTGCCGGAAATTTTCAAGTCTTCGGCGATTCTCTTGGCGGAAAGAATCATTCTTCCCATCAGTTTTTCATCGCTCTCTGAAACATCCGCCACACTCCCAATATGTTTTTTGGGAATCACAAGGACATGCGCCGGAGCGATTGGATTGATATCGCGAAAAGCGACAACGAGCTCATCTTCATGCAAAAACTCTGTCGGTATTTCTTTTTTTACTATTTTACAGAAAACACAATCCATAAAATTTCTAATATCTAATTTCTAATTGATCTAATCAAATCCCAATTTCTAATGTCTAAAAAATAAATCTTATCTTGAGAAAATATTTTGGGATTTAGCATTTGGGGTTTATTTAGGTCAATTAGGTTAATTAGAAATTAGACATTCTCTATTTTTTCAATCTTTTCTTCACCTCATCCACAACACGCGCCGCATCAACGATTTCCTGATTTCCGCTGGTCATATCCTTCACAATCACCGTTTCATCAATCGCCTCTTTTTGGCCCAAAATAAGCGTGATTTCAACACCAAGACGATCTGCCACTTTGAGCTGTGATTTGAGGCTTCCCCGACCGAAACTTTCGGCTATCATAATCCCGGCTCGTTCAAGCGCTTCAAACATCTTGAGGCTTTTTTTCTTGGCAAGCCCTCCCAATTGCGCCAAAAATACCCGCGGTTTCGGTTCGCGGTACGCCCGAGCGCCCAGTTTCTTCATCTCGGCAGCGACCCGGTCCATTCCAATCGCAAACCCGACCGCCGGAGTATTTTCCCCTCCGAGCGTCTTCACGAGGCCGTCATATCTTCCCCCGCCGCCCAAAGCGCTGTTTTTCGCGTCTTCGGGCGACTCGGAATAAATCTCAAAAACCGTTTTTGTGTAATAATCAAGTCCCCGGACCAATCCCGGATCGAGCTCAAACGGAATCTCGAGCTCTTCGAGATACTCCAGAACTTCCTTGAAGTGCGTTCGGCATTCGTCGCAAAGATGGTCGAATGACTGGGGAGCGCCGGCCGCGACCTGAACGCATTTGTCTTCCTTGCAGTCAAGAATGCGTAGCGGATTCGTCTCAAGTCTTCTTTTGCAATCAAAACAAAACTTCTGTTTCTTTGATTCAAAATAGCGGACCAAAAGATTGCGATAATTTTTGCGGCAAGCCGGACAGCCGATGCTGTTGACATGAACTTTCGCGTTTCTGATTCCCAGAAGATAGAGAATTCTCCACGCCATTTGAATCATTTGGATATCCAAAATCGCGTCTTGTTCTCCGAAGGCTTCGCATCCGAACTGGAAAAATTCGCGGAATCTTCCGGCTTGAGGACGGTCGTAGCGATAGCACGGACCGATATAATAGAGCTTCACCGGCTTCGGCAGAACATTCATGCCGTTTTGTATGTAGGCGCGAGCGACTCCGGCCGTGAATTCGGGGCGAAGGCTCACTTTTTCCCCGCCACGGCTTTGAAAAGAATACATTTCTTTTTCTATGATATCCGTTCCTTCCCCGACGCTCCTGGCAAAAAGATTGGAATATTCAAGAATGGGAACATCAATCCGCTGATAGCCGAAATCAGCCGCCGCTTTTTCGCTCACGCGCCGGATTTGCTGCCAATAGGGCTGTTCTTGCGGTAAAATGTCCCGCGTGCCGCGAAGGGGCTGAAGAAGGAGCTCTTCTTGCGGATGTGCTTTTGCCGACTTTTTTATAAATTTCTTGGTTATCTTCTTTTTTCGAGCCATAAGATAATTTTCAATTATCAATTTTCAATTTACAATGAATTTTCAATGATTCAATTCCCAATATTTGAACCTGCCTGCTCGCAAGTAAAAATTGAAAATTTAGAAATTGATCATTGATTGAAAATTGTGAATTGAAAATTGAAAATTTTAGAAAAGCGCAGCTTTTCTGAACGGCCAAGCCCTCAAAAGCACTTTTCCGACAATGTCATTTCCCGGCACCGGACCCCAGGAACGCGAATCGGAACTGTAGTTGCGGTTGTCGCCGAGAACAAAATATTCACTGCCGGAAAGCTGAATAATCTGATCGCCCGAAGTCTCCTCGCTCGGAGAAAGATATCCGCCTTCGTCGAGAAAAAACCCATCCGGATTTTCATTGTTGTATATCTTCACTTCTTTGTCTTTTATCTCTATTTTTTCATCCGGAAGGCCGATAATCCTCTTGATATAGTATACCGACGGATTTTTGGGATATCGAAAAACCACCACGTCGCCGCGCTTGAATTCCTTGAACGATTTCACGGTGAAAAAATTGATTTCTTTTCCGCCGTGCGTGAAGCCGATTTCCGTCGTCTTGTAGCCCAGCTCATTGATGATGAGATATTCTTTGTCCTCGAAATTCGGTTCCATCGAAGCGCCTTGGACAAAAAACGGCTGAACGAGAAAAACCCGCAAGGGAACGATTATCACCACCACCCAGAAAACCATCTTCACGAGCTCCCAGATGATCCCGCCGACACCGTAATCTTCTGATTGCCGGTTATTTTTTTCTTCGGTCATAAAATGACAATACAAATGTGCGAATCTTATACAAATACACGAATATGCGAATAAAAAATTCACGTAATTTGCATATCCGCATCATTTGCATTTCATTCGCGTATTTGTATTTTACTTCCTGATAATAGCAAAAATTTTGGGGCTTGGCAAGGAGTGGTTTTCGTTATTTTCAAGGGCTTTTTACATAATGACGCTTTTTGGAGTATACTAGAAAAGTGCAGCCATCTGACTTTCCCAATAATAACTATTACGAAAATCCCAAGCCAGATTTTCCCAAACGGAGGAAATCCAGATTTTTCTTCTGGTTTATGATTGCCGCGATTGTTTTGGGACTCGCTTTTTTGACCGCCTTTGCGTTGGCGTATAAATTCTATTCCACCAGCCGGAAAGTCATCACCGAAAATCCGCCGGATTCTTTTTTTGGAAGCCTGACGGATATCGCGTTCTCCAAGAAGAAAATTTTGCGCGGGGAAGAGAACGGGAGAATAAATATTCTTCTTTTGGGGCTCGCGGGAGAAAATTATCCCGGAGAAAATCTCACCGACTCAATCATCGTCGCAAGCGTCAATCCGAAAACCTACCAGACAGCCATGCTTTCCGTTCCGCGCGATTTTTATGTCCGGATTCCGGACACGAATTCCTACACGAAAATCAACGCTCTTTACGCTCGCGGCCACGACCGGCACGGGAAAGAGACTGAAGGCGTTGAAGATTTGAAATCGGCGCTCACGGAAATAACGGGGCTTCCCATCCACTACTATGTCGCGCTCGACTTCGACGGATTCAAAAAAGTGATTGGCGAATTGGGAGGAGTGAAAATCCAGGTTCCGAAAGACATCCACGACGAAAGATATCCCGGCCCGAATTTCAGCTACCAGACTTTTGACATAAAACAAGGCCTGCAAACTCTTGACGGAGAAACGGCGCTCAAATACGCCCGCACCCGTCATGATGAGGACGGCGATTTCGGACGCGCTTATCGCCAGCAACTGATTTTGGAATCCGCCCGTTCAAAAGCGTTTTCTATCGGCACGCTTTTGGATGTCGCGGCAGTGAACAATATTTTGAACATTCTCGGCGACCATCTGCGGACCGACGTTGGGCTTGACGAGCTGGAATCGTTTTTGGAGCTTTCCGAAAAAATCGACACGCATCTCACGATAAACAAGGTGCTCGACGCCGGCCAGCCGGACAGCCTCACGGCCGTCTCGCACGTTTTTCTCGGACGCGTTCGGGCGTTCATATTGATCCCGCGCACCGGAAATTATGACGAAATCCAGGAGCTCGCCAAAGATATTTTCAATTTGGATCTCATCGAGCGAAAGAAAAAAGAAATCGAAAATGAAAAAGCGATCGCGACAATTGTGAACCGAAGCGGATCGGCGAATTTCGGCCAAAAATTGGCGACTCTTCTCGGAAAAATGGGATATGATGCGAAAATAGCAAAATCTGTCGAGGTTTCACCTCGACAAGATTCAGTTATATTTGACATTAGCAAAACTAAACCCTTTTCTCTCGAAGATATGGCCAAAAAATTCTCGGCTGAAATTTCGCAAAATTTTTCCGCGAATCTTTCCGCCGCGTGCGCCAATGCCGATTTGTGCCTTGTTGCCGGTTCTGATTTGACAGATAACTTAGACTATGAAGAAGATACAGTCAAAGAGCTGGAAAGCGAATACGAAAAACAGCAGATTGACGAAAGGGAATATATCGAACTGTTGAAGAAGGGAAGCATTAAGAAATATAACTAATGTTATGAAAACTGTTTTCCTCGCCGGTCTCGGCAATCCGGGATCAAAATACCAAAAAACCCGCCACAACGCCGGGTTCATGCTGCTTGATTATTTTTTTGAAAAATTTCGAGAGGAATTTGAATTTTCCCATTGGGAGCTGAAAAAAAAGCTGAACGCCGAAATCAGCGTCGGGAAAATTGGTGACGGAAAAATAATATTATTCAAATCGCAGACATTCATGAATTTGTCGGGCGCCTCTGTCGTCGCGGCAAAAAAGTACTATAAAGTGAAACTGGAAAATATAATTGTCGCCCATGATGAAATCGATTTGCCGCTGGGAACTTTTCGGATTTCGACCGGATCTTCATCCGCCGGACATAAGGGAGTGCAGAATATAATTGATGCGCTGGGAACCAAAAATTTTACCCGGCTCCGGATCGGTGTTGATAATCGGGGAGATAAACCTTCCTTCGCCAAGGCTTCGGAGGGTAAAAAAATCCCCACCGAAAAATACGTGCTGGGAAAATTCACTTCTTCCGAAAATAAAAAACTAGAGATAGCGCTTGAAGAATCATCTGTAGAATTGAAAACAAATATAAAATAAAAACGTCCCGCTTTGCGGGACTCCATCATTTTTACTTTTTACTTTTTCATTTTTAATTTGAAGTATGTTCTCTGTCCCGCCTGATAGTGCCGGGATCATCTGCAGTTGCAAATTACCCGAACTTACCAGAGATGCTTAAGGAGGGGTCACATCGTCTGACTATCAGACGAGACGGAAAACACAACTTTTTTTTCTTACGT
Organism: Patescibacteria group bacterium; assembly: GCA_030018805.1. Classification (GTDB taxonomy): domain Bacteria; phylum Patescibacteriota; class Minisyncoccia; order Moranbacterales; family UBA11712; genus JASEHL01. The sequence continues at coordinate 44,068 of JASEHL010000003.1, forward strand.
AATTCTATCCGATTTTTTTGCGAAATAAAACCGTCCAACAGCGCTTTATACAAGCCAAATCGGACTCAAATCACAATTTCCCCACCGTGATTGTCTATTATAGCAGAACCGCGGGATTTGTCAATCCCGTTGGAAAGTCTGGGTTTTTTGAGCTTTTTGACGGCTGCCCTGTTTCCAAACATTTTTGTATCTGATTACTCAATCTTTCTAACGGGATAAAACCCATCATTGATATATGGAAACAACGAAAAATAAAAACGAACTTGTCTTCTATCACGCCTTTTCCTGCATCGGCGGGTTCGGACCCCAAAAGTTCAACAAACTGCTTTCTCGCTTCGGGACTCTTGAAAAGGCCTGGAGCGCGAGCCGGGAAGATTTGCTCGCCGCAGACATCGGACTGGCTGCGACAAAAAATTTTTTGGAAAAAAGAAACGCTCTGGCGCCCGAAAAATTGTTTTCGGAACTCGAAAAAGACAACGTCGGCATCATCACCCAAAATCACGAATCTTATCCTCCACAGCTCAAGGAAATTCCTTCCGCTCCGACCGTTCTCTATGGAAGGGGAAACTTGGAAATTCTCAAAAGCAAATCCGTCGCCGTCGTTGGGTCGCGAAAATTCACGGAATATGGACGGCGAGTAACCCAAAATCTGTGCCGCGACTTGGTGCGCGCGAGACTGACGATCGTGAGCGGCCTTGCGCTTGGAATCGACGCCATCGCCCACCGCGCGGCGCTCGACGCTGAAGGCGCGACGATTGCGGTTTTGGGAACGGGCATCGACGACGCGACAATATATCCCCGCGATAATTTCAATTTGGCAAAAGATATCCTCTCGAGCGGCGGGACGCTCATCAGCGAATTTCCCCCGCGTACGCCTTCGCTTAAGCAGAATTTCCCGGCCCGCAACCGCATTATGGCCGGGCTCGCGCTCGGAACGCTCGTCGTGGAAGCCGCCGAGAGCTCCGGTTCGCTCATCACAGCGGGTCTGGCTCTTGAATTCAGCCGAGAGGTTTTTGCCGTCCCGGGGCCGATTTTTTCTCCCCAGTCGGCCGGCACAAATTATCTCATCAAAAACGGAGCGAAACTCACTGAATCGGCAGCTGATATTCTGCAAGAACTGAACCTGGACCGGTTCAAGGGCTCAATGCCCAAAAAGATTTTTGAGCCGAAGACAATCGAAGAAAAAGCCGTCTGGAACGTATTAGGCTCCGACCCTCTTCACGTTGACAGAATTGCAAAATTGACTAAACTTAATCCAGCAGTGGCCGGTTCGACGCTCGCAATGATGGAAATCGAAGAAGCGGTGCGAAATGTGGGAGGGCAGAATTATATAAAAATGTGAAGCTCCACGGGCAAGCCCGTGGCCCTCTGGTGCGTGGGTAAAATTAAAAATGAAAAGTGAAAAGTTAAGGAATCGCTTCGCGATGATTATTTTATAAAAAATCGTGAGCGTGCCTGTTGTTAGGCAGGCAAAGCGAACACCAAAATTTTTCATTTTTACTTTTTCATTTTTCATTTATATGCAACTTATCATCGTCGAGTCTCCCACCAAAGCCCGGACCATTTCCAAATTTCTGGGCAGAGAGTATAAAGTCAAATCTTCGTTTGGCCATATTCGCGATCTTCCGCAAAAGGAAATGGGCGTTGACATTGAAAATAATTTCATACCAAAATACGTCGTCAACCGGAAAGCCCAGAAAAAAGTGAAGCCTCTCAAAGAAGAAATGAAAAAAGCCGCATCCGTGATACTCGCCACCGATGAAGACCGCGAGGGCGAAGCTATCGCCTGGCATCTTTCCGAAATACTGAAATTGAACCCGCAAGAAAAAAACCGGATCGTTTTTCATGAAATCACCAAAAAAGCCATCGAAGAAGCGCTGGAACGCCCGCGCTCGATCGATTTTCATCTCGTTGATGCCCAGCAGGCACGGCGTGTCCTCGACCGTCTTGTCGGATACGAACTTTCCCCGCTACTTTGGAAAAAAATCAAGCGGGGACTTTCCGCCGGACGCGTCCAGTCAATTGCCCTTCGAATCATTTGCGAACGCGAGCGGGAAATTGAAAAATTTGAAAAGCAGGTATTTTGGGCTATATCTGCGATTCTCCGTCCGAAGGTTCGACCTTCGGAAGCTTCCGAAGGTCGAACCTTCGGATCGTTTGAAGCAACACTCACAGAACAAAGTGGCACAAAAATCGAGGAATCCGTCACGCTGAAGCTTTTTGCCGGAGACTACAAGACCAAAAAAACGATTTTCGCCGATGAAAAAACAGCGCAGGAAATCAAAGCGGAACTTGAAAAAGCCGCGTATCAGGTTTCGGAAATCGCCAAAAAAGAAACTTCCCGCACTCCCCCTCCGCCCTTCACGACTTCAACGCTCCAGCAGGCGGCTATCAACTCACTCGGATTTTCCGCCAAACAGACGATGATGATCGCCCAGAAACTTTATGAACAGGGGCATATCACGTATATGCGCACCGACAGCGTGAATCTTTCCCTGCCGTCGATGCTGGCCGCGAAAAAAACGATCGAAAAGTTTTTTGGAAAAAATTACGCGCTTGAGAGCCCGCGGTTTTATAAAACCCGCGCGAAAGGAGCGCAAGAGGCTCACGAGGCTATCCGCCCGACTCATCCGGAAGTTGCGCCCGATGAGCTGAATGGTTCGCTTGACATCAATCAACACAAACTTTATCGCCTCATTTGGCGCCGGATGGTGGCCTCGCAAATGCAACCGGCAATTTTCGATTCGGTGAAAGTTTTGATAAGCGCAAAGAGCGACAAGAACGAATACATTTTCCAGGCCAACGGCTCGACGATCAAATTCGACGGGTATCTCAAGATATATGGGGATTCACCCCTCACCACTTCTCCCAACAAAAATGAGAAAGGTGAAAATCCCCCTAAAATCGATCAATTCAAAGAAGTGGTGAGGGGTAAGATACCCGTAACGGAAAATATTTTACCGCCGCTCGAAGAAAAAGAAATTTTGAATTTGGAGAAAATAAACACGACGCGAAAAGAAACCGCTCCGCCTCCCAGATACAACGAAGCGACGCTCGTGAAAGTCCTGGAAGAAAACGGGATCGGCCGGCCTTCGACCTACGCGCCGACTATTTCCACAATCATTGAGCGAAAATATGTCGACAAAAACGAAGAGCGCCGCCTTTTCCCTCTTGAAATCGGATTTTTGGTCAATGATTTGCTCGTTGAGCATTTTGGGCAAATCGTTGACATGAAGTTCACCGCGACGCTCGAAGAGGATTTTGACCGAATTGCCGAAGGAAAAAAGCAGTGGGTTCCGGTCATTCGCGAATTCTACGAGCCGTTTCACAAAAATTTGGAAGGCAAATCGAAGGAAATAAAAAAAGAAGACGTGCTCGAGAAGCTCGACAAAAAATGCCCCGAGTGCGGCGGCGACCTTCTGGTCCGCTTCGGAAGATTCGGAAAATTCATCGCCTGCAATAATTTTCCCAAATGCAAATATACGGAGAAAACCGCCGAAGAAAAAAAGGTTGAAGACGAAAACAGCGGCGAAACTTGCGACAAATGCGGCGCGCCGATGGTTGTGAAGCGGGGAAAATACGGAGCGTTTTTGGGATGCTCAAAATATCCCGACTGCAAAAATATCAAGAAAATAACATCGGACAAAACCACCGGCGTGAAATGCCCGAAATGTGAAAAGGGTGAAATTTTGGAGCGCCGCTCGCGAAAAGGCCGGCTTTTCTATGGCTGCAGCGCGTACCCCAAATGCGACTTTTCCCTTTGGAACCGCCCGACCGGAAAAAAGTGCGAAAAATGCGGAAGCTTGATGGTGTATCAGATGAAAGGAACGGAGAAATGCAGTAACAAAGAATGTAAGTAAAAACTAACTTAGAAACTAAAATCGAAAAGCTAAAAACAACAACTTAAATTTAAAAGCTTTTAGTTTTTAGCTGCTGCTTTTACGTTTTAGTTTTTAGATTTTAGATTTTTATGACTCTCGACAAACTCTATTCCCGCTACAAAAACCCCCTCAACGCCAAACAAAGGGCTGTCGTTGCCGAAGCTTTTGAGTTTTCCAAAAACGCGCACGCCGGTCAAAAAAGGAAAACGGGCGAAGACTATTTTGAACATTCCGTCCAGACGGCGGCCATTCTCGCCGAAATCGGGATGCGCTCGAAAACCACCGCGGCGGCGCTTCTTCACGATGTTCCGGAAGACACGAAATACACTCTTTCCGACATCCGCCAAAAATTCGGGGACGAAATCGCGGGACTCGTCGACGGCATCACGAAGCTCGGAAAATTCAAACTGCGGGGAGACAAAAAAGAAGTCCAGCTCGAAAACCTTCGCAAAATTTTTCTGGCGATGGCCGAAGATATCCGGGTGGTTCTCATCAAACTCGCCGACCGGCTTCACAATATGAGGACTTTGGGCGCTCTTCCTCCGGAGAAACAGCAAAGAATCGCGAAAGAGACCATGGAAATTTTTGCTCCCATCGCCAATCGGCTCGGAATCGGAGAAATAAAAGGCGAGCTCGAAGACTTGTCGTTCAAGTATCTTGACCCGAAAAATTTCGCGCTGGCGCGGGAAATCCTTGAAAAAGAATTCAAGGAGCAAAAAAAATACATCGACCTCGCGATTGAAGAGCTCAAAAAAGAACTCTCGGACAGCAAAATAAAAGTGATTGACGTTCACGGCCGGGCCAAGCATACCTATCGATTTTTTTTGAAGCTCAAAAAATACGACATGGACGTGAGCCGCGTTTATGACGTCATGGCGGTACGGGTGATTGTCCCAGCCATTCCCGACTGCTACGAAGCACTCGGAATTGTTCACAAAAAATATCGCCCGCTGGTCGGCCGCATCAAGGACTATATTTCCCTTCCCAAGCCCAACGGATACCGCTCGATTCACACGACTGTTTTCGGCCCAACGGGAAAAATCATCGAGGTGCAGATAAGAACGCCCCGGATGCATGACGAAGCCGAATTCGGTATCGCCGCCCATTGGATATATTCCTCGGCCAGAACCTGGCGCGACTATTTCCTTCGCCGTTATTCTCCGGAAGAAATTCCCGAGGAAGAACTGCAGTGGGTGAAACAGCTTCGCGAATGGCAAAAAGAGCTGGGGTCCGACAACATAGAATTCATGCAGGGCCTTCGGATTGATTTTTTTCAAAATCAGATTTTCGCTTTCACTCCCAAAGGAGACATCATCAATCTCCCCGAAGACGCCACCCCGATTGACTTCGCCTACGCGGTACACAGCGAAATCGGATGTCGCACCACCGGCGCTAAAGTGGACGGAAAATTGGTTCCGCTTGATTACAAAATTCGAAACGGGCAAGTGGTTGAAATTCTTGTTTCAAAAGACCTGAAAATGCCCAATCAGGACTGGTTGCGGATCGCCCGGACTTCCTACGCGCGGGGACGCATCCGCTCCCAACTGCGAAAAGCGGGAATAATGACAAAATAGTATATAGTATTTGGTATTTTTTACTCACCAGTCCACCAGCTAAAGCTGGTGGGTTGAGTCGGGACTAAAAGTCCCTTT
>JASEHL010000040.1 GCA_030018805.1 Patescibacteria group bacterium
TCGAGCCGTCATAGATTTAGCATAAATCTCTATGCTGTTCTAGACAAGCTCCAAAAAGAATAAGTCGCAACGCTTGCCACCGCCGCGACGGCGACGACAATCACCAGACTCTTGATTATATTTTTCATAAATTACACCTCTCTTTCTAGCTTGCCCCGTTAAATTCCGCGAAGCGGACTATCTAACCGGGGTTAATCATTTAATTTCTCTTTTTCTTCCCTCCTCTCCTCACGAAGAGGAGTAAAAGAGAAATATCGACCTTTATCCCCCACCACTTTAACTCAAACTATCAATTATTCTTTTCTTTAGCTCCTGTAGACCTCTGGCGTTCTTTTTTAACTTCTGCTCTCGCCTAAACGCATCAGCTTTGGAATGGAAGGCTTCATAGTATCTCACATTCCACGGACCCTGATATTTTGTTGAATCAACCTTATTCTGATTATGTTCCGCTAATCTTCTTCTTAGATCGTTCGTGCATCCCAGATAATTCCTCCCACTCTTTTTGCTCTTAATCACATAAACATAATGCATAAGTTAAAGTGGTGGGGGACGAGCCCTCCTCCTTATCTATAGCTCTTTAAACAAAAAAGCCAGCGCAAAATGGTTATCCCCACGATAACATCCTTGCGTTGGCTTTCGATTTGTACGAATCTTTACAAATCTTCATTTTTGCAAAAATAAAAGAGATTCCCCCTGGATTCATCTCTTTCTTATTTTGTCTTTTTTATTTTCTTTGCTTTTTTTATCTTATACCGGCTATCGCCTTGAAATCAAGTTTTGTCTTGTGGATAACTGAACAAAAATCGGCTATTTGTTGCATAATATAGCAGCCTAGAGCTCCGCGACTCTGTATTTGTCGAACTCGACATCCATGAAATCGGTGCGGATGCCGGCGCAGCCTTCGCCGCCCAGGACATTTTCGCCGTATTCCCCGGGCTCGTCCAGCGCTTCAGCCGCCAAGACCCAATTCTTTTTCTGCTTGACGAAGAGTTTTATTTCCACATTCCCGCCATCCGTGTTTCTGACTTCGGTTTTGAGGCCGATCCATTTGTTTTTTGGCAGAAGATGCGACTGACTTTTCCGGTCGTATTTTTTCCGGCTGAAATACTTCGTGTAGTCAAGGGTATAATATTCGCCGTTTATTTTCTTTTTTATGACGGCCGCTCCGTCCACCCGAACGCCCGCGTAATAGAGATTGTCAGCGTCTTCATACCGGTTGAAAAGCAAAAGCCCGTTCGATTCGTTGCGGTTGCCGCTTTTGCTCAAGTTGAATCTTTTGATCTTGAATTGGGCTTCCTGGCTGAAATTTTGCCACTTTGATCTCGTCACCAGCCGGAAAATATTTTGGGGATGTTTTCCTCTGTCCGTGTCTTTGGAATTCGTTTTCTTGTAGAGTTTTCTCCATTTTGAATTTTTGGAGAGATTTTTCTGGATTGTTTGTCCCACGCCTTTTTGGACATACATTATGCCCCCCGAATTCAGCCACCAGTCGGAGTTGGAGCTCTTTTCCATACTGCCAGATTCAGCAAGTGAATTTTTTTTGCTGAAACTTTCTCTGAAAACGCGCCCTTCCGCTCTCGTTTCCGGAGCAGACAAAAAAACCGCGACAAAAAACACGGCAACGACCACCATTGCGAATCTTGCTTCTTTTTTATTTTCACGACCCCTCATCGCTTCTTGCCCCTTCACCAATCCTAAAGACAGATTTTATGCAATCAGCAAACGGAAGACGAAGTCGCTTCGCTCTCCGTCAGTAGCTCAACCGCAGACTTTGGATGGAATTGGTGAGGGGTTTATATTTTTTACAACTCCGCTATTTTATAATCGGAAAACTCGACATCCATGAAATCGGTGCGGATTCCGGCGTAGCCTTCGTCCGAGAGTATATTTTTTCCGAATTCTTTTCTTCCGTCGTCCACGATGCTCGCGGCCAATTTCCAGTTTTCATTTTTGCCTTCGCTCACATAGAGTTTTATTTCAACGTCTCCGTCATCAGTGTTTCTAAATTCGCTCCGGAGGCCGATCCACTCGTTGACCGGCAGCAAGTTTGGATTTTCATCGCGGTCATATTCCTCGCCCGCGAATATTTTCTTTTCACTCAAGGTATAGTAATCCCCGTCGTATTTTTTCTTTATAATAGACGTTCCGTCGACCCGGATCCCGGTATAATAGAGATTGTCCCCATCTTCATATCGGCTCATGAGCAAAAGCCCGTTTGATTCGTTGCGGTTTTTGCTTTCGCTGATGTTGACGCTGTTTATCCTGAAATACGCCTGCTGGCGAAAATCTTTCCATTTGGAGCGGGCAACCAGCCGGAAAATGTTTTGGGGATGCTTTCCCTCGTCGGTATCACTGGAGTTGCCGGATTTATATTTTTGATACCATTGGGAATCGGGGGACAAATCGCCCTGAACAGTTTTCCCGACACCGTTTTCCACCGTCATCAATCCTCCCGAATTCACCCACCAATCGGAGCTCGCGCTTTCACTCATCTTGGCCGTCTCATTCACGATCCCGTTTTTTTGAAAATTTTCTTCGAAAGTCTTCGTTCCGGGTCCGCTGACATTCTTCGGGGAGGAAAAAAATCCGCCCGGTTTGTTTCCAAACTTCACAATCAAGATAATTCCCGCCGCTACGAAAAGTAGGACAACGAAAAAAATTACTCCAAAAATTTTTGACTGCTTTTGCCTATCAAGATCGGGGATATTTTCATCCGTTGATTTCATTTCGTGTGAGATTAGTCTTTATTATAGTATAATTTTTCTTTTTTGTCCTCACAGCGGAAAAACATCGACTTTTTTGATACTAACGACGGCGTTTTCGGCGATGTCGTCCCAAATGTAATACCCGATTCCGCCGGTCGCGAGCGACGAATCAAGTTTCCCCTCAAGCTCATTTTTCCCGTCCAGGGAGCAGCTTATAGTGTTGCCCCGCACTTCAGCGCCAATTTCGTGATCAGCGCCGGGCAAGCTGCCATAATCTCCCGGCTTGGCCGCCACTACCGTACTTTTTCCATTGATTTTTTGCGAAACAGAAATCTCCGTCGTGTCAAAATTGCATACCGCGTAATTTTCTTCGTTCTCGTAGCGGACCACCTGGGAAACCGAGGTTCCGTTGGTGAGACGCACCTTGCTTCTCACGGAATAGTCTTTCCAAAGCGATGATCCCAGAAGCAAGGTACTGTTTCCTCCCCGCTCCTCCTCTTCGCTGATCACGAGATCGCCCCATATTTTCATGCTCCCCCATTTTGTGCGCCAGCCGCTGTTGTTCCAGAAGGTGTCGCTCCAGGGGAGCGTTTTCTCCCGATTTTCAGCCAGCAGCTCCAAAAGACTGTCGGTTCTGAAACTGGAATCGACATTGATTCTTCTTATCATGAAGTTATCTGGTTTAGGGAAATTCACGATCGGCTCGCTCAATTCCTCTTGATAGAACGTGAGAGGATAAATTTTGCTTATGTTTTCGGCGATAAAATCCTTGGCCTCGGGAAAATTGCTTTCGTTTTGCCCGAAGTCATTGAAAGGATAGGCAAAGGCAACGACTTTCTGGCCAAGTTCGCCATCGATTTTTTTCTTCGAGCTCTCAAGGTCTGCCAAAATTCTTTTTTTCGCCTCATCCGCCGTTTCGTTGCGGTTTTTCGCGGGAAGCCAGAGAAGATTGCTCATAAAATGTCCTTTGTTTCCCGCGGGGTCGATTTGCATCCAATCGTGGTCAAAATCGCCGTGGGACTGAATCTCCCATCGCTTACTTTTTATCATTTCCTCAAGCTCGCGACTCCCGAGATAAAAATTATCCCCCGCGGAATTTTTCCCGAGCGATCGGCCCGTGATGAGAAACATCACCGCGTTGTAGTCCAACGCCCGGAGTATTGGATCGGCTTCGTAGTAGCTGTCTTTCCGCCCGTCGTCAAAGGTGATCAGGATCGATTTGTCCGGCAGATCCCTCTTTTTCTGCATATATTCGCTGAACTCCGACAAAGTAATCGTATGATAGCCGGCCCGCTTCAGCGCCAGCATCTGGTCCCAAAAAATCTCGAGGGTGATATTGGTTCCGTCCTCTTTCCAGTCGCGATTGGTGATTATGCCGTGATAGAGAAGCGCCGGAATTGATTTTGCGTATCGCGTTTCCGGGCCGGAATTTGGGCGGCTGGCATCGGGTTCCTGCGCGGCAAGCGCTCTCTTGTATTTGATGAAATCCGCTTCCATTTTCAATTTTTGCCAAAAGGAAAACTTGTCGCCGCGGAGAATATTCATTCCGCTCGTCATGGCCAAAATCAACATGGCAATCACGACCACGAAGAATATTTTTATCATTTTGAGATTGAACTCAGCCATATATTCACATAGCATGGAACATGGAACACGTAACATGTAGATTAGAAATTTCTAATTGTTCCATGTTATGTGTTATGTGCTCCATGAACTTATCTTGTTCCCCATCCGCGGTCATTGATGCGAATAAGCGCGTAGATGGTGAGAAACGACAAGAAAAACAAATTGAACAAAGCCCACGGAAAATAGTAAATCCAATATTTGTTTTCCGGCGCGACGAAACGATAATATGCCAGAAAAATAGCAGCCAGGAGCAAAACCCCGATAATATGATAGAAAGGGAAAATGCCTTTTATGAAAGGAAGGAAAAAAATTGCGCGTCCCGCCATCACCGGAGAAAGATATGTCACGCCGACAAGAGGAAAAAAATACGTAAAAGCCACAAAGGGCTGGGTTTTCCAGATGAAACGGGCGTTGTATATGGCATTCACCAGCCAGGATTTTTTCCAGCGAATTTGCTGCTTTGTCAGCTGGCGCAGCGTTTCCGGGACGATTGTTTCCGCTTTCACTTTGTTTGAATAGATTGTGCGGTATCCCGATTTCAAAATCCGGCTCGTGAGCGCCCGGTCGTCTCCCCAGGGAACGGGACTCCCCAGGAAGGTTTCTTCCAGCCATTCTTCAAGAACGGGCAACACGACGCTTTTTCGGTAAGCCGAGGCGCAGCCGCTGCAGCAAAAAACGGTGAGAAAAGTCGACTCCGCCGCCTTGAGAACCCGGAAAGACATGAAATAATAGGCGGCCTGCATTTTGGTGAGAAAATTCCGACCGGCGTTTCTCGGATCGGTGTGGGCGGATACCGCGCCTATCTCCGGATTCTGGAAAGGCTCGACGATTTTTTTGAATGTCGCCGGGTCGATAAAGCTGTCGCTGTCCAGCTGAATCACGATTTCTCCTTTGGCTCGGCGAAATCCCTCGGCCATAGCGTGTTTTTTCCCCTGATTTTCTTTCCAGTCAATCACCGTGAGGTTTTCAAATTTTTTCGCCATCTCCTTCATTATTTCCCCCGACCTGTCGGTGCTGCCGTCGTTTATGGCGATTACCTCGATTTTTTCTTTCGGATAATCGGCCCGAAAGCAATTGGCGATTGTCTCAGCGATTTCTTTTTCTTCGTTTTTGCAAGGTATAACAAAAGTTGCTGACGGCTCAAATTTTTTGTTTTGCTCTGGATCGTTCGCGCCGCTGACTGAAGCTTTGCCGTTTGAACTTCTCGCGAGCACGCTGCCCCGATAAGCGTTCTCATAAAACATAGCCGCGATGAGTCTTGAAAGCTGAAAAGTGGTGACGAAAATCGTGTAGACGCAGAGAAGCGGTTCAAAACCGAGACTTGCTGCTCCTCTGGCTTTCATCAAAGTGATGAAAAAAAGAAACAGCATGCCAGCCAAAATCAGTCCGAGTTGAAACAGCGCTTTTCTGACACTGAACTGATCGAGTTGTTCCGAAATAACCTTGGTTTGCGTTCCATATCTTTATCAATTATTCAACCTACATCAATAATACACCGCCTTTCTTGATTTTTTTTCATAAAGAAAAAGCCCTCCGGTCCAAAGTCTTGGGTATACGAAAATATTTGGCTTTAATTTTCCTCCGAAGGCGGGCTCACTCCAATACTGCTTTGATTCTTCTCACGCCAGCAGAACTAGCCTCTTCTTTTTTGATTTTGAATTTTCCGAGCTCTCCTGTCCGGGCCGCGTGCGGACCCCCGCATATCTCTTTTGAGAAATCGTAAATCGAATAAACTTTCACTTTGTCGCCGTATTTTTCCCCGAAAACTCCGAGAGCGCCCGCTTTCTGGGCATTCTCAAGCGTCATTTCCTCGCATTTCACTTCGATATTTTTCGAAATTGCCTCGTTTACCAGCTCTTCAGCTTTCGCTTTTTCTTCCAGAGTCATCTTTTTATCATGAGAAAAATCGAGCCGCAATCTTTCATTATTGATATTCGAACCTTTCTGTATGACATGATCGCCCAATATTTCCCGAAGCGCCGCCAAAAGCAAATGCGTCGCGGTATGAAGTTGCGCCGCCTTCTCACCCGCGTCCGCGAGCCCCCCCTTGAACATCCCCGCGCTGACCGTCCGCGAAAGTTCCTGATGTTTTTTGAACTGTTCGCGATATAAATCCTCGTCAACCGCCATATTGTGTTCGCTCGCGATTTCTTTCGTGAGTTCCAAAGGAAATCCGTAAGTGGAAAAAAGATAAAAAGCTTTCTCTCCCGAGATTTTTTCCGCGCTTCGGCTCTCGGCGATGATTTCTTTTATTTTTTTGAGACCCTTTTCAAGTGTTTGCCGAAATTTCACTTCTTCCTTGTCGAGTTCCTCGATGATTTTGTCTTTTTCTTTTTCCAGTTCCGGATAGATGTCTTTATACATATCAACCACCGCTTCCGCGATTTTTGAAGCGAAATTGTCTTCAATCCCCAAAACTTTTCCCTGCCGCACCGCTCGGCGAATGAGCCGGCGCAAAACATATCCGCGCTCAACGTTCGATGGCAAAGCCCCGTCCGCGATCATAAACGTCGCCGCTTTCAGATGGTCCGCGATTATTCTCATCGGTATTTTCGAATTTTCGTCATCATATTTTTTTCCGCAGATTTCCTCAATCTTTCGGATAATCGGCTGGAAAAATTCCGTGTCAAAGACATTATCTTTCCCCGACATGACGACCAGCGTTCGCTCAAGCCCCATTCCCGTATCCACGTTCTGCTGGGCCATTTTTTCGAAAGTGCCGTCGGCTTTTTTGTTGAATTCCATGAAAACGTCGTTCCAAATTTCCATCAAGCGGAAATTTTTGACGAGATTTTCAAAAGTGTCGTTCACTTCCCCCAGCTCCGGCGAAACGTCATAAAACATCTCCGTGCAAGGTCCGCAGGGTCCCGTTTCCCCCGCCGGACCCCACCAGTTGTCGTCTTTTCCGAGCGGAATTATCCTTTTTTCATAGGAGACGATTTTTTCTTCGCCGACCGGTTCCGCTTTTATGTCAACTTTGGCAAATTGCTCCTGCCAGATCCGGATTGATTCTTCGTCCCGCACCGCGTCCTCATCGCCCTCGAAAACTGTGACATAGAGCCGGCGCGGGTCAAGACCGAGCCATTTTTCGCCAACCAAAAATTCGAAGCTCCACTCGATCGCCTCGCGCTTGAAATAGTCTCCCAGCGACCAGTTGCCGAGCATTTCAAAAAAAGTGAGATGCCGGTTGTCGCCCACCGCGTCTATGTCAACGGTCCGGACGCACTTCTGGACGTTCGCCAGGCGCTTTCCTTTGGGATGTTTTTCTCCCATCAAGAAAGGCACCAGGGGATGCATTCCGGCCGTCGTGAAAAGCACCGTCGGATCGTTCTCCGGCACCAGCGGCGCCGACGGAATGATGGCGTGCTCTTTTTCCTTGAAAAAATCGAGGTATTTTTGTCGTAGCTCTTTCGCGGTCATAGAATTTATAGTAAATCCGTAATTAAAAAATAAAGGTATAAATAATCCGGGTCTCGCCCGCCAAATCCTTGGCGGCGGCGGGTCGAAGTTCATGAGCTGTCATTTTGATTATCTAATAGTCAGTTCACCCCCGCCAAAGGCGGTGGCTTGATGAGTGGGATCGCCTTAAAG
>JASEHL010000041.1 GCA_030018805.1 Patescibacteria group bacterium
TATCTCCTCTTGTTTGCTGATTATGTATTCGACGATACCGTCTTTTCTCAACCGCTTATGTCCCACCTGAATCAGAGAGCATACGCGAGAAAAAGACTCGGCGTCTTTGGAGGATTGATAGAAAACAATATAAGGCGCAATTTGAAAGCCAAAACGATATGTTTCGTTCGGTTTCGCTTGCACATAAATGCTCCCATCGGCATCCAAGAAACCAGCAAGATAAGATTTTTCAGTTGACGAAATAGATTTTAGCATACACGACTTCCCTCGATGTTATCCTATCATATGACAGTTTGTCATGCAACAGGATTTCATCGATATGAGTCGGTTTCGCACTCAAGAATCACTTCTTGAGGCCGCCATGATGATGTCTTTTACCTCGGATTCAAACGGTCTAAAAGCCTAATCATAAGCTTTTCGACGGTTTGAACCCAGCTCGCGTACCGCTTTAATTGGCGAACAGCCAAACCCTTGGGACCTTCTCCAGCCCCAGGATGCGATGAGCCGACATCGAGGTGCCAAACTCCTCCGTCGATATGGACTCTTGGGAGGAATAAGCCTGTTATCCCCGGGGTAACTTTTGTCTGATGATCTTCCACGCTCCTACAAGCGATGGTCGGTTCACTAACTTCCACTTTCGTGACTGGTCGACTTATGAGTCTTCCAGTAAAGCTGGCTTTTGCGTTTGCGCTATCGCTCCGATTTCCATCCGGAGCTAGCCAACCTTTGTAAACGCCTCCGTTACCTTTTGGGAGGCGACCGCCCCAGTCAAACTACCCACCAGGCACTGTCCCCGGTCTGGTAGCTGAATTATATATTTAGGACGTAAAAAGTTTTTTGATCATCATTAATGATACTCACTTGTGAATTCTTTACTTTTCCTTTTCCGAGTACCATTAATTGAATGATCTATATAATCCAACTAACAGACCAGGGTTAGAATTGTAGTCTTAACGGGGTGGTATTACACTGGCGGCTCCATCCCGACCGAAATCGGGACTTCAAAGCCTCCCACCTATGCTAGGCAGTCAAAACCACAACCCAATACCAAGTTGTAGTAAAGCTCCACGGGGTCTTTTCGTCTTGCCGTAGGTCGACAGCATCTTCACTGTCATTGCGATTTCACCGGGTCCCTCGTTGAGACAGTTTCCGAGTCGTTACGCCTTTAATGCGGGTCAGAACTTACCTGACAAGGAATTTCGCTCATTGATGTTACTCTTCGAAATATTTTCGAAGGGACAAACATTTCTGCTTGTCTCTTTATGTCGCCATAAAGATCGGACTATATCTTCATCGTTAAAATTTTGGAATGGGCTTATTTTTGCAATATTGCAATTTCAGCCCCAAAAATTTTAACGAGCTTAGCGTGTAGTCTCTGAGGGGAACGCACACTAATCGGCTTTTTCAGGTTTACCGCAGAAATAGCCGGGGTACATATTTTTTTTCTTCTCTTGGAAATTTTTCATTGCCTCCTCTTCTGTTTCTGCTTCTGTAGTCAGAGTTACCATTTCGTGTCCAGATGGAGAACACTGACAATTGTAGAGAATTTTCCATTTCATTGTACCACCCCCTTAATGTGTGTATTCTTCCCTGCTGATTGTCCGCACCGGATGCATTTTCACGAAAATAAATTTTCGTAGCACCGGATACTCGGATGTTCCAGCATATAGCTAGGTTTTACTAAAGCAATGTTATTCACCTTAGAACGATTCAATTACGTTTTTACTTCCCCGATTCTAATCAAGGAACTCTATATCTCTATAGAGATCGGACTATATCATTTCGCCTCGGCGGCGAATTTGGCGTATAGTCTCTGAGGATTTTCCATTTTACAGGAATCTTTCCTGCTGATTGTCCAATTCAATAATTTTTCAAACCATTCAGCTTATCCTTTCGGATTACTGTTTAGGTATTATTGACTCTAAGGAGTTTCCAGCATATAGCCAAATTTTATAACTACAATCGTTGCTTATAGTTATCGCTGACGTTCACTGGCGCTTCGGGGATTGGCTTGCACCGCTCCCGTTAACGTTCCAGCACTGGTCAGGCGTCAGCCCCCATACTTCCCCTTGCGGGTTTGCGGAGACCTGTGTTTTTGATAAACAGTCGCTTGGAATCTTTAACTGCGCCCACCCTTGCGGGTGGAAAGACATCTCCCTAAGTTACGTCTAGTTGTTTTGCCGAGTTCCTTAACGAGGGTTCTCCCGTTCGCCTTAGTATACTCTACCAGTCCACCTGTGTCGGTTTTAAGTACGGACGCAATATTATTTTACCCCACACCATTTTTGCCAGCGAAAACACAATTATCTTTTATTAAAGATTATCGCGCTAAACATGCGCGGCGCGCGGGCGAATAGCCCGGCCCTATTCGGGCCAGCGCCGCATGCGAATTCACATGCAAAAAAGGTGTGGGGTGAACTTAGAAGTTTTTCCCGGTACCCTGCTCATCTCTGTTCCCCAGCCCCAGTTTTTCAATTTTGAGAAATCTTTATTCAGCATAAAAATTTTTCTCAAAAAACTGGGGCTGGGTTCCAGATGCATCTTAGGTTTGTGCTCTCCGGATTTGCCAAAAGAGCGCCCTCAACGCGCCTACCCCAATCCAATAAGGGGCAGAGACTACTAGGATACGTCACTCCATCGAATAATATTGCGGGGCCGGAATATTAACCGGCTGTCCATCGACTACGCCTTTCGGCCTCGCCTTAGGACCGCCTAACCCTGGGTTGATCGACATTGCCCAGGAAACCTTGGACTTTCGGCGTGTGGGGTTCTTACCCACATTGCGGTTACTCATGCCAACATTCTTACTTCCAAGCGCTCCATCCCGACTCGCGTCGTGGACTTCGCTGCGCTTGGAACACTTCCCTACCCCCCTCCCTTCGAGAAGGGAGGGGCCGCGTCTTCGGTATTATGTTTAGCCCCGTTACATTTTCGGCGCGAAATCTCTGGACTAGTGAGCTGTTACGCACTCTTTAAAGGATGGCTGCTTCTAAGCCAACCTCCTAGGTGTCTGTGAAATCGCACTTCCTTTACCACTTAACATAAATTTAGGGACCTTAGACTGCGGTCTAGGCTGTTTCCTTTTTGAACGTGAAGCTTAGCCCCCACGCTCTGACTGCCGGGATAAAATCGACGGGCATTCGGAGTTTGGTTGAGAAACCTAGGATTGCTCCATGATTTCTCATTCAGTAGCTCTACCTCCCGCGATTAGTTCTCCCTCACCATTTCTATTCGCAATATTTGTCAATCCAAAAAATATTACACCGAGAAATGGTGAGGGATGATACCCGACGCTAGCCCTCAAGCTATTTCGGGAAGAACCAGCTATGGCCGAGCTCGATTGGAATTTCTCCTCTACGCACAAGTCATCCCCGCGTGTTGCACGGCGCGTGGGTTCGGGCCTCCCCCCGATATTACTCGGGGTTCACCCTGCTCATGCGTAGCTCGCCCGGCTTCGGGTCTAATCCACACAGCTTGCCGCCGATTAAGGCTCGCTTTCACTACGCCTCCCCCAGCCCCAGTTTTTCGATTTTGAGAAATCTTTATTCGGCATAAAAATTTTTCTCAAGAAACTGGGGCTGGGTTAGACTAGCTGTGTAAAATTAACTCGTTGGCTCGTTCTGCAAAAAGCACGCCATCATCCAGCTCCAGTTTTTGTGATTTATTCACATCCGTAGAATTAAACAAATATATTTTATTAAATTCTAGTTTCATAAATCAACCACGAAAACTGGGGCTGGACTCTGACTCTACGTAAGCATATGGTTTCAGTTCTATTTCACTCCCCTCACCGGGGTTCTTTTCACCTTTCCCTCACGGTACTAGTTCGCTATCGATCTCAAACGATATTTAGCCTTGGAAGTTTAGTGCTCCCGGCTTCAGACGGGATTTCTCCGGTCCCGCCTTACTTGAGAACAATAACAATAAAGTTGTTTCGTTTTCGCCTACGGGACTATTACCCTCTCTGGTCTGACTTTCCAGACTTGTTCGGCTAACAAAACAATTTGTAACTTTACTCCCGTCGAGTAAAGCACTGACAACTATATTCAATGCTTTACAAGATAGGACGTCATTGCCTCGCAACACCGAGTTTGGATTTTTGCAGACGTCCGACTTCTCACCCTCATCAGACTGAAGTCGGACGTCTTAAATGCAAAAATCCAAACTCGGTTTAGGCTTCTCCGCTTTCGCTCGCCACTACTCACGGAATCTTTTAGATTTATTTTCCTCCAGGTACTAAGATGTTTCAGTTCCCTGGGTACGCTTCATCAGCCTATGAATTCAGCTGATGATACTCCGACATAACATCGGAGTGCGTTGCCGCATTCGGAAATCTCCGGATCAAAGCTTGCTCGGCAGCTCCCCGGAGCTTATCGCAACCCGCTACGTCCTTCATCGCTCGTTTGAGTCAAGGCATCCACCATACGCCCTTAATGAGTTTACCCTATCAAATCCTGCGAAGCAGGAATAACAGAGTTTTACCCCGTCACCATTTTTGCCAACAAAAAATCAAATGATTCGCCTGCAAAAATGGTGAGGGGTAAACCGCTCTATCGCAATTGTACCGCTCGCATCTCGCTACGCTCGATACTCGTTAAATTAAAAAGTTAAAGTGAAAAATGAAAAATTAAGGAATCTCGCTGCGCTCGACAATTTACTTCATATATAAATAGTCATGCGCGAAGCGCATACCGCAGCTTTTACTTTTTCGCTTTTAGCTTTTCGCTTGAGCATCACACGCAGTGTGATACGAACGATACAGACCAGCAATTAGCAATCACTAATTTACCTGCCGAAGTGGCAGGCTTTCCGCCGATGAGGCGGATTTGCTAATCGCTATATTTTGAAGCTGTTTGGCATTACGCTTGGATTTTACCGCGCCGTTTTCTTGAAATCAAAACATAATTTCAGCTTCGACCTACTAAATTGTTAAGGTTCCCTTCAGCGCGGAAATGTTGAATAATAAGTTATTTATTAATCAACATCTCGGCGCTTAAAAATTCATAATTCGTATATTCGTACAGATTCGTAATTCGTAGCCCTAAATAGAAAAACCGCTTCACTGGAAGCGGACCGCACGCAAACAAAAACGCAAAAGTTTATCCGCTTCTTTTTATTGGACTTGTTGAAATTTGTCTCATTCCGTTTGACTAAAAATAAATTTTGTTTTCCCTGAATCGCTTTATCAGCATATATTCTTTGAGGCAGGCTGTCAAGTTTTTTTCCCGCGGCAAAGGATGCGCATGGCGGTCTTCTTTGCTTTCCAAAAATAACTCTTTTATATTACCCATGCTTAAGCCAAAAATCGGCTCTGCTTAGATTTTTACTTTTACTGCTTTTCCCATCGTCGAGCAAACTGAAACGCCTTTTACGAACTTCCCTTTCGCCGCATCCGGCTTTGTTTTCTTGAGCGCTCCCATAAAGCTCTCAAAATTTTCTTCCAGCTTTTCCGGATCATACGAAACTTTTCCAATCATCTGATGGACATTTCCCGAATTGTCACTTTTGAAATCAGCCCGCCCCTTCTTCAGCGATTCAATGACTTCTTTCACTTTCGGCGTGACAGTTTTGTTTTTCGGATTCGGCATAAGTCCTTTGGGCCCGAGAATTTTGGCAATCGTCGCAAGACGCGGCATCATTTCGGGGGTGGCAATGGCGATATTGACATCCATCTTTCCGGAAGTTCTGATTTTTTCAATAAGTTCTTCGCCTCCGACGAGATCAGCGCCAGCCTCTTCAGCTTCTTTTTTTTGCGTCGAGGTAAAAACGGCTATTTTCACTTTCTTGCCCGTCCCGTGCGGAAGCTCCGCCACACCGCGAACTTGCTGGTCAGATTTCGATGCGTCAATCGCGAGACGCGCGTGAACCTCGACCGACTCATCGAACTTGGCCTTGGCGTTTTTTTTGACCTCGGCAATTGCTTCAGATATTGAATATATTTTATTCTCAGAAATAACCTTGTCCATATAAATTTATAAATAATTCATCCCGCGCAGCGGGATACCAAAACTTTTCACTTTACACTTTTAACTTTCAATCTGTATCCCCATGCTCCGCGCCGTTCCTTCCACGATTTTCATCGCCTGATCGACATCATTCGCATTGAGATCAACGAGTTTCACCTCCGCGATTTGGCGCACTTGTTCTTTCGTCACTGTCCCGACTTTCTGCTTCAAAGGATCGGCCGCTCCTTTTTCGACTTTGGCCGCTTTTTTGAGAAGTTCCGCCGCCGGAGGAGTTTTGAGGACAAAATCAAAGCTGCGGTCTTCATACACCGTTATTTCAACCGGAATCACATCCCCGCCTTTTTCTTTTGTCGCTTCATTGAAGCGCGCGCAAAAATCTTGGATGTTGAGTCCGTGCTGTCCAAGCGCCGGCCCGACCGGAGGAGCCGGGTTGGCTTGTCCGGCTTTGATCTGGAGTTTTACTACAGTTTTGATTGGTTTCGCCATAATAATTTCTATAAATCAATCTTGGCTACGAATTACGAATCTGGTACTAATATACGAATTTGTATATTTGTATGTGATTCGTAATTCGTAGACCGGATTGGAAAAACCTTGAGTATCCTAAATTTTCTTTATCTGCAAAAAATCCAATTCCACCGGTGTTTCTCTTCCGAATATCAAAACCAGCACTTTGATCTTGCCGCGGGCCTCGTCAACCGCGTCCACTTTTCCGTCAAATTCCTTGAAAGGACCGTCAACAATTTTCACCGCGTCGCCCTTTGAGACGTCGATTTTGTATTTTGGTTCAGCCACTCCCATCCTTTTTTTCATTTGCTCGATCTCTTGATTGGCAATCGGCGTTGGAGTCGTTCCAATCCCGATAAATCCGGTGACGTTGGGAGTGTTTCGGACGACATACCAGGAATCGTCCGTCACGACCATTTCGACCAAAACGTATCCCGGAAAAATTCTTTCTTCAGTGACGGATCTTTTCCCGCTTTTGATTTTGATCTTTTTTTCCTTTGGGACCATCACGTCGAAAATCTTGTCCTGCATATCAAGGGACTCAATTCTTTGCCTCAAATTTTTAGCCACGTTGTCTTCATATCCGGAATAGGTGTGAATCGCGTACCAAGAGCGGCCGTGATGTTGGGTTTGCTTCGCCATTTGTGAAAACTAAAAACTAAGATCGAAAATCTAAAAGCTATTGTGTCGCTACGCGACTTTATTTTTTTAATAAATCACGAGTGAAGCGAGTTCCAAAGTTTTTACATTTTAGATTTTAACTTTTAGCTTATTTTACGATGAACGTCCTTGATATATATTCAAACAAATAATCCAGCGATCCCAGAAAAATCGCCACTGCCAAACTCACTCCGACAACAGCGCCGGTGAATTTCACGGTTTGCGCGCGCGTCGGCCAGTTGACTTTCCGAAGCTCCGCGCGGGCTTCTTTTATAAATTGCAACAGCTTGTTCATTATTTCCTAAGGTTTTTCCTAAGGTCGAACCTTAGGATATCCTCTCCTCGAGCCTTTTTTAAAAAGCCTTCGGGGGCTTTTTGTAACCTTATCATATACTATACATAATATCTGTCAAGTAAATGTATAAGTCCACCCTCGATTGCACTCCTGAGGCAAATTAAAGTTTACGGATTGC
>JASEHL010000042.1 GCA_030018805.1 Patescibacteria group bacterium
CCATCGGGGGTGTTTTAATGCTTTTTATTTCTTTTCCTCTGTTTCTTCCGGCATCTTTTCCACCATATCCTTCATTTCGCGCACAAATGCCAATTTTGCCTCAAGCATCTTTTCTTTCTTTCGAAGCATCGCCATCTTGAATTCGCGCTTCATTTTCTTCGGCCAGTGGCGCATGTGCTCGGCACAGCAGCCCATCCAGCCTCCCCCCATTTCCATTTCGCCGCCTTCTCCCTGATATTCTTTTTCGTGCATATATTTTTGGGATTAAAATTTTTTTAGCCGACCTTTGATATAATTAATTACGAAATGCGTAAAAATTTTATTTCATTAATCAAAAAAAGAACCCGCTCGGCAAGTTCTTTTTTCGTTCAAATATTTTTCGCGAAAATTATTCCGTCGTTTTTCCGTCGAACTCGTCGGTTTTGTCGGCCAGGGCGTCGACTTTCGTCGCGTGGACGACTCCGTCGCGGTGTTCAGGCGGGGAATAAATCGTGTAGAGTTTCATTAGTGTGTCCGCAGAAGTGTTGATGAAGTTGTGCTTCATCCCGGCTGGAACGACAATCGCGAAATCGTCCTCAATTTCATGCTCAACGCCATCGAGAACGGCTTTTCCGGTTCCCTCCTCAATCCGGATGAATTGATCGAGGGTGTGGACTTCTTCGCCGATTTCCTCGCCGGGCTTCAAACTCATCACGACCAACTGGTTGAATTTGGCCGTGTAGAGAACTTTGCGAAAATTGGCGTTTTCTTTGGTTGCGTCCTCTATATTTACGACGTATCCTTTCATGGTTTTGGAAATTAATGTTTATAAACGCTATAAATATTATAACATATAAGAACCGATTTTCTTTCATTTTGTATTGGTTTTCCTGCTTGGGGATGACAGGTTTTCACTAAATGACAACATATGGTAACATAGAAACAAGCAAGGCTCTTTTATTATTAAACAAAAAACAATGGAACAATCGGGACAAAAACCCGCCGAGCAAGCGCCGGTGGGGCAACAGCCGGCTGGACAGCAACAGCCCAAGAAAAGCAGTAATACCGCTTTGATAATCATAGTGGTTGTTGTCGTTCTGGGAATTGTGGTACTCGCGGGCGGTTATTTTGTGATGCGCAGCATCAAGGCGAGAGTGTCGCAAAAGATCGGCCAAAAGATAGGGGAAAATATGCTGGAAAAAGCGATCGAACAGGGCACGGGCGGGAAGGCGGACGTAAGCGCTGACGGAAATTCGGTGAACGTCAAGACCGAATCAGGGACTTTTTCCGCTTCCGAAACGGGAAACATTAAATTGCCATCTGATTTTCCTTCGGACGTGTTTGTTTATGGCGGCGCGAAAATCACCCTGGCCACTTCCACGCCGGCCAATCCCGCGGACGGGACAAAAGCCAGCTATATGGTCGGATATGAAGTGAATCAGAGCCTGAACGACGTGGCCAATAAATACAGGGATGAAATGACAAAAAACGGCTGGACAAAAGAAACAGAAGCCAATTACGGAGCGATGATGATCAATTTCAAAAAAGGGACGAGAGAAACTTTAGTCACAATTTCCGACAGCCATGGCGGCCAGAGCGGCGTGACAGGAGTTTCCGTCTCTGTTTCGGAAAACTGAAGTTATTGTTGCTAAACTCGCAAAAGGGGTCAGGTTCAATGCCTGACTCTTTTTTTATTGATTTTTTTCTTTTTAAAAAGTGCTCAACTGAAACCACGTGATGAAAAGTGAGCACTTTCTGTACAATTGATTTTTCCGCTTGGGAATGGTAGATTTCACTTATAATCTTATGGAAAATAACAAAAACATCATCATTGCAAATCCGGAAGAATTCAAAAGAAAAAAAGAAGCGATTCGGCGGGGCGGGGCGGGCAAATCGCATGTTTTATCCGATTTCGACAGGACGTTGACCTATGCCACGGTTGATGGGCACAGGCGAGATTCCCTGATGGCGATATTGCGAGACAAAAAATATCTAACTCCTGATTATCCGAAAAAAGCTTACGCTCTCCGCGATAGATATTATCCCGTGGAAATCGATTTTTCAATTCCGATTGAGGAGCGCAAAAAAGCCATGGAAGAATGGTGGACGAAGCATTTCGATTTGCTGATTGAATCAAAGCTCAATATAAAGGACCTGGGGAAGGTTGTCGCTTCAAAAAAAATCAGATTGAGAGACGGGGTCGTCAATTTTATTGACCATCTCCACGCCCGGAAGGTTCCTTTCGTCATCATGTCGGCGACTGGTCTTGGCGGCGAAGCCGTCACCCTATTTTTTGAAAAAGAAGGAAAACTTCTTGATAATATCCACATCGTCTCGAATTTTTTTGAATGGAATGAGAACGGCTATATGAAAAAAGCAAGAAACCCAATCATCCACGCTCTCAATAAAGACGAGACGGCCATTCGTGATTTTCCGGTATACGAACTCATCAAAGACAGAAAAAACATTCTGCTTCTGGGAGACGGCCCGGGAGATGTCGGCATGAGTGAGGGTTTTGACGCGGAAAATATCATCAAGATAGGATTTCTCAACGAAAAAGTGGAAGAAAACCTGAAGCACTATAAAGAGCTTTATGATGTTATCATCTTGAATGACCCGTCGTTTGACTTCATGGTCGGACTACTCAAGGAAATCATATAAGAAATCCCTTCCCGTTTTTTTCCTAATCTCGGAGATTAGGAAACGGCAAAAGTGCTCAAATATATCCACGTGGTGAAAAATGAGCACTTTTTTTGTTGATTTTTCAGCTTGGAAATGGTAGGTTTTAAACAAGAAACGACAAATAAACCGGCAAGAACAGCCGGGAAAAATCCGGAGGGCGTCACTATGAAAGTTCTGTACTTTCTCAATCCGCACAAAAAGACCGGCAAATTTTTCATGATTCTCATTCTTACATTCGCCGAAAAAATGGCTTTAGCCAAAGGAAGTGGATTCGACAATATTATCGGTGCTTCCGGATGGATAAAAGAATCCGCTCTCCAGGGAAGCTTGAGGCTTCCCGACAAAGAAGCCTATGTTTTCCGCGGTTATCCCGATCAACTGGATTTCATCCCGCACATGCTGGAGGAAAAAGCGAATTGGCTGTTCGCGGTTGAATATTTTCCGAACACCCCGACTTATGCCGAACTTTTGGCAAGGGAGAATGAAAACATTCCGGCGGGAGTCTGGAATATCTACATTGACCATACTCTTCCGCCTGCGAGGCGGTACGGGCGGTATCTCTGGGGGATCTATCGGCCGCGGGACGATTTGGAAAGCATCATCTTTCATGAGTGGTGCAGCGGTTCAAGCTCCCGCGTGGCGATAAAATATTCCGGCCGGGATATCTTCGTCACATATGGAATGTTCCGAAGCGGCTACGGGTATTTCCAAAGTTTTTTCAACGAGCATCAGGGATTTTCGATGACATCCAATATCCTGGATTACGTGGGATATCCCGAACTCCTGATAAAAAGCGTCCTTTAGCGCCTCGCCGGCGTTGAGAAATCGCAAGGGTTGGCTGCTCCAAAGCGGCCCGCCCTTTTCTTTTTGTCAAAATTGATTTTTCGGCTTGGGAGTGGTAGGTTTAAGGCGGAAACAATGAGTTTGTTGCGTAACAAGGTAAGTAATTATGCCCGAAGGTCTCACCCTCGGTGTCCCGAACGCCCAGGGTAAATGCGTGCTGATTGTCCCCGACAAAGATACTGCAGAGATCGGCGGGAGGATGTTTTAGAAGTTTAATTTATGGAAAAAGAAAAAATTGAAAATCCAATAGCCAAAATTGAATTCGAAGAAGCAAAAATACTGGCTGATTTAAGCGCGATTGTTCAGGATTTAGGTTCAATAATGAAAATATGCTTGCGCCTTGAAGAGATGCTAAAAAATAAATCCAAGGATAGCCTGCTTATCGAAAGTTTTTGGACGACAGCATTGATTAAATATGCAAGGTGTTTCAAGAGCGGCAAAAGATTCGGCTTGGACGAATCGATACTTGATGGATTAAAAGGAGAACCGCACAAGGCACATAAATTTTATCTTGACATGAGAGATAAGCATGTAGCACATTCCGTAAATCCTTTTGAGCAAATGCAGGTTGGCTTGATGTTGTCGCCTGAAAATGATAATAAAAAAAATATTGTCGGGGTTGCTACTCTTTCTATGAAATATGTGGCAGCTGATTGTGAGGGTGTTAATCAGCTGGGCCGGCTATCGAAAGTTTTTTTAGGGAAGGTATATGAGATGGGCAAGTTATATGAAAATAAAACATTGGAAAGAGGAAAAGCAATACCAATAAATGATTTGTATAAATATACCAGACTTCGCGTTACTGCACCGGGGCCAGAGGAGTCTAACAGGCCGAGGGAATAGAAAAACAATTTAGTGTTTTTCCCAAATCCCGTTGGGTGATTTAAAGGATTCAGTCGGGGACGGTCCTCGGCCAGGTATTAAAGAATCCAATTTAAATTCCAGTACAGTAATACAGTATACTGTACTAAACGTTCTTATCCTTTGAAATCTAAAAACAAACATATGCCGGGGAAAATGAGATACAATCAGCTGTCGGAATTTGAGAAGAAAAAATATTTGGGAGAATTTTATTCGATGGTTTCGCTTCTGCGTGGCAGGGATGAAGTGAAAAAATTTTTCAAAGACCTGCTCACGCTTAGCGAGGTTGTCATGATTTCGCGGCGAATCCAAATTGCCAAAATGCTCTTGGAAGGATTTGATTATGAAGAAATCAGAAAACAATTAAAAGTTGGTAAAACGACTATTTCTCACGTTGAAAAATGGTTGAACAACGGATTCGGAGGATACCAAGAGATCATAAAGAGGCACAATAAGAAAGAAGCAAAACGGAAAATTGAGAGTCTGCCGGCAGTTCCGTTTTCCTGGCAGGCGATCAAGAAAAAATACCCGCTTCATTTTCTGCTGCTCAACGCACTAGATAAGAATAAATAGAAGACTAGTACAGTAATACAGTATACTGTACTAGATATCCTTAAGGCACGGGTAATTTTTTGACCCTCCAAAATCCCATCGGGAAAAATTTATTATATTTTATGATAAAAGCGATTATATTTGATTTCGACGGAGTAATTGCGGATACGTTTCGAATGTCTCTCGACATTCTTGCTGAACGGAAAAGAATTATCCCGGAAAAAATATATAGGGATTTTCATGAGGGGAACGTCTATGAAAGTACAGTCTTGAGTTTTACAAGGGAAGAGACAAGGTATTTTTGGGCAAGTTATCATGAAAAAATATCTAAAGAACATTTATTTCCAATAGAAAAGCAGATCATAAAATTAGCGAAGAAACATAAACTTTTTATAATCTCAAGCAGTCGGGAAAAAGTTATTGATAAATTTCTATACTTAACAAGGATAGCCAAATGCTTTGATAAAATTTTGGGAGAAAAAACCCATAAATCAAAAGTCGAGAAATTCAAAATTATTTTCAAAAAATATGCCTTGAAACCTGAAGAATGCATCTTCGTGACAGATACCTTAGAAGATTTGCGCGAAGCGAAGAAAGTTGGGGTCTCGACGATTGCCGTCACTTGGGGATACCATGGCAAAAGCCGACTCAAAAAAGGCTCGCCAAACGCGATGATTCATGACTTTAGAGAGCTTATAGGGGCGGTTGAAAAGTTAAGAAAATTTAAAACATAAAAAACCAACCCTCCAAAATCCCGCCGATTGCGCGTATTTTGGGGTTTATGGTATAATTTCCACAGGAGTGAAAATAAAAATTCACCCCAGTTGAATGTCCTCGACGAAGTCGGGACAATTTCGCTTCGCAAAATTATTCAACGGGGTAAAAAAATAAATGAGTATAAAAAACAACAAGAGTCTTTTTGCTGTTCTCGGCGTTTTTCTGCTGGGATTTTTTGTTTTTAGCGCCGGTTTTTCTCCAACCAAAGCCGCGAGCGGGGACTGGGAAAATGTCGGATCGAGCGCTATCGGAGACAATGGCTATTGGCCATCGCTCGCTTTCCATCCTTTGACGTATGAGCCGTATATCGCCTATCGGGACAACACCAACAATTGGCGGGCGACGGTCAAAAAATTCGACGGCTCTTCCTGGAGCGACGTGGGAACGCCCGGAATGAGCTATGCTTCCGCGTCGTACGCTCAAATCGCTTTCAACAGTTCGGGCGAGCCCTACATCGCTTATCGCGACAACGCCCGGAGCGGAAAAGCTTCAGTTTTGAAATACCAGAGCAGCACGAACTGGCAATATGTCGGGGACGAAACTTTCAACGACGGAGGAGCCGGTTTTCTCCGCCTGGTTTTCAATCCGGGAACCAATGAACCCTATTTGGCTTACGCTGACGCTAACTCGGGAGGACTGGCGTTTGTCAAAAAATTCAATGGCACGAACTGGGAAAATGTGGGAACGTCGGCAGTGAGCGAAGGTCCGGTGAGCAACACTTTGGCAATGGCTTTCAATTCCAGCACGAATGAGCCTTATCTTGCTTTTAGCGATATGAATGTTTCTTTGGAGGCTGTAGTGAAGAAATTTAACGGCTCCACTTGGGAAACGGTCGGTGATGCCGGATTCAGCCCGACAAGCGTTGATTTCATTGACATCGCTTTCAATCCCTCTGCCAATGAGCCATATGTCGTTTTTGCGGACGAGACAAACGACGAGAACAAGGCCACGGTGATGAAATTCAATGGCTCCAGCTGGGAATATGTGGGAAACCCGCAGTTTTCTTCAAGTGATATCCATGAACCTTCAATCACTTTCAATCCCGTGACCAGCGAACCCCTTATTGCTTTTGGAGATAGCGCTTATTCTGACAAAATGTCAGTTGTGAAATGGAATGGCTCGAGCTGGGAACAGGTTGGCAGCGCGGGGTTCACTGAATATAGCAGTGGAAACAGAAACAGTTCCTTCGTTTTCGATCCTTTCACGAACGAACCCTTCCTGGTTATTTCGGGCGGAGCCTCGGGAAACCGGATTTCTGTTTGGAAATATAATCAGACCAGTTTGAGTCCGGCGAACGTGACTTATAGCGCCAAGAAAACCAAACGAAAAGTAAATTTCACCTTTCAAAACCTCAATCTCTCGACCAAAAAGAAGAACGTGACTGTGAGAATCAATGGCAAAAAATTGAAAATATCAAGAGCGAGAAAAAGCGGCGTGAATACCGTCGCAAGCGCGATTCTCAACCACAAAAAATGGGCTCGGGGAAGCTATGACGCGACGATTTCTTTCAGATATAAAATCGGAAAAACAACGCGGACCAAAACCTGGATCGCCGAAAACATTTTAACAATCGAATAAAATTGTTGTATTGACACGATATTTGATCGGTTTATAATATAGGGTGAAATAAAAATTAACCCAGCCCCAGTTTTTGTGTTTAATTTAGAGCTGGAATGGAATAAATTAG